>NZ_JBYSWB010000023.1:0-95303 GCF_058986725.1 Pseudomonas sp. GW821-FHT01A09
CCCACGGTCTGTACTGTTGGCGCAGTCAGATGCTTAGCGTTCGTCCCACCACCCCTTCAAGTTCTACCATACAAGCAGGGCTTGCCCGCGAAGGGGCCGGTCAAGGCAGCGCGATGATCAGAGCGGGCTGCGCTTGGCCAACTGCAGAATAGTCCCCACCAACGCCTGCGCCCTTGGCACCAGGGTATCCAACTGCAGATACTCCCGATCCGTGTGCACCTTGCCGCCTACCGGTCCCAGGCCACACAAGGTCGGGATCCCCAGGCTGGCGGTGAACCCCGAATCGGCACAGCCACCGGTGAACTCGCCCTCGACGCTGAACCCCAACTCCAGCGCCTGACCGCGATAGATATCGAGCAAATCCAGACTGTGCCGCCCCTCCATCGGCATGAATACCGCGCACTCGGTCAACACCGCCTGCGTGCCCGGCACCTCCTGCTCTTCGACAATGGCGACGATGGCCGCCTTGATCGCCGCCCACTGCGCCACTTCGACGAATCGGATATCCAGCTCCGCCGTAGCCGAAGGCGCCACGGTATTGCTGGATGTTCCGCCGCTCATCAAACCGACATTGGTGGTAACCCCACGCCCGTAATCGGTGAGCCCGTGCAGCTTGACCACCTTGCGCGCCAGCGCCTCGATAGCGCTCGCACCGTCGGCGTGATTGACGCCCGAATGCGCAGCACGACCAGTAACCTCGATCAACAGCCGCACGCCGCCTTTGCGGGCACTCACCACATTGCCGCTGACACGCCCCGGCTCGGTGTTGAGGACCGCCTGCACGCCCCGGGCAACCTGTTCGATATAGCCACGCGCGGTACCCGAACCGATCTCCTCGTCACCGGTGAACAGCACCTTCACCGGGAAGGGCAACGGCCCTGCGCGCTGCAAGGCCAGCAACGCAAAACAGTTGAGCACCAGGCCGCCTTTCATGTCCGCGACCCCAGGCCCGAACGCCAGGGTGCCGTTGTTGGAGTAGCCGCGCGTCGCTGCAGTGCCTTTGGGGAACACCGTATCCCGGTGCCCAAGCAGCAGCACCGGCGGCTGAGCACCCCCCGGTAGCTCGGCCAGCAACAAGTCACCGAAACCTTCGACCGCAGTACGCTGCACGCTGATCCCGCCTTGCGCCAAGACCGCGATCAGGTGCGCACCCACAGCGTCGACACCGTCCTTGTCATAGCTGTTGGAATCGGTATCGACCAGGCTGCGCAACAACTCCTGCATAGGCTCCTGCTGCTCGGCCAGCCAATTGATGGCCTCGTTCATCAACTGGCCTCCTTGACCAGGCGCTGTCCTTCATCGCCCAGGTCCCAGAAAATACCGGCCATGATCTGCAGGCTTTCGCGCACCACCGGCGCCAGCAGGTGTTCGTTGGGCGCGTGCTGCGAGCAGGCCGGGTAGGAATGCGGAAGCCACAGGGTCGGCAGACCGAGAATCTCGGAAAACACGTCGTTGGGCAGCGAGCCACCGAGGTTGGGCAGCAAGGCCGGGGATTTGTCGGTGGTGCGCTTGAGCGAATCCAGCGCCCAGCCAACCCAAGGGCTGGCGGGGTCGAGGCGGGTGGCGTGCATCACGTCCATGCGCGTCTGCGCGACCTTCACCGTATCGAAGCCATGGGCATCCAAATGGGCGCGAATGGCATCGATAAAGGTGCGGTAGTCGCTGTCGACAGTGAAGCGGATATGGCACAGCGCCCAGGCGCTGCCGGGGATCGCGTGCACCGGCGCCTGCGGGTTGCCGGTCTTGAACGCCAGCACATCGAGGGTGTTCCAGCCGAAGACCTTTTCACTGGCGCTGAGCCCGGGTTCGCCCCACTGGTGATCGATCTCGGGGTCGCCGGGGCCGGACCCCACGTCGATATCCGCCAGTGCCGTGCGCACATTGTCTGGCAGCTGCTGCGGTTTGAGCCCCGGCACCTGCACACGCCCTTGCTTGTCCACCAGCGAAGCGATGGCATTGGCCAGCACGATGCCCGGATTGGCGAGCAGGCCGCCCCAGTTGCCAGAGTGGTGTGCGCCTTCGCGCAGGTCCACGGTCAACTCGAAATTGAACACGCCGCGCGAGCCAAGGAACAGCGTCGGGCGCGCCGCTGCCAGGCGCGGGCCGTCGGAGGCGATAAAGATGTCCGCCGCCAGCTCCGTCTGGTGCGCCGCGCAGAATTTCCCCAGGCCAGGCGAGCCGTCTTCCTCGCCCATTTCCAGCAGCAGCTTGGTGTTGAAACCGAGCTTGCCGGCCCGCGCCTTGAGCACCTGCTCGAGAGCGGTGATGTTGATCAGGTGCTGGCCCTTGTTGTCGGCGGTACCGCGGCCGTACCAGCGCTCGCCGTCGACCACGACCTGCCACGGCGACAGGCCTTCGCGCCATTGCGCCGCGTAGCCACGCACCACGTCACCGTGGCCATAGCTGAGCAGGGTCGGCAGTGCCGGGTCTTCGATGCGTGTGGCAATCAGAAACGGCCCGCGGCCTTCGACCGGATTGTCGTAGATCGCCGTGTCGAAACCCAAGGCCCGCAGGTGCGGGGTGATAAAGCTCTCGAGGTAGCGGTACAGCTCAGGCAGTTGCTCGGGCTCCTGACTCTCGGTGGGGTGGGCGACGCTGCGCTGCAGCAGGGCGAGAAACTCGCCGTTGTCGAAGTGTTCACTTGCGTAATCAATGGCCAGGGCGCGACTCATGAGGCTATCAACTCCAGAGGATGGGAGGGCTGGGCGTTCAGATGGCAGGCGACTGAACCACCGTCGACCGCGCTTTTATCCACAGGTACGGTGCTGCACATCGGCAAGGCTTTCGGGCAGCGCGGATGGAAAGCGCAGCCGGTGGGTGGATGGATCGGATTGGGGAAGCTGCCGCGCAGGCCGATATCGGGGATGCCCAGGGAGGGGTCCGGGGTCAGCACCGAGTCCAGCAATGCGCGGGTATAGGGATGGGCGGGGCGGCTGAACACCGCCGCGCGCTCGCGCTCCTCGACGATGCGCCCCAGGTACATGACCGCTACCCGGTCGGCCAGGTGTTCGATCACCGCCAGGTTGTGGCTGATCAGCAGGTAGGTCAGGCCGAATTCCTTTTTCAGCTCGAGCAGCAGGTTGAGGATCTGCGCCTGCACCGAGACGTCCAGCGCCGAGGTCGGTTCGTCGCAGATCAGCACGTCCGGGCGCATGATCAAGGCCCGGGCAATGGCCACGCGTTGGCGCTGGCCACCGGACAGTTGCGCCGGGTAGCTGTCGATCACCCGCTTGGGCAGCCCGACCACGTCGAACATGGCTTCGACCTTTTTGCGCCGCTCTTCAGGGCGGTCGATGTCGTGCACGATCAAGGGCAGGGTGACGATCTGGCGCAGCGTCTTGCGCGGGTTGAGGGACGAGTAGGGGTCCTGGAAGATCGGCTGAATGTGGCGCGCCATCTGCCGGCGATCGGCGGCGGTCAGGTGCTTGCCACCGACCAGCACATCACCGCTGGTCGGTGGCAGTAGGCCCAGGAGCATTTTCGCCAGGGTGCTCTTGCCGCAGCCGGACTCGCCGACCAGGCCGAGGGTTTCACCGCGCATCAGGCGCAGGGACACGCCGTCCACCGCTTTCAAGGTCGCGGGCGCCTTGAACAGGCCGCGGCCGATAGTGAATTCGCGACGGATGTCACACAGTTCCAGGGCTATGTCGCGACTCATTGCACACCTCCGTTGCGTTGCAGCAGCTGTTCATGAGGGTGAGCCTCAGGCGGCTGGGCGAAATGACAGCGCACGCTATGCCCGCTGCTTTCATGTTGCGGCTCGGTCTGCAGGCAGGTCTGATCGGCCTGGCTGCAGCGGTTACGAAAGGCGCAGCCTTGCTGCTCGCCGACCAGGCTGGGCACCAGCCCCGGAATCGACCCTAACGGCTGACCTGGTCGAGTTCGGCCGGGGATCGGAATGCTTTCCAGCAGCCCGCGGGTATAGGGGTGCTGCGGGTTGCCGAACAGCTGCGCGGCGCTGGCGGCCTCCACCACCTCGCCGGCGTACATCACCGCGACGCGGTCGGCGATGCGCGCCACCAGGCCCAGGTCGTGGGTGATGAAGATCACCGCCGTGCCGGTCTCTTTCTGGATATCGCGCAGCAACCGCAGAATCTGCGCCTGCACGGTCACGTCCAGGGCCGTGGTCGGCTCGTCGGCGATGATCAGGTCCGGCTCGCACATCAGCGCCATGGCGATCACCACCCGCTGGCGCAAACCGCCAGACAGCTGATGAGGGAACTGGCGCAAGCGCTCCACAGGATTGCTGATGCCGACCTTTTCCAGCATCTGCCCGGCACGCACCAGGGCTTCCTTGTAGGAGACCTTGCGATGCTGGCGCAGCACTTCGGCCAGTTGATCGCCGATGCTGTAGGCCGGGTTGAGGGAGGTCATGGGCTCCTGAAAGATCATTGCCATGCGGTTGCCGCGCACATCGCACATGGCCCGTTCGCTCTGCGCCAGCAGATCTACGCCATCGAGGGTCAAGCACGTGGCGGTGCGCTGCGCCTTGCCCGGCAGCAAGTCCATCAGGGCCAATGAGGTCAGGGATTTGCCGCAGCCCGATTCACCAACGATGCACAGCATCTCGCCGCGCTCCAAATGCAGGTCCAGCCCCCTCACGGCATGCAGCATGCCGTGTTCCAGCGGGATGTCGACGCGCAGGTTTTCTACGTGCAGAAGTGCCATGGCGCGAGCCTCCTAGTTGCGGCCGTCAGGCAGGATAAGGTCACGGATGCCGTCACCCAGCAGATTGATCGCCAGCACCAGCACCATCAACGCGACACCGGGAATGGCGATCACCCAAGGGGAAAAGAACATGTACGGTTTGCCTTCGGCGATCATCAACCCCCAGGACGGGATGGGCGGTTGCACGCCGACGCCGAGAAAGGACAAGGCCGACTCCAGCAGGATCGCGTGGGCCATCTCCAGGGTGGCCACCACGATCAGCGCGCCGAGGACGTTGGGCAGGATTTCACTGGCCAGAATGCGTAGGGTCGAGCAACCCAGCGCCTGCGCCGAAGCTACATATTCGGCATCGCGAATCTGCTGCACCGCCGCTCGCACCACCACCGCGAACCGGTCCCACAGCAGGCAGCCAAGCAGGATGATCACCACCTTGAGCGAACCGCCGAGCAGCGACGCCGAGGCCAGCGCGACCATGACCACCGGCATCGCCAAACGTGTGGTGATCAGGTAACTGATGACGGCGTCGGTCTTGCCACCGAAATAACCGGCGACCAGGCCCATCACCGTGCCGATGGCCCCGGAAATGATCGCGGCAGCGAAGCCGATGAACAGCGAGATCCGCGCGCCGAACAACAGCCGGGACAGGTAATCGCGGCCCAACTTGTCGGTGCCCAGGATGTTGTCCCAGCTGCCCTTGGCCATCCACACCGGCGGTTTCATCCGCTGCACCACGTCCTGGGCATAGGGGTCGTGAGGGGCGAGCAAAGGTGCGAACAACGCCGCCAACACAATCAGCAGCAACAACACCGCGCCCAGGGTGAAGCCCTTGTGGCGCAGGCATTTGCGCAACGTGCGGCGCAGGCCGGTGACGGGCAGGGTGGGCTCGTTGAGAGCCAGAGTAGTCACAGTGGTCATAGGACCTCCTAGCGCACGCGAATGCGCGGGTCGAGAACTGCATTGAGCAGATCGGCCAGCAGCGTCAGAACGATGTAGATCAGGGCGATCAGCAGCACCACGGCTTGCACCACCGGGAAGTCATCCCGGGCAATGGCATCCCAGGCCAACTGACCGACGCCCTGCAGCGAGAACACGGTCTCGATCACTACCGAGCCGCCCAGCATGAAGCCGAACTCCACCGCAGCCAGCGCCACCACCGGGATCAGTGCATTGCGCAGCGCGTGTTTGAACAGCACCCGCCCGGGCCTCAGGCCCTTGGCCCGCGCGGTGCGGATGTAATCCGCGGCCAGCACGTCAAGCATGCCGGCACGGGTCAGGCGCATGATCGCCGGCGTGGCGTAATAGCCGAGGGCGATGGCGGGCATCACGAAGTGCTGCCAGGTGGAATTGCCGGACACTGGCAGCCAGTGCAGGGTGACAGCGAACAGCACGATCAGCATCAGCGCGAACCAGAAACTCGGCATGGCTTGCCCCAGCACCGCGATGCTAAGGGCGAGCCGATCGATCCAGGTGTCACGCTTGACCGCCGCCAGCACGCCCAGCGGGATGGCCACCAGCAAGGCGACGGCCAGCGCCATGGCGCCCAGTCCGAGGGTAATGGGCAGGCGCGCGGCGATAAGGTTGTACACCGACTCCTGAAAGAAAAACGAATTGCCCAGATCCAGATGCGCCAGGTCGCCGAGCCAGCTGAAGTACTGGGCAGCCAACGGTTTGTTCAAGCCGTATTGCACACGAATCTGCTCGATCTGCTCGCTGCTGGCCTCGGGCCCGCCGATGGCCGTGGCCAGATCGCCGGACAGATGCAGCAACGAAAAGCTGATGATCGAGACGGTGATGGCAACGCACAGGGCAATACCCAGGCGCCGCAAGAGAAATCCCAACATGGCCGATATCCTGCTCACGTGAAGGCCAGCGGGGATGCGCCCGACTGGCCACGAGGGTCATTTCCAGCGAGAAAGAACGAAGCGTGGCAGCTCGTCCGGATACGGCTTGAACTGCAGATCCTGATTGAAGGCGTAGTTCAGCGAGTAGTTGAACAGCGGCGCCCAGTAGGCCTGCTCGCTGATCCGCTTGAGCGCCTTGCTGTAGTTCTCCTTGCGCACCTGGGGATCGAGGGCGTTGTCGGCGGTCTGCAACCACTTCTGTACGTCCGGGTCCTTGATGTTGTCGTCCGGGTTACCCTTGAACCAGGTGCCGGCCGACGCCGAAGTGTCGAGGATCGAGAACGAACCCCAGGCCTGAAAGGACATGGGCACGTGGCCGCCGCGTTGCTGATCGCGCAGCGCCGCGTACTTGAGGTAACGCAGTTTGGCGTTGATGCCGACGGCGCGCAGGTTGCCGATGATGGCTTCGGCGTAGTCGCGATCCCGGTAGGCGTAGATTTCGGTTTCGAAGCCCTGTGGATAACCCGCTTCCTTGAGCAGTTCCTTGGCCTTGGCCGGGTCGTAGTTGTATTGCGTGGCAACGCTGGTGTCGCAGCCGAACTGTGCCGGGTAGCACGCCACTTGCAGCGGCTTGCTTTCGCCACCGACCAGTTGCGAAGCCAGGGCGTCACGGTTGATCGCGTAGTTGATGGCCTGACGCACCTTGAGGTTCTTCATCGGCGAGTTGTCGCTGGACGTGCCGCGGGCATCGAGGATCAAGAAGCCGATGCGCATGGTGGCACCACTGACGACCGACAGGTTGGGCATGGCCTTGAGCTGCTCGGCCTGATCCGGCGCCACTCGCCAGATCCAGTCCACGCCACCGGTCATCAGCTCGGCGGTGCGGGTTTCGGCATCGGGGATCACGCGGAACTGCAGATGCTTGATGTGCGCGGGGCCCTGGGGGCTTTCCTTGAAGTAGTCATCGAAGCGTTCCAGCGTGACCCCGACGCCGGGGGTGACCGAGACCACTTTGTACGGCCCGGTCCCGATCGGCTGCTTGGCGAAGCCCGCCAGCCCGACTTTTTCGAAGTAGACCTTGGGGAAAATCGGCACGGCATTGGAGAGGTATTCCAACGCGGGCGGGAAGGGCTTCTTCATGTGCAAGCGCACTTGGTAGTCACCGAGTTTTTCCGCACTGGCGATCCAGTCGACGTTCTGCACGGTGACCACTTTGGAGTCTGGCGACACCACCCAGTTGAGGGTGAACACCACGTCGTCGGCGGTCATCGGCGTGCCGTCGTGGAACTTCACGTCCTGGCGCAGGGTGAAATCGATGGTGGTGTCGTCAACCTGTTTCCAGCTCTGCGCGAGCATGGGTTTGTACTCGCCGGTGTCGGGGTCGCGATAGATCAGGTTGTCCCAGGCCAGGCGCGCCAGCACCACGCCTTCGCGCAAGTCGTTGTGATACGGGCTGATGTTTTCTGGCTCGCTGTCGGAGGCGTAAACCAGTGTGTCATTGGCTTTGTTGGCGAATACCGGGGTGGTGCAGAACAAGGCCAGCAGTGCTGCACTGCAGGCGAAACCTTTGATGCCCATGCCGTCGTCTCCTTGGCGAGTGAGTGTGTCAAAGGGCAGGGACTGCAAGAGGGTAGAGGGCGAAGCTGTTTTTCTTATGGAGATGCTTTTATGGGCGAGCCGCGGGAGGACTCGACTTGATCCTATGCATAGCGTATCAATGCCACAAGCATCTTCTTTCGAATTCTTCATTGCCTAAAAGGCAACCCACCACGTTGGAGGTGTCATGCAGCTGTACGGTGTGCAATCCATCGCTTTGCGGCATTTCCTCGAGGTAGCGCGCTGTGGATCCATCAGCGAAGCCTCTGAACATCTCAATGTCGCCGCTTCCGCCGTCAGCCGGCAGATCGCCAAACTGGAGCGGGATCTGAACTGTGTGCTGTTCGAACGTCGTGCACGGGGCATGCTGCTGAGTGATGCCGGTGTGCGCCTGGCTGCCTATGCGCGCAAGGCTGAGCTGGAAGCTCGCGAAGTCATCGCTGAGATCCGCGACCTGCAGGGGCTGCAACGTGGCGTGGTGAAGATCGGTTGTTCCGAGGGGTTCGCCATGGAGTTCCTGCCCGGGGCCATCGCCGAATTCAGGCGCGAGTACGAGGGCATTCATTTCACCCTCGAAGTGTTCCCGCCCACCGTGGCCACCGAGAAGGTACGCACCGGCGACGTCGACCTGGCATTGACCTTCAGCCTGTCGCCGGAGCGCGAGATCAAGGTCGAGCATGCATTCCTGGGCATCGTCAAAGCCATAGTCGCCAACAATCATCCGCTGGCGGGGAGGGCGCAGGTCACCCTGGCCGAGTTGCAGCCATACCCCATCGCCCTGCCCATGCCGAATACCACGCTGCGTCAGTTGTTCGATATCTGCTGCGGCGTGCAGGGGCTGTACTTCGAACCGGCGCTCACGAGCAACTACTTTGGGGCGATGTACCAGTTCGTGATGGATGGCGGCGGGATAAGCCTGGCAGGGGAGCTGACACTGCATAACCGCGTGGTGCACAAGGACGTACAAGCGATCGTGATTGCCGATGGCGAGATGCAGAAACGGCGGGTGGAATTGCAGAGCATGGCCGGGCGGACATTGCCGTCGGCGGTGGCGGTGTTTCGGGATTTTCTGGTGGGCAAGTTGGCGGCGGCGGAGCCTTCGCTGCTGGGGAGCAACGGCGGGTAATAAAAACCCCGGCGGATGAGGCCGGGGTTTGAGGGGGCGAACCTTAGAAATCCAGGTTCGACACCGCCAACGCATTGCTCTCGATAAAGTCGCGGCGCGGCTCTACCGCATCACCCATCAAGGTGTTGAAGATCTGATCGGCAGCGATCGCGTCTTCGATGGTTACACGCAGCATGCGGCGTACGGTCGGGTCCATGGTGGTTTCCCACAGCTGGTCCGGGTTCATTTCGCCCAGTCCTTTGTAGCGCTGGATGGTGTGACGCTTGGTGCTTTCGGTCATCAGCCATTCCAGTGCTTCTTTGAACTCCACTACCGCCTTCTTGCGCTCGCCACGTTGCACGTACGCGCCTTCATCCAGCAGGGTGCTCAACTGCGCGCCAAGAGCAGTGACCGTCTTGTAGTCGTTGCTGCCGAAGAAGTCGCGGTTGAAGGTGACATAGTTGGCCAGGCCGTGGGAGGTGATTTCCACTTCCGGCAGCCAGACGTTACGTTCACGGTCTTCGCGCAGGCTGGCCTTGTAGACCAGGCCGGACTTCTCGGTGTTGCGCAGGCGCTCGTCGAACTTGGCCAGCCAGGCTTGCATGCCTTCATGATTGGACAGGTCGTCGAGGGAGACCGCCGGCAGGTATACGAAGTGCTCGGTGAGCTCCTGCGGGTACAGGCGCGACAGGCGCTTGAGGGTCTTCATCACCATGCGGAAATCATTGACCAGACGCTCCAGCGCCTCACCGGAGATGCCGGGTGCCGACTCATTGAGGTGCAGGCTGGCGTCTTCGAGGGCCGACTGCGTCATGTATTCTTCCATGGCGTCGTCGTCCTTGATGTACTGCTCCTGCTTGCCCTTCTTGACCTTGTACAGCGGCGGTTGAGCGATATAGATGTAGCCACGCTCGACCAGCTCCGGCAGTTGACGGAAGAAGAACGTCAGCAACAGGGTACGGATGTGCGAACCGTCGACGTCAGCATCGGTCATGATGATGATGTTGTGATAGCGCAGCTTGTCGATGTTGTACTCTTCGCGGCCGATACCGCAGCCCAGCGCCGTGATCAAGGTGCCGACTTCCTGGGAAGAAATCATCTTGTCGAAGCGGGCTTTCTCGACGTTAAGGATCTTGCCCTTCAACGGCAGGATCGCCTGAGTCTTGCGGTTACGGCCCTGCTTGGCCGAGCCACCTGCGGAGTCACCCTCCACCAGGTAGAGTTCGGAGAGAGCAGGGTCTTTCTCCTGGCAGTCAGCCAATTTGCCGGGCAGGCCGGCGATGTCCAATGCACCTTTGCGGCGGGTCATCTCACGGGCCTTGCGCGCAGCTTCACGGGCGCGGGCAGCGTCGATCATCTTGCCGACCACAGCCTTGGCTTCGTTCGGGTTTTCCAGCAGGAAGTCGGAAAAGTACTTGCCCATCTCCTGCTCGACCGCAGTTTTGACTTCGGACGAAACCAGCTTGTCCTTGGTCTGCGAGCTGAACTTGGGATCCGGCACCTTGACCGAGATGATCGCGGTCAAGCCTTCACGGGCATCATCACCGGTGGTCGCGACCTTGTTCTTCTTGGCCAGACCTTCCTGCTCGATGTAGGTATTGAGGTTACGCGTCAGGGCGGAGCGGAAGCCCACCAGGTGCGTACCACCATCGCGCTGCGGAATGTTGTTGGTGAAGCACAGCAGATTCTCGTTGAAACTGTCGTTCCACTGCAGGGCGATTTCGACACCGATGCCGTCTTCGCGCTGGATATTGAAGTGGAACACCTGGTTGACCGGGGTCTTGTTGGTGTTCAGGTATTCAACGAACGCACGCAGACCACCTTCGTATTTGAACAGCTCTTCCTTGCCCGAGCGCTCATCCTTCAACAGGATGCCGACGCCGGAGTTGAGGAACGACAGTTCGCGAATCCGCTTGGCCAGGATGTCCCAGCTGAAGTGAATATTCTTGAAGGTTTCAGCCGATGGCTTGAAGTGGATCTGGGTGCCGGTGGTATCGCTGTCGCCAACGATTTTCATCGGCTCTTGCGGTACGCCGTGGACGTATGTCTGTTCCCAGATATGACCACTGCGGCGTACGGTCAGCAGCAGTGATTCGGACAGGGCGTTTACTACGGATACCCCTACACCGTGCAGACCGCCGGATACCTTGTAGGAGTTGTCGTCGAACTTACCACCGGCGTGGAGGACGGTCATGATGACCTCGGCGGCGGAAACGCCTTCCTCTTTATGTACGTCGACTGGAATGCCGCGACCGTTGTCGCGCACCGAGATGGATTCATCTGGGTGGATGGTGATGGTGATGTCGTCGCAATGGCCGGCCAAGGCTTCGTCGATCGAGTTGTCGACGACCTCGAACACCATGTGGTGCAGACCGCTACCATCATCGGTGTCGCCAATGTACATACCGGGACGTTTGCGTACGGCATCAAGCCCTTTCAGCACTTTAATGCTGGAGGAGTCGTACGTTTGGTTTTCGCTCATGCCTTCACTCCCGATGATCGTGGGTCTGGGTGATACAGCCTTGTTCCACGTGGAACAAGGCAACTGGCGTTTCCGTCTGCCAGCCTTCCCTCAATAATTCGTGGTCTACACAGGTGATGAACACCTGGCAGCGTAAGTCTTCCAACAAGCGGCATAACGAGCGACGGTGCTGCTCATCGAGCTCCGACGGTAAGTCGTCCACCAGATAGATGCATTGTCCGCGACGGGCCTGGCTCACCAGATGCCCCTGAGCTATGCGCAAGGCGCACACCACCAGCTTCTGCTGACCCCTGGAGAGAATCTCGGCAGCGTTATGGCCACCCAATCTCAAGCGCAGATCGGCGCGTTGCGGTCCCGCCTGGGTGTGTCCCATTTGCTGGTCACGAAGCAGGGAGGTAGACAGCACCTCAACCAGTTCGCGATCTTTATCCCAGCCGCGGTAATAGCTTAATGTGAGCCCTTCAAGCGCGACCAGTTCACTCAAGGTCCGCTCGAAAACCGGCTTCAACGCCTTGATATAGGCTCGGCGATACTCATCGATCTCTGCACTGGCCTGGCACAGTTCCCTGTCCCATGCCGCTTGTGAAGCGGGGTCAAGTGTACCATGTCGCAGCCATGAGTTCCGTTGCTTCAATGCCTTCTGTAGGCGCTGCCAGGTGCCCATGAAGCGAGGTTCCACGTGGAACACTCCCCAATCGAGGAACTGACGACGAATTTTCGGCGCGCCTTCGAGCAAGCGGAAGCTGTCCGGATTGATGAGCTGCAACGGCATGATTTCAGCCAGCTGCGCAGCGCTGCGCGCGTTTTGGCCATCGATACGGATGGTGAATTCACCGTTGCGCTCACGCGATACGCCTAAATTACGGGGGCCGCCTTCTGCCTCATCCACCACGCCGAAGACCGTGCAAGCGGCCTGGTCATGCTGGATGACCGGCAACAGCCGAGTGCTGCGGAACGACCGAGCCAGGCCCAGCAGGTGCACGGCTTCGAGCATGCTGGTCTTGCCGCTGCCGTTGGCACCGTAAAGGATATTGATACGCGGGGAGGGGGAAATAGTCACCGGGTGCAGATTGCGCACCGCGGTGACGGACACACGACTGAGGGACATCTAGTCTGTGCTGAGCATTACAGGCGCATGGGCATGACGACGTATGCGGAGTCATCGTTGTCGGATTCCTGCAGCAGCGCGCTGCTGTTGGAATCGGACAGGATCAAGCGCACTTGCTCAGTCGTCATGACGCCCAGCACGTCCAGCAGATAGCTGACGTTGAAGCCGATCTCCAGCGAGCCGCCGTTGTAATCGACGCCCACTTCTTCTTCCGCCTCTTCCTGCTCGGGGTTGTTGGCCTGAATCTTCAACTGGCCGCTAGCCAGTTGCAGACGGATACCACGGTACTTCTCGTTCGACAGGATGGCGGTACGGCTGAAAGCCTCGCGCAGCGCCTGGCGATCACCCAGTACCAACTTGTCGCCACCCTTGGGCAGCACGCGCTCGTAGTCAGGGAACTTGCCGTCTACCAGTTTCGAAGTGAAGGTGAATTCACCTGTGGTCGCGCGGATGTGATGCTGACCCAGCACGATGCTGACCATGCCATCCGGCTCGGTGAGCAGACGCGCCAGTTCGAGGATACCTTTGCGCGGCACGATGACTTGATGACGATCCGGCTGACCGATATCGGCCTGCATCGAGCACATGGCCAGACGGTGCCCGTCGGTGGCGACTGCGCGCATCACGCCGGCGGAGACTTCCAGCAGCATGCCGTTAAGGTAGTAGCGCACATCCTGTTGGGCCATGGCGAAGCTGGTGCGTTCGATCAGACGACGCAGGCGGCTCTGCGCCAGGCTGCAGGTCAGGGAGCCAGGGCCTTCCTCGACCGTCGGGAAATCGTTGGCTGGCAAGGTCGACAAGGTGAACCGGCTGCGACCGGCCTTGACCACGAGCTTTTGCTCATCGAGCTTGATGTCGATCAGCACGTCGTTGGGTAGGCTCTTGCAGATATCCATCAGCTTGCGCGCCGGAACGGTGATTTCGCCCGCCTCGGCAGGTTCTTCCAACTGCACGCGACCCACAAGTTCGACCTCGAGATCGGTACCGGTGAGCGACAGTTGTTGACCCTCGACGACGAGCAATACGTTCGACAGGACCGGCAAGGTCTGGCGGCGCTCGACGACCCCTGCGACCAGTTGCAGGGGTTTCAACAGGGCTTCGCGTTGAATGGTGAAATGCATGGTCTAGTCCCTTGCCTTGATGAGCTGCGCTGCGCGGATCACGTCGTCAGCGTCCGCAGCAGGTTCTTGTAATCCTCGCGGATGTCCGCGTCGGATTCTTTGAGTTCGTTGATCTTGCGACAGGCGTGCAGCACGGTAGTGTGGTCGCGGCCGCCGAATACGTCGCCGATTTCAGGAAGACTGTGGTTGGTCAGTTCCTTGGACAAGGCCATGGCCACCTGGCGAGGACGCGCCACCGAGCGCGAGCGACGCTTGGACAGCAGATCGGAAATCTTGATCTTGTAGTACTCGGCCACGGTGCGCTGGATGTTATCCACACTGACCAGCTTGTCCTGCAGCGCGAGCAAGTCCTTGAGCGATTCGCGAATCAGCTCGATGGTGATGTCTCGGCCCATGAAGTGCGAGTGGGCGATCACGCGCTTCAACGCGCCCTCGAGCTCACGCACGTTGGAGCGGATGCGCTGGGCGATGAAGAACGCTGCGTCGTGTGGCAGCTCGACTTTGGCCTGATCGGCCTTTTTCATCAGGATCGCAACGCGGGTTTCCAGCTCCGGTGGCTCGACGGCAACCGTCAGGCCCCAACCGAAGCGCGACTTGAGACGCTCTTCGAGGCCTTCGATTTCCTTCGGATAGCGGTCACTGGTGAGGATCACCTGCTGGCCACCTTCGAGCAAGGCATTGAAGGTATGGAAGAACTCTTCCTGGGAACGCTCCTTGCGGGCGAAGAACTGAATGTCATCGATGAGCAGGGCGTCCACCGAACGGTAGAAGCGCTTGAACTCATTGATGGCATTGAGCTGCAGCGCCTTGACCATGTCGGCCACGAAGCGCTCGGAGTGCAGGTACACCACCTTGGCGTTGGGATTCTTCTTGAGCAGGTGGTTACCCACAGCATGCATCAAGTGAGTCTTACCCAAGCCGACGCCACCATAAAGGAAGAGCGGGTTGTAACCGTGCTTGGGGTTATCCGCCACCTGCCAGGCGGCCGCGCGGGCCAGCTGGTTGGACTTACCTTCGACGAAGTTTTCAAAGGTAAAGGTGCGGTTCAGATAACTGGTGTGCTTGAGGCCGCCTTCTACCTGAACGGTACGCTGCTCGGCGCGCACCGGCGCAGGCTGCGAACTGGCACCGGCCATGGAATCGAAGCTGTCTCGGGAAGGCTCGTCATGGGCGACCGCGACCACGGCGGCTGCCACGACCGCAGGGGCAGCGGCGGTGACAGGCTCGGGGGCAGGCGCACTGACGGCTTGCGATGCAGCCACCGCAGCAGCCAGTGGCGCATTGGGTGCGGCACGCGCAGCCGAGCTGCGACGGCTGCCTATCAATAAGGAGAGTGCGGGCGCCATGCCGTTGCCGTGCTCGCCGAGCAACTCGAGCAGACGGCTCAGGTATTTCTCGTTGACCCAATCGAGCACGAACCGGTTAGGCGCATAGACGCGCAACTCGTCGCCTTCGGCTTCGACCTGTAGCGGACGGATCCAGGTGTTGAATTGCTGGGCAGGCAGTTCATCGCGCAGAAGCTCTACGCACTGCTGCCAAAGTTCCACTGACACGGATATCCCCTGATTTGAGCACAGCTGAGGCAAAAACAGCGGCCATTGTACCGGCCACCGTGACACTTATCCACATGCACAAGCGCCAAGGCCCACAATAAATCAGCCTCTTAGAGGTTTTCCCGCCCTCAGAATCCGCCGGCTGAGATCTGTGGATAACCATGCACAAGCCCTTTGCACAAGTCAGGGTTGAAATCTGTGGATAACCACCCTGTGGAAAAGTCGCTATTTCATGCACAGGTTGTACGCGGGCGCAGCACAGGAACGGCACCGCTTGCGGACAGACTTGTGAAACGGCGGCGGCACCGGTTTCATGGGGCTGAAATGGGTTATCCACAGAAGGGTACGTGCCTAACATCAGTAAGCTTTACAAAAGAGCTTTAAAATAAGTCCCTTCTTTATTTCTATTTCAAGCACACGGCCTCGAAGCAAAAGCGGGCGGTCAGGGAAAAGATGAATGGGAGGCCAGGCAGACGGGCGGTCATGCCTTATTGAAGGAAAAGCTGGTTGGAAATTGACCTGCGGCGTTGCACCCACTAGAATCGCCGGTCTCTTAAAACGGGGGCCATTCCGGCCCGTAGTCGAACAACCAGGTAGCACGCCATGAAACGTACTTTCCAACCCAGCACCATCAAACGCGCCCGCACCCACGGTTTCCGTGCTCGCATGGCCACCAAGAACGGCCGCGCCGTACTGTCGCGTCGCCGTGCCAAAGGCCGTGCGCGTCTGGCCGTTTGATTCTCCGGCACAGGGGGTGAGTCAGGACTTCAATCGGGATAAGCGTCTGCTTACACCCCGTCACTTCAAGACAGTCTTCGACTCCCCAACCGGCAAGGTTCCAGGGAAAAACCTCCTGCTCCTTGCGCGCGAAAACGATTTCGAACACCCCCGTCTCGGGCTGGTGATCGGGAAAAAGAGCGTCAAGCTCTCCGTTCAGCGCAACCGCCTCAAACGTGTGATGCGCGATTCATTCCGTCTGCACCAGGAACTCCTGGCCGGATGGGACATAGTGATCGTGGCTCGCAAGGGTTTGGGCGACGTGGAAAATCCGGAACTGCATCAACATTTGGGCAAGCTCTGGAAACGCCTTGCTCGGAGCCGGCCTGCTCCAGTGGCCAGCACCGTACCTGAAGGGGTGGACAGTCAAGATGCGTAAACTGGCACTCGTACCGATCCAGTTTTATCGCTATGCCATCAGCCCATTGATGGCAGACCACTGCCGCTTCTACCCCAGTTGCTCCTGCTACGCGATCGAAGCCATTGAACAACATGGCGTATTGCGTGGTGGCTGGTTGGCAGCTCGTCGTCTGGGTCGCTGTCATCCTTGGAACACCGGTGGTTTCGACCCTGTTCCGTCTGCCCACTCTCCCCGTAATTCTTCGATAGCCGAGTAATCATGGATATTAAACGCACGATCCTGATCGTCGCCCTGGCAATCGTCGCCTACGTCATGGTTTTCAAGTGGAACCAGGACTACGGCCAGACGCCGCCGCCGAATCAGAATGCTGCCGCCACCCGTGCTTCGGAACTGCCTGACGTACCTGCCGGCCCTGCCGCAGCCGCCAGCGCCGATGTCCCTAACGCCGGAACCGACGGTTCTACCGCAGCACCTGCCATCGCGCCGGTCGCTACCAGCAGCAACCTGATCCGCGTCAAGACCGACGTTCTCGACCTGGCTATCGATCCAAAAGGCGGCGATGTCGTCCAGTTGACGCTGCCCAAATTCCCGCGTCGCCAGGACCATCCGGAAATCCCGTTCCAGCTGTTCGATGACGGTGGCGAACGTACCTATCTGGCGCAAAGCGGCCTGACCGGCGCCAATGGCCCGGACGTCCGCGCGGCCGGTCGCCCGTTGTATGCCACTGCGCAGCCGAGCTACCAGCTGGCTGACGGCCAGAACCAACTGGTCGTCGACCTGAAGTTCAGCGACAACGGCGTCAACTACATCAAGCGCTTCACCCTGGACCGCGGCGAGTACGACCTCAAGGTCACGTACCTGATCGACAACCAGAGTGCGCAAGCCTGGAACGGCAACCTGTTCGCCCAGCTCAAGCGCGACCACAGCGATGACCCTTCGGCCAGCACTGCCACCAGCACCGCCACCTATCTGGGTGCGGCCATGTGGACCAGCAACGAGCCGTACAAAAAAGTGTCGATGAAAGACATCGACAAGGGCAACCTGAAAGAAACCGTGCAAGGGGGCTGGGTCGCCTGGCTGCAGCACTATTTCGTGACGGCGTGGATCCCGGCGAAGGACGACAGCAACAACGTCACCACTCGCAAGGACAGCCAGGGTAACTACATCATCGGCTTCACCGGCCCGACCATCACCGTCGCGCCAGGTGCCAAGGCTGAGACCACCGCGACCCTGTACGCTGGCCCGAAAACCCAGGACCGCCTGAAAGCGCTGTCGCCAGGTCTGGAACTGACCGTCGACTACGGCATTCTGTGGTTCATCGCGCAACCGATCTTCTGGCTGCTCAAGCACATCCACGCGATCCTCGGTAACTGGGGCTTCTCGATCATCTGCTTGACCGTCCTGATCAAGCTGCTGTTTTTCCCGCTGTCCGCGGCGAGCTACAAATCGATGGCGCGCATGCGTGCCGTGGCACCGAAACTGGCTGCACTGAAAGAGCAGCACGGTGACGATCGCCAGAAGATGTCGCAGGCAATGATGGAGCTGTACAAGAAAGAGAAGATCAACCCACTGGGCGGCTGCTTGCCGATCGTGGTGCAGATGCCGGTCTTCCTGTCACTGTACTGGGTACTACTCGAAAGCGTCGAGATGCGTCAGGCCCCTTGGCTGCTGTGGATAACCGACCTGTCGATCAAGGATCCGTTCTTCATCCTGCCGATCATCATGGGCGCGACCATGTTCATCCAGCAGCGCTTGAACCCGACGCCGCCGGATCCGATGCAGGCCAAGGTAATGAAGTTGATGCCGATCGTGTTCACCTTCTTCTTCCTGTGGTTCCCTGCCGGTCTGGTCATGTACTGGGTGACCAACAACACGCTGTCGATCCTGCAGCAGTGGTACATTACCCGCAGCATTGAACGGGCCAACGCCGCTAAGGCCGCCGCCTGACAGATCAAGCTGTGATCTGTGGATAAAACGCCCCCGTCGTGGGGCGTTTTGCTATCTGTGTATATCTGTCGAGAGGCCAGAGCCATGAACATCCCCCGCGAAACCATCGCTGCCATTGCCACTGCCCAGGGCCGCGGTGGGGTCGGCATAGTGCGTATTTCCGGGCCTCTGGCCAGCAGCGCGGCGCAAGCCATCACTGCTCGCACCCTGACCCCCCGATACGCCCACTACGGTGCGTTTCGGGATGGCGAAGGCGAGGTGATCGACGAGGGTCTGGCGCTGTATTTCCCCGGGCCCAACTCGTTCACCGGTGAAGACGTGCTTGAACTGCAGGGCCATGGCGGCCCGGTGGTGCTCGATATGTTGCTGCAACGCTGTGTACAACTCGGCTGCCGGCTGGCACGGCCAGGGGAGTTCAGCGAGCGCGCCTTCCTCAACGACAAGCTCGACCTGGCTCAGGCCGAGGCCATCGCCGACCTGATCGAAGCGAGTTCGGCACAGGCGGCGCGCAATGCCCTGCGTTCGCTGCAGGGCGCATTTTCACTGCGGGTCAACGACCTCACGGAAAAACTCATCAGCCTGCGCATCTACGTAGAAGCAGCGATCGATTTTCCCGAGGAAGAAATCGACTTCCTCGCCGATGGCCACGTCCTGGCCCTGGTGGACAAAGTCCGCGCGGAGTTATCCACAGTGCTCAAAGAGGCCGGGCAGGGTGCCCTGCTGCGCGATGGCATGAGCGTGGTCATCGCCGGCCGCCCCAATGCCGGCAAGTCCAGCCTGCTCAACCTGCTGGCCGGGCGCGAAGCGGCGATCGTCACCGATATCGCCGGCACTACTCGGGATGTGCTGCGCGAACATATCCACATCGACGGCATGCCGCTGCACGTGGTCGACACCGCTGGTTTGCGCGACACCGAAGACCATGTGGAAAAGATTGGCGTCGAACGTGCACTCAAGGCGATCAGTGAGGCTGACCGCGTGCTACTGGTGGTCGATGCCACCGCGCCGGAAGCCGATGACCCCTTCGCGCTGTGGCCGGAATTCCTTGAACAGCGCCCGGACCCGGCCAAGGTCACGCTGATCCGCAACAAGGCCGACCTCAGCGCCGAGCCCATCAGCATGAGCACCAGCGCCGATGGCCACGTGACCATCAGCCTCAGCGCCAAGACCGAGGGCGCGGGCCTGGAGCTGCTGCGTGAGCACCTCAAGGCCTGCATGGGTTATGAACAGACGGCCGAAAGCAGCTTCAGTGCGCGGCGCCGCCATCTGGAGGCGCTGCGTCAGGCCTGTGGATATCTCGATCACGGCCGTGAGCAGCTGACACTGGCCGGCGCCGGTGAGCTGTTGGCTGAGGATTTGCGCCAGGCACAGCAGGCGCTGGGGGAAATCACCGGAGCCTTCAGCTCCGATGATCTGTTGGGGCGGATTTTCTCGAGCTTCTGTATCGGCAAGTAAGTTATCAACAGGGTGAACGGTTACCAGTTGTAGGAAACCGTCCCCAGCAGGGTGCGACTGTCTCCCCAATAGCAGCGGCCGGCGTCGTTGCAGCCTGACACGTAGTCCTTGTTGAAGAGGTTTTTCGCGTTGAGGTCGACGGACCAGTGCGGATCGATGCGGTAGCCGACGTTGGCGTCCACCAGCGTCACGTCCCCGGCATCGAGCTTGCCGTACAGGCTGGCGCCGGTGTACGAGAAGGTGCTGTCGAAGTAGCGCACCCCGGCGCCGACATGCAGGCCGTCGAGGTAGCCATCGAGGAAGCGGTATTTGGCCCAGACCGAGGCCTGATTGCGCGGCACGCCGGTCATCTGCTTGCCTTCGACGATCGAGCCAGCCTTGTCCTTGGTGATGCGCGCATCGGTGTAGCTGTAGGAGGCCACCAGATTGAGGTTGGCGGTGACGTCGCTGTTGACCTCGAGCTCCATGCCTTTGGAGCGGCTCTGGCCGACCTGGCGATAGGTGTTGGTGGTCGAGTCCAGATAGGTGTCGTCCTTCTTCAACAGGTCGTACACAGATGCGGTGATCGAGGTGTTCCAGCCGATCGGCTCGATCTTCATCCCCACTTCGTACTGACGGCTGGTGATCGGATTGAGCGGGGCGCCGGCGTTGGAGATCTGTTGCACGGGCACGAACGCCGTGGAGTAGCTGACATAAGGCGTGACACCGTTATCGAAGGCGTACATCAAACCGCCTTGGTAGGTGAACTTCTTGTCGCTGGAGCTGATGTTGCTGGCCGGGCTCACCTTGTCGCTGTAATCGCTGTCGACCCAATCCTGGCGCCCGCCGAGCAGCATGATCCAGTGGTCATACTTGCTGTGGAGCTGTGCATAAACGCCGTTCATGTCCTGCTCGAGCACGGTGTTCTGCACATGCACCGGGGTTGTGGGGGTGCGGGTGTACACAGGGTTGAAGACATTGATCACGCCGCCGAAACCGGCATCCCAGTCCTGGTTGAACGAGGTGCGGTCGTGGCTGACGCCCAGCAGCAAGGTGTTATCCACAGCGCCCAAGGCAAATTTGCCTTCCAGCTGGTTATCCACAGAGTAGACCAGGGACTGATTGTCCCGGTCGTAAGCGGTCATGGTCACATTGGTGCCATAACCGCCATTGTTCAGCGCGGTCGGCCAGGTTTCATGGCGATCGATGCGCGACTCCATGAACCGCGAATTCTGGCGGAACTGCCAGTCGTCGTTGAAGCTGTGGGCAAATTCGTAGCCGACGCTCCAGGTTTCGCGCTTGAAGTGATTCCAGTCCGGATCGCCGAGCATGGTGTGCTTGCTCAGCTTGCCATTGGGGTTGTTCAGCAGGGTGCCGGCGGCCGGCAGGCCCAGTTCGAGATTGGTGTGGTCCTTCTGGTAGTTGGCCAGCAGCGTCAGCGTGTTGTAGTCATCAAAGTTGAGGGTCATGGACGGCGCCACATACAAGCGATCGTCGGGCACGTGGTCGGTCTGGGTGTCGGATTCGCGGCCGAACATCACCATCCGCCCCAGCACGGTACCGCTGTCATTCAACGGCCCGGACACGTCGACGCCCAACTGCCGGCGGTTGTTGCTGCCGTAGCCGAGTTGCACCTCGCCCTGGGACTCGGCGGTCGGCCGCTTGCTGACCAGATTGACCAGCCCGCCCGGGGCGTTTTCGCCATAGAGAATGGACGACGGGCCACGGAAGATCTCCACCCGCTCCAGGCCATAGGGTTCGGTGGTGGTGTCGTAGCGGTTGCCCTGCACGCGCAGGCCGTCGCGCAGCAGCCCGTAGCCGTAATCGGTGGCGTTGAAGCCGCGGATGAAGAACAGGTCGCCGGCCAGGCTGTCGCCCGCCGCGAAGGGCGGCGCGAAAATACCGGGCACGTAGCCGAGCACTTCCGTGAGGCTCTGGGACTTCTGATCCTTCATGCGCTGTGCGGTAACCACCGAGACCGAGCGTGGGGTCTCGGACAGGGCAGTGCTGGTCTTGGTCGCGGCGCGGCTGCGGTCGGCCTTGTAGCCCACGTCAGGCTCGGCGTATTGCCCTTGGATGCCCGGCGTCGAGGAGTCGATGCGAGTGGGCGCGAGGTTGACGGCGTCACTGGCGGGCACGGCTTGCAGCACATAGCTGCCCGGCGCCTGGCTGGCAGCCTGTAATCCCGAGCCCTGCAGCAGCGTGGCGAACCCCTGTTCCACCGAATAACTGCCCTGCAAGCCGGCGGTGCGGCGATTGGCGGTTTGCCCGGGCGCGAACGAAAGGATCACGTTGGCCGAGGCGGCGAACTGGCTCAGCGCCTTGTCCAGCGGGCCGGCGGCGATGGTATAGCTTTGCGTGGCGCTGGCCGCATAGGCATTGGCGCTGAGCAGCGGCATCAGGCTGGCGCTGCTGATCAGCAAGCCATAGGCAACGCAGTGTCGGGATAGATGCCGGCGGGCAGACAAGGTCACTGGGGGAAAGCGCATGGTGATATTCGGCTCTGGAAGGTGACAGACGTTCGCGTTGATCCGCGGTTATCTGTAGGGCCGCGCCAGCTTCGAAAAAGGTAACCCCAGCTGTGGATATTTTCAGCGATGCCTGATGGTGACCCAGTAACGGCTGAAATAACTGACGCTGATGGGCAGCGTTGCCTGCAGATTGCTCAGCACCGCATCGCTGTCATTGACCTTGAAAGTCCCTGACACCCTGAGCCGCGCCGCCTGCGGTTCACAGTGCAGGCTGCCCGGCCGATAGCGCTCCAGCTCTGCGGCGACCTCACCCAGCGTGGCATCGAGCACGATCAACTGGCCATTGACCCAGGCCGCCTGTGCCGCCGAATAGGGCTGGTGCGCGGAAACATGCTGGCGATCGAACTCGGCACTTTCACCTGCCTTGAGGCGCTGATCGTCCGCTGGGGCATCCCGTGGCGACAGCCGTACCTGGTCTTCCAGCACGCCGACCCGGGTGGCTGTGGATAACTGCCGGACGGAAAAAACTGTCCCCAGGGCCTGCACCCGTCCCTCGCGGGTAGCCACGTACAACGGGCGTTGATCACCCCGTTTACCGGTGCTGACGAGAATTTCCCCTTGCCGCAGCCGGATCACACGCTGCTGCGCGTCATAGAGGATATCCACAGCCGTATCGGTATTGAGCTCGAGCCGGGTGCCATCGGCCAGCTCGATGGAACGGTGGGCGCCCACAGCGGTGCGATAGTCGGCCCACAGTGCCAAGGGGCTGATCCGATCCTGCAGGTTCCAGCCCAGATAGCCGGTGGCGCCGATCAGCGCCAGCAACTTGAGCACCTGGCGCCGCTGCTGCCCGGCCGACAAGGCGCGCCGGCTGGCCTCGCGGGGCAGGGCGCCGAGGTGACGCTGCATCTGCTCCATCTGCTCCCAGGCCAGACGGTGCGCCGGGTCACTGTCGAGCCAGCGTTGCCAGGCCTGACGTTGCCGGTCAGTCGGCGCCTCGCTTTGAAACTGGACGTACCAGGTGGCCGCCGCTTCGACGATCTTGCGCTGGGGCAGGCTGGCCATTCAGGCGGCCGCCATGATCAGGGTGCATTCGGTAAAGGCGCGGATCATGTGCTTTTTGACTGTGGTCAGGGACACATCGAGCTGCATGGCGATCTGTTGATAAGTCAGGCCGTCCAGTTGCGACAGCAGGAAGATCTGTCGGGTCCGAGCGCCGAGCTGGGTCAAGGCTTTATCCACAGCCACCAACGTGTCGAGGATGATCGCCTTGTCTTCTTCGCTGGGCGCCAGTTGTTCCGGGCGCGCGGCGAGGCTCTGCAGATAGGCTGACTCGATTGCCCGGCGGCGGTAGCGATCGATCACCAGCCCGCGAGCCACCGTGGCCAGATAATCCCGCGGCTCACGGATCTGATCAGCACTGCGCGAGCTGAGCATGCGCACGAATGTATCGTGGGCGACATCGGCGGCATCGCTGGCGCAGGACAAACGCCCCTTCAGCCACCCCTGCAACCAGTGATGGTGCTGCTGGTAGATACGCTGGACGGCGTCGGTATGAGGGACAGAGGGCATGGAGGCGAGACGCGCTAATGATAATGCCTATTATTAGCTTTTGTTTACACATCTCACAATACCCCCGTTCAGGCCGCCTGCAGATGGAAGCGGAACACCGTCCCCGGCTGCACCGCCTCGACCAGTCGCACTTCGCTGCCATGCAATTGCAGCATCCGCTGCACGATGATCAGGCCCAGGCCGCCGCTTTCTCCCGGTACCCGCTGCAGGGCCGACGCCCTTGTGAACAACCCTTTGCGCACTTGAGGCGAGAGGCCTTGGCCACTGTCGGCCACCTCGACCTGCACCATGGTCAACTGCGCTTGCATGCGCACCAGAATATGGGTGCCCGCCGGGTTATGACGGATGGCGTTGTCGAGCAGATTGGTCAGCACCCGCTCGATCATGCCCAGGTCAGCACGCACTGCCGGCAGTGTGGGGGGCATTTCTGCCGACAGCCGCTGTTGCCGCGCCTCCGCTGCCAGCTCGAACTTCTGCATCACGTCCTGCACCAGGTCCGGCAGGGCAAAAGGTTCGAGTTCAGGGTGCACCAACCCGGATTCCAGCCGCGCCAGCTCGAACAGTTCCTGAGCCAGACGCCCGACCTTGCTGCTTTGGCCCAGGGCTATATCCAGATAATGACGACGCTCTTCGGGGCTGAGTGTCCCGTCCTTGAGGCGTAGTGTCTCCAGGTAACCGTGCAGGGAGGTGAGGGGCGTGCGCAAGTCGTGGGAGATATTGGCGACCATGTCGCGGCGCTGTTGGTCCTGTGTGGACAACTCTCGCCACTGGGCAGTAATGCGTTGGCCCATCTGTGCGAAGGCCGCGCGCAGAGTCGCGATCTCGTCCCTGTGGACAGCTTCAGGGCCGTCGTTGCCGAGCGCCGCTGCGGCTTGACCATGAGGATCGAAGTTACCCACAGCCTGAGTCAGATCCCGCAACGGCCGGGTAATGAGGCGGAATGCGATCAGTCCCATGATCAGGCTGAACAGCGCCATGATCGCCATGGCCCACAGCGTCGCCCGTAGCACGGAGTCTGTGGATAAAGCCGCCACCAGCGCGTCGCGGGCCTCACCCTGCAGGACCACGTACACGTAGCCGCCCTCGCGCCCGTTCACGGTGACGGGCGCGGCGCTGAACACCTTCTGCGCCTGTGGATTACGAGGATCGTCTCCCAGAATCGGCAACGGTGCGCCGTTCAGGTATTGCCCGATCGGCGCCAGGTTGACGCGTTGCAACTGCACCTTGCCCGGGGGCGCCGCGTTGCCGACGATGCGCCCGTCCTTGGCCAGCAGGTACACCTCGACCGCGGGGTTGACCGCCATCAGCTTGTCGAACAGGCCGCGCACGGCGTCGGGCCGCCAGCCATCCGCATCCATCAACTGCGCGGTTTCGGCGATATGCGCGGCCAGGCCTGTGGACAACTTTTGCACTACCACTTGTTCATGACGGTTGCTGGCGTTGATCTGCAGCCACACCGACACCCCGCTGCAGGCAATCAGCAGTACGGCGAAGACCAGGGAGAGGCGCTGGGTAAGACTTTTCACGACGTACCCTCTGTGCCAACACCCACCGAGGGGTTGGCGCTGAATTTATAGCCGCGGCCCCAGACCGTCAGAATCCGCTGTGGATTGGCCGGGTCCGCTTCGATCTTGGTACGCAGGCGGTTGATGTGGGTGTTGACGGTGTGCTCGTAGCCATCGTGTTGATAACCCCAGACTTCATTGAGCAGGTCCATGCGCGAAAAGACCTTGTCCGGATGACGGGCGAAGAAGTACAGCAGGTCGAATTCACGCGGCGTCAGCCCCAGCGGCTTGCCATGCAGGAAGGATTCGCGGGCGAGGGGGTCGATGGCCACGCCGTGGCTTTCCAGCAGCCCGGACTCCAGCCGCGCATTGCGCGCCAGCGCATCGGTACGGCGCAACAGCGCGCGCACACGTGCCACCAGCTCCAGCATGGAAAACGGCTTGGCTAGGTAATCGTCGGCGCCCAGTTCCAGACCGAGGATGCGGTGCACCTCGCTGGAACGGGCGCTGATGATGATGATCGGCGTGTAGCGCGCCATGCCGCGGGCGCGCTTGCAGATCTCCAGGCCGTCGACCCCGGGGAGCATCCGGTCCAGCACCAAGGCGTCCCAGCTTTGCAGCTCGAGCAGGCGCATGCCCTGGTCGCCGTCGCTGGCATGCTCCACCTCGTAGCCTTCGTCCTTGAGGTGCAGGCGCAGCAGGTCGGCGATGTGTGCATCGTCTTCTACGATCAGTACCCGCTTGGTCCGGTCCATTCGCCTGATTCCCGTCGCTTTGAAAGGGCCCATTGTGGCCAAGAACGGCCTGGGGAGTTGTCACATTTAATTTAACTTTGCGTGAGGACTTGGCGAACGCCGCACCGCGACTATGGCTGCACACCACCTGGCGCCATCGAACCCTGTAGCGAGGGGGCTTGCCCCCGAAAATACGCAGCAATCCGGAGCAAGCTCCCTCGCTACACTGAATTATCCACAGTCCCCGGAGCACACGACATGATTCTGGCCCGAACCTGGCGAGCTTTGCACAAACCCTTGCATTGGGGCGCCTTCGCCACCGCCCTGCTGGGCGCCTCCTTTGCCCATGCCGAGCAGGCGGTGATCATCCCTGCACCGGTGCAGGACGAGACCCCTGGCAAAACTGTCCACAGCGAGACCGCGGTATTCGCGGGCGGCTGCTTCTGGGGCGTGCAGGGCGTGTTCCAACACGTCAACGGCGTGACCCAGGCGGTGTCCGGCTATGCCGGCGGCCAGGCGCAGACCGCTCACTATGAAGAGGTCGGCAGCGGCGAGACCGGCCATGCCGAGTCGGTGCAGGTGACCTACGACCCCACCCAGATCACCTACGGCCAATTGCTGCAGATCTACTTCTCGGTGATCCACGATCCCACCGAGCTGAATCGTCAAGGTCCGGACAGCGGCACCCAGTATCGCTCGACGGTTTTCGTTGGCGACGCCGACCAGCGGCAGATCGCCCAGGCCTATATCACCCAGCTCAATGGCACCAAGGCCTGGTCCAAACCACTGGCAACGACGGTCGAAGACCTCAAGGGCTTCTACCCAGCCGAGGGTTATCACCAGGATTACCTGACTCAGCACCCTTACAGCCCTTACATCATGATCAACGATCAACCCAAGGTGGCGGCGCTCGAGGCCACGTTCAAGGACCGTTATCGCGACAAGCCGGTGCTGGTAAATCCCTGATACGCGTCGCCCCCGAACATCTTTTCGGGGGCAAGCCCCCTCGCTACGCCCTCCAAATTGCCAAATCTGTGGATTAAGCCCTGTGGAAAACCGCGTCTAAGCTCTGGTGATAACCGGGCTTCCTGGCTGTGGATGTCTACCACTGTGCATAAGCACCCATTTAATCCACAGGTTTAAGCCGCTTATCCCAAAGGCTCCTTGGCACATGACCACAACCTTTTGAATCGCTGTACATCAAGTGGTTAAAGGTCTACGTGAATCTATCCACAGAAAAAAGCCTGTGTATAAATAAACATAAAAACAAAGCTTTAATAAATTTCTTTCTTTTTAATTTCTATTGCTCTCGATTATCCACAGCTGGTTATTTTTTGTGCAGACGGGTTCCTTAGACCGGGACCAGGCCCTATACTTGTCGGCTATCCCAATTACCCACAGAAACAGGCACGAGGTGCGTGGTGGATTTCCCTTCCCGTTTTGAAGTGATCGTCATCGGCGGCGGTCATGCCGGTACCGAGGCCGCACTTGCGTCAGCGCGCATGGGCGCCAAAACCCTGCTGCTGACCCATAACGTGGAAACGCTCGGGCAGATGAGCTGCAATCCCGCGATCGGTGGCATTGGTAAAAGCCACCTGGTCAAGGAGATCGATGCCCTCGGCGGTGCCATGGCGCTGGCCACCGACAAGGGCGGCATCCAGTTCCGCGTATTGAACGGACGCAAAGGCCCGGCCGTGCGCGCCACTCGGGCCCAGGCCGATCGCATCCTGTACAAGGCCGCGATCCGCGAAATCCTCGAGAACCAGCCCAACCTGTGGATATTCCAGCAAGCCTGCGACGATCTGATCGTCGAACAGGATGAAGTCAAAGGCGTAGTGACCCAGATGGGCCTGCACTTCCTGGCCGATTCCGTGGTATTGACCGTCGGCACCTTCCTCGGCGGTCTGATCCACATTGGTTTGCAGAATCATTCCGGTGGCCGTGCCGGCGATCCGCCTTCGATCGCTCTGGCCCATCGCCTGCGTGAATTGCCGTTGCGGGTAGGGCGCCTGAAGACCGGCACCCCGCCGCGCATCGATGGCAAATCGGTGGATTTCTCGGTGATGACCGAACAACCCGGCGATACGCCGATTCCGGTGATGTCGTTCATGGGCTCCAAGGAGCAGCATCCGCGCCAGGTCAGTTGCTGGATCACCCATACCAACGCCCGCACCCACGAAATCATCGCGGCCAACCTCGATCGCTCGCCGATGTACTCGGCCGCTGGCGAAATCGAAGGCATCGGCCCGCGTTATTGCCCGTCGATCGAAGACAAGATTCACCGTTTCGCCGACAAGGAAAGCCATCAGGTGTTCATCGAGCCGGAAGGCCTGACCACCCATGAGCTGTATCCCAACGGCATTTCGACGTCCTTGCCGTTCGATGTGCAGTTGCAGATCGTGCGTTCGATCCGCGGCATGGAGAACGCCCATATCGTGCGGCCCGGCTACGCCATCGAATACGACTACTTCGATCCACGGGACCTGAAATACAGTCTCGAGACCAAAGTGATCGCGGGCTTGTTCTTCGCCGGGCAGATCAACGGCACCACCGGTTACGAAGAGGCCGGCGCGCAAGGTCTGCTCGCCGGTACCAACGCCGCATTGCGCGCACAGGGCCGCGAAAGCTGGTGCCCGCGTCGTGACGAGGCGTACATCGGCGTGCTGGTCGACGACCTGATCACCCTGGGCACCCAGGAACCGTACCGGATGTTCACTTCCCGGGCCGAATACCGGCTGATCCTGCGCGAAGACAACGCCGACCTGCGCCTGACCGAAAAAGGTCGCGAGCTCGGCCTGGTCGATGACGCGCGCTGGGCGGCGTTCTGCACCAAGCGCGAAGCCATTGCCCAGGAAGAACAACGGTTGAAAAACACCTGGGTACGCCCAGGCACCGAGCTGGGCGACTCGATCGCCGAGCGTTTCGGCACGCCGTTGACCCACGAATACAACCTGCTCAATCTGCTCAGCCGTCCGGAAATCGACTACCTCGGCCTCGTGGATATCACCGGCAATGGCGCAATCGATCCACAGGTCGCCGAACAGGTCGAGATCAAGACCAAGTACGCCGGCTACATCGACCGCCAACAGGACGAGATCGCTCGTCTGCGCGCCAGCGAGAACACCCGTCTGCCTGTGGATATCGATTACACGACGATTTCCGGGCTGTCCAAGGAGATCCAGGGCAAGCTCGGCAACACGCGTCCCGAGACGCTTGGCCAGGCCTCGCGCATTCCCGGCGTCACCCCGGCGGCCATTTCGTTGCTGCTGATTCATCTGAAAAAACGCGGCGCCGGTCGTGCGTTGGAGCAAAGCGCTTGAGTTCTCTGGTTACCGAGCAACACGCAGAAGAGTTATCCACAGGTGCCCGCGCGCTGGGCATCGAGCTGAGCGAGCAGCAGCACGCGCAACTGCTGGGCTACCTGGCCCTGTTGATAAAATGGAACAAGGCCTACAACCTGACGGCCGTGCGTAATCCGGACGAAATGGTTTCGCGCCACCTGCTCGACAGCCTGAGCATTCTCCCGCACATCGGCGACAGCCCTAGCTGGCTGGACGTCGGTAGCGGCGGCGGCATGCCGGGCATACCGCTGGCCATCATGTTTCCCGAGAAACAGGTGACCACGCTCGACAGCAACGGCAAGAAAACCCGCTTCCAGACCCAGGTCAAACTCGAGCTCAAGCTCGACAACCTCCAAGTTGTCCACAGCCGCGCCGAAAACTTCCAGCCGGCGCAGCCGTTCGCGGGTATCGTCTCCCGCGCTTTCAGCAGCCTGGAAGACTTCGCCAACTGGACGCGCCACCTCGGCGACGGGCAAACGCGCTGGTTGGCAATGAAAGGGCTGCATCCTGCCGACGAACTGGTAGCATTGCCGGCAGACTTCCACCTCGATAGCGAAAACGCCTTGGCCGTACCCGGTTGCCAAGGCCAACGCCATCTGCTGATACTGCGCCGCACGGCATGATTGGGAACACAAGCAAGAATGGCTAAGGTATTAGCAATCGCGAACCAGAAAGGCGGTGTGGGCAAGACCACCACCTGCATCAACCTCGCCGCATCGCTGGTCGCGACCAAGCGTCGTGTGCTGTTGATCGACCTCGATCCACAGGGCAACGCCACCATGGGCAGCGGTGTGGATAAACACACCCTGGAAAACTCCGTGTACGACCTGCTGATCGGCGAATGCGATCTGCAGGAAGCCATGCAATTCTCCGAGCACGGCGGTTATCAACTGCTGCCGGCCAACCGCGACCTGACTGCGGCCGAAGTCGTCCTGCTGGAAATGCAGATGAAAGAGAGCCGGCTGCGCACGGCCCTGGCACCGGTGCGGGAAAACTACGATTACATCCTCATCGACTGCCCGCCCTCGCTGTCGATGCTGACCCTCAATGCGCTGGTGGCCGCCGATGGCGTGATCATCCCCATGCAGTGCGAGTACTTTGCCCTCGAAGGGCTCAGCGATCTTGTGGATAACATCAAGCGCATCGCTGAACTGCTCAACCCCGAGCTGAAAATCGAAGGCCTGCTGCGGACCATGTACGATCCGCGGCTGAGTCTGATCAACGATGTGTCCGCGCAACTCAAGGCGCACTTCGGCGAACAACTTTACGACACGGTCATTCCGCGCAACATTCGCCTGGCCGAGGCCCCGAGTTTCGGGATGCCCGCATTGGCCTATGACAAACAATCCCGGGGTGCGCTGGCCTATCTGGCCCTCGCCGGCGAGATGGTCCGCCGTCAACGCCGCCCGTCACGCCCCGTTGCGGCACTTTAAGGAATCCACATGGCCGTCAAGAAACGAGGTCTGGGACGCGGACTGGATGCGCTGCTGAGTGGCCCGACCGTCAGCTCGCTTGAAGAACAAGCGGTGCAGATCGACCAGAAAGAGCTGCAGCACCTGCCCCTGGACCTGATCCAGCGCGGCAAGTACCAGCCGCGCCGCGACATGGATCCGCAGGCGCTCGAAGAACTCGCCCACTCGATCAAGAGCCAGGGCGTGATGCAGCCCATCGTGGTACGGCCGATCGGCGGCGATCGTTTCGAGATCATCGCCGGTGAGCGCCGCTGGCGCGCCAGCCAGCAGGCCGGGATGGAAACCATCCCTGCCATGGTTCGCGATGTGCCGGATGAAACCGCCATCGCCATGGCGCTGATCGAGAACATCCAGCGCGAAGACCTCAACCCGGTCGAAGAAGCCAACGCCCTGGCCCGTCTGCAGCAGGAATTCAATCTGACGCAGCAGCAGGTCGCCGACGTGGTGGGCAAATCCCGGGTGACCGTGGCCAACCTGATGCGCCTGATTGCCTTGCCGGAAGTCATCAAGACCATGCTGGCCCATGGCGACCTGGAAATGGGTCACGCTCGCGCTTTGCTCGGTCTGCCGGAAGAACAGCAGGTCGAAGGGGCGCGACACGTTGTCGCACGAGGTCTCACGGTTCGCCAGACCGAGGCCTTGGTGCGGCAGTGGTTGAGTGGTAAACCGCAGCCTGTGGAAGCGGCCAAACCTGACCCGGACATCAGCCGTCTTGAGCAGAAACTGGCCGAACGCCTAGGCTCTGCGGTGCAAATACGCCACGGACAGAAGGGTAAGGGCCAGCTGGTGATCAGATACAACTCGCTCGATGAGCTTCAGGGAGTGCTCGCGCACATCCGTTGAAACAATTGAGTTTGTAGCGTCCAGTCGGAAATCACTACCCGGCAGTTGAATAGGGGCTTAACCGCCCCTATACTCTGCGCGCATTTTGTCGGCACAATTTATGCCAAGTCATTGATTTACGGCACGCCGACCCAACAGGAGCCAACACGATGGAAACCCGCACGCTAAACAGGCTGCCGTTCCATCGCTGGGCAGTTTTTCCGGTCCTGATGGCGCAATTTGTAGTGTTTTTGCTTGCGGCATTGGGGTTGTGGCAGTGGCACGGAGCAGTCAGTGGGTACTCGGGCCTTTGCGGAGGCTTGATCATCTGGCTGCCAAATCTGTACTTCGCCTACAAGGCTTTCCGGTTTACCGGGGCCAGGGCAGCTCAAGCCATCGTTCGGTCATTCTATGCCGGCGAGGCGGGCAAACTTATTTTGACGGCAGTGCTGTTCGCACTGACGTTTGCGGGGGTGAAACCCTTGGCACCGCTGGCGGTATTCGGCGTTGTCATGCTGACACAGGGGGTCAGCTGGTTTTCACCCTTGCTGATGAGAACAAGACTTTCGAGACCTTAGGGCGTTTGAGGCAACCATGGCAGCAGAAACCGCTTCGGGCTATATCCAGCACCACTTGCAGAACCTGACCTTCGGGCAGTTACCAGAAGGCGGATGGGGCTTTGCCCACTCCGCTGCAGAAGCCAAGCAAATGGGCTTCTGGGCATTCCACCTCGATACCTTGGGGTGGTCGTTCGCGCTGGGCCTGATTTTCATCCTGATTTTCCGCGCGGCGGCGAAAAAGGCCACTTCCGGTCAACCGGGCGCTCTGCAGAACTTCGTCGAAGTGCTGGTCGAGTTCGTCGATGGCAGCGTCAAAGACAGCTTCCACGGCCGCAACGCCGTGATCGCACCGCTGGCGCTGACCATTTTCGTCTGGGTCTTCATGATGAACGCCATCGACCTGGTACCGGTCGACTGGATTCCTCAGCTGGCCGCGGCGATTTCCGGTGACCACGAGATTCCGTTCCGCGCCGTGTCGACGACCGACCCGAACGCCACGCTGGCCATGGCCTTCTGCGTGTTCGCGCTGATCATCTACTACAGCATCAAGATCAAGGGCCTGGGCGGCTTCATTGGCGAGCTCACCCTGCACCCGTTCGGCAGCAAGAACATTTTCGTTCAGATCCTGCTGATCCCGGTGAACTTCCTGCTGGAATTCGTCACCCTGATCGCCAAGCCAATCTCTCTGGCTTTGCGGTTGTTCGGCAACATGTACGCAGGCGAGCTGGTATTCATCCTGATCGCAGTCATGTTCGGCAGCGGCCTGCTGTGGCTGAGCGGCTTGGGCGTGGTGCTGCAATGGGCGTGGGCGGTGTTCCACATCCTGATCATCACCTTGCAGGCGTTCATCTTCATGATGCTGACCATCGTCTATCTGTCGATGGCACACGAAGATAACCATTGAGTGTCGCCTCGGCGCTACTCGATGTAACGATTTAGCTTTACCGATTCAATCTAAAAAAACCTAGCAAATACGACGTAAAAGTCGGGAGGAAAGATGGAAACTGTAGTTGGTCTAACCGCTATCGCTGTTGCTCTGCTGATCGGCCTGGGTGCTCTGGGTACTGCTATCGGCTTTGGTCTGCTGGGCGGCAAGTTCCTGGAAGGCGCAGCGCGTCAGCCAGAAATGGTCCCAATGCTGCAAGTTAAAATGTTCATCGTCGCCGGTCTGCTCGACGCCGTGACCATGATCGGCGTTGGTATCGCACTGTTCTTCACCTTCGCAAACCCCTTCGTTGCTCAAATCGCCGGCTAATCGCTCGATCTTTGAGCGAAAGTGGTGTGATGGACAACGAATGAGCGAGGTGTTGGCGTGAACATTAATGCAACCCTGATTGGCCAGTCCGTTGCGTTCTTCATCTTTGTGCTGTTCTGCATGAAGTTCGTGTGGCCTCCGGTCATCGCGGCTTTGCACGAACGTCAGAAGAAGATCGCGGATGGACTGGACGCTGCCAGCCGAGCGGCTCGCGACCTGGAGTTGGCCCAAGAGAAAGCGGGTCAACAACTGCGCGACGCGAAAGCTCAAGCAGCTGAAATCATTGAGCAGGCCAAGAAACGCGGTAACCAGATCGTTGAAGAGGCCGTTGAAAAGGCCCGTATCGACGCTGACCGTGTGAAGGTCCAGGCTCAGGCCGAGATCGAGCAGGAACTGAATGGCCTCAAAGACGCGCTGCGTGCCCAAGTGGGCTTGCTGGCAGTCGGCGGTGCCGAGAAGATCCTGGGTGCCACAATCGATCAAAACGCGCACGCGGAGCTGGTTAACAAACTGGCTACTGAAATTTAAGCGAGGGCGATCATGGCAGAACTGACCACGTTGGCCCGACCTTACGCTAAGGCGGCCTTCGAGCACGCTCAGGCCCACCAGCAACTGGCCAATTGGTCAGCCATGCTCGGCCTGGCTGCAGCGGTGTCACAAGATGACACCATGCGGCGCGTGCTCAAGGCCCCGCGACTGACGAGCGCAGACAAGGCCGCCACGTTTATTGACGTGTGCGGCGACAAGTTCGATGCCCAGGCACAGAATTTCATCCACATCGTTGCCGAAAACGACCGTCTCCTGCTGTTGCCGGAGATTGCCGCTCTGTTCGACCTGTACAAGGCCGAGCAAGAGAAAACGGTCGATGTGGAAGTCACCAGTGCCTTCGCGTTGAACCAAGAACAGCAAGACAAACTCGCCAAGGTTCTTAGTGCACGACTCAACCGGGAAGTGCGCCTGCAAGTTGCGGAGGACGCTGCCCTGATTGGTGGTGTCGTCATCCGTGCCGGCGACCTGGTTATCGATGGCTCGATTCGCGGCAAAATCGCGAAACTTGCCGAAGCATTGAAATCTTGAGTTTGAAGGGGCAGCAGAGCAATGCAGCAACTCAATCCTTCCGAAATAAGTGAAATCATCAAGGGCCGCATCGAAAAGCTCGATGTGACCTCCCAAGCCCGTAACGAAGGCACTGTCGTCAGCGTGTCTGACGGTATCGTACGGATTCACGGTCTGGCCGACGTCATGTACGGCGAAATGATCGAGTTCCCGGACGGCGTCTTCGGTATGGCCCTCAACCTGGAGCAGGACTCCGTCGGTGCCGTCGTACTCGGTGCCTACCAGTCCCTGGCCGAAGGCATGAGCGCCAAGTGCACTGGCCGCGTCCTGCAGGTTCCGGTTGGCAAGGAACTGCTGGGTCGCGTCGTCGACGCACTGGGTAACCCTGTCGATGGCAAAGGTCCGCTGAACAACACCGAGACCGATGCGGTCGAGAAAGTTGCTCCAGGCGTGATCTGGCGTCAGTCGGTAGACCAGCCTGTACAGACTGGCTACAAGGCTGTCGATGCCATGATCCCTGTCGGCCGTGGCCAGCGCGAGCTGATCATCGGTGACCGCCAGATCGGCAAGACTGCCATGGCGATCGACGCGATCATCAACCAGAAAAACAGCGGTATCTTCTGCGTCTACGTGGCCGTCGGCCAGAAGCAGTCGACCATCGCCAACGTGGTTCGCAAGCTGGAAGAAAACGGCGCACTGGCTAACACCATCGTCGTTGCCGCGAGCGCTTCGGAATCTGCAGCACTGCAGTTCCTGGCTCCGTACTCCGGTTGCACCATGGGTGAATACTTCCGCGACCGCGGTGAAGATGCGCTGATCGTCTATGACGATCTGTCCAAGCAAGCAGTGGCTTACCGCCAGATTTCCCTGCTGCTGCGCCGTCCGCCAGGCCGTGAAGCTTACCCAGGCGACGTGTTCTATCTCCACTCCCGTCTGCTGGAGCGCGCATCGCGCGTATCGGCTGACTACGTCGAGAAGTTCACCAACGGCGCAGTGACCGGCAAAACCGGCTCGCTGACCGCACTGCCGATCATCGAAACCCAGGCTGGCGACGTTTCCGCGTTCGTTCCGACCAACGTGATTTCCATCACCGACGGTCAGATCTTCCTGGAATCGGCCATGTTCAACTCGGGCATCCGCCCAGCAGTGAACGCCGGTGTTTCGGTATCCCGTGTGGGTGGTGCCGCTCAGACCAAGATCATCAAGAAGCTCTCCGGTGGTATCCGTACCGCTCTGGCTCAGTACCGTGAACTGGCGGCATTCGCCCAGTTCGCTTCTGACCTGGACGAAGCGACCCGCAAGCAACTTGAGCATGGTCAGCGCGTTACCGAGCTGATGAAGCAGAAGCAATACGCACCAATGTCGATCGCTGACATGGCGCTGTCGCTGTATGCCGCTGAGCGTGGGTTCCTGACCGACATCGAAATCACCAAGATCGGCAGCTTCGAACAAGCGCTGATTGCTTTCTTCAACCGCGATCACGCCGAATTGATGGCCAAGATCAACGTGAAGGGTGACTTCAATGACGAAATCGATTCGGGCCTCAAGGCCGGTATCGAGAAGTTCAAGGCCACCCAAACCTGGTAAGCCGCAGCGGGAGCCGCAAGGCTCCCGCTTGCTAACCTGATAGGTGTTACATGGCAGGCGCAAAAGAGATTCGCAGTAAGATTGCGAGCATCAAAAGCACGCAAAAGATTACCAGCGCCATGGAGAAAGTGGCGGTCAGCAAAATGCGCAAGGCACAAATGCGCATGGCAGCCAGCCGTCCTTACGCGGAGCGTATCCGCCAGGTGATTGGGCATCTCGCCAACGCCAACCCGGAATACCGCCACTCGTTCATGATCGATCGCGAAGTAAAGCGCGTCGGTTATGTGGTAGTGAGCAGTGATCGTGGTCTGTGCGGCGGCTTGAATACCAACCTGTTCAAGGCCTTGGTCAAGGACATGGCGGTAAACCGCGAAAATGGCGTAGAGATCGACCTGTGCGTGGTCGGCAGCAAGGGTGCGGCGTTTTTCCGCAACTTCGGCGGCAACGTCGTCGCTGCTATCAGCCACCTGGGTGAAGAGCCGTCGATCAATGACCTGATCGGCAGCGTCAAGGTCATGCTGGATGCTTACCTGGAAGGCCGTATCGATCGCCTGTCCGTGGTATCCAACAAGTTCGTCAACACCATGACGCAAAAACCGACGGTGGAGCAGTTGATCCCGTTGGAGGCAACCCCGGATCAGGATCTCAAGCACCACTGGGATTACCTCTACGAACCCGACGCCAAAGAGCTGCTTGACGGCCTGATGGTGCGTTACGTGGAATCGCAGGTGTACCAGGCGGTGGTCGAGAACAACGCAGCTGAACAAGCCGCGCGGATGATCGCAATGAAGAATGCAACCGATAACGCCGGAGACCTGATCAAGGATCTTCAGTTGGTTTACAACAAGGCGCGTCAGGCTGCGATCACCCAAGAGATCTCGGAAATCGTTGGCGGCGCTGCCGCGGTTTAACGGTTCAAATATTCAGAGGATCCAGCTATGAGTAGCGGACGTATCGTTCAAATCATCGGCGCCGTTATCGACGTGGAATTCCCACGTGACAGCGTACCGAGCATCTACAACGCGCTGTTGGTACAAAGCGCTGCCGGCACGACCCTCGAAGTTCAGCAACAGCTGGGCGACGGCGTGGTTCGTACCATCGCCATGGGTTCCACCGAAGGCCTGAAACGTGGCCTGGAAGTGACCGATTCGGGCGCTGCCATTTCCGTACCTGTCGGTAAAGCGACCCTGGGCCGGATCATGGACGTGCTCGGCAACCCGATCGACGAAGCTGGCCCGATCGCCACCGAAGAGCGCTGGGGTATCCACCGCGCCGCTCCTACTTTCGCGGAACAGGCAGGCGGCAACGACCTGCTGGAAACCGGCATCAAGGTTATCGACCTGGTCTGCCCGTTCGCCAAAGGCGGTAAAGTAGGTCTGTTCGGTGGTGCCGGTGTCGGCAAGACCGTAAACATGATGGAACTCATCCGTAACATCGCGATGGAACACAGCGGTTATTCCGTGTTCGCCGGTGTGGGTGAGCGTACTCGTGAAGGTAACGACTTCTATCACGAGATGAAGGACTCCAACGTTCTGGACAAAGTGGCACTGGTCTATGGTCAGATGAACGAGCCGCCGGGCAACCGTCTGCGCGTCGCACTGACCGGCCTGACCATGGCCGAGAAGTTCCGTGACGAAGGTAACGACGTTCTGCTGTTCGTCGACAACATCTACCGTTACACCCTGGCCGGTACCGAAGTATCCGCACTGCTGGGCCGTATGCCTTCGGCAGTAGGCTACCAGCCGACGCTGGCTGAAGAGATGGGCGTGCTGCAAGAGCGCATCACTTCGACCAAGAACGGTTCGATCACCTCGGTACAAGCTGTATACGTACCGGCGGATGACTTGACCGACCCGTCGCCAGCCACCACCTTCGCCCACTTGGACGCCACCGTCGTACTGTCCCGTGACATCGCCTCCCTGGGTATCTACCCAGCGGTCGATCCACTGGACTCGACTTCGCGCCAGCTGGACCCGAACGTGATCGGCCAGGAGCACTACGACACCGCTCGCGGCGTTCAATTCGTGCTGCAGCGCTACAAAGAGCTGAAAGACATCATCGCGATCCTGGGTATGGACGAGCTGTCGGAAACCGACAAGCAACTCGTATCCCGCGCTCGTAAGATTCAGCGCTTCCTGTCGCAGCCGTTCTTCGTGGCTGAGGTCTTCACTGGCGCTTCGGGTAAATACGTTTCCCTGAAAGACACCATTGCTGGCTTCTCCGGCATCCTCAAGGGTGACTACGACCACTTGCCAGAACAAGCGTTCTACATGGTCGGCGGCATCGAAGAAGCGATCGAGAAAGCCAAGAAACTGTAATTTCGGCGCCCGGCAACGGGCGCTCTTCAGGTTGAGGCAAGCAGATGGCTATGACAGTCCATTGCGACATCGTCAGCGCGGAAGGAGAGATTTTTTCCGGTCAGGTGGAGATGGTGATTGCGCACGGTGCTTTGGGTGATCTGGGTATCACTCTGGGCCACGCGCCGCTGATCACCAGCTTGAAGCCAGGCCCTATCCGCCTGATCAAGCAGGACGGCGCAGAAGAAGAGGTGTTCTACATCTCGGGTGGTTTCCTCGAAGTGCAGCCGAACATGGTCAAGGTTCTTGCCGACACCGTGCAACGCGCTGCAGATCTGGACGAAGCCGCTTCGCAGCTCGCTGTTCAAGAAGCGCAAAAAGCGCTTAATGAGCAAGGTGCTGATTTCGACTACGGCGCTGCTGCTGCACGTCTGGCCGAGGCGACAGCTCAGCTGCGCACCGTCCAGCAGATTCGCAAGAAGTACGGCCAATAAGGCTGCGCTTTGCGCGATTGAGTAAAAGGGTAGCCTCGGCTACCCTTTTTCTTTTTCCGCCCCTTCATTCATCGGTCACGTCCGCTGGCCGCTCAGGATTGGTAGCTCGTCAATGTCCCTTGATATCGTCATTCTCGCCGCAGGCCAAGGCACGCGGATGCGCTCGGCTTTGCCGAAGGTCTTGCACCTCGTTGCTGGCAACTCGATGCTCGGCCATGTTATCCACAGCGCTCGGCAGCTCGATCCACAGGGCATTCATGTGGTGATCGGTCATGGTGCCGAGTTGGTCCGTGAGCGCCTGGCGGCCGATGACCTGAGCTTCGTGTTGCAGGACCAGCAACTGGGCACTGGCCATGCCGTGGCCCAGGCGCTGCCGAACCTGACCGCCGACACCGTGCTGATCCTCTACGGTGATGTGCCGCTGATCGAAGTGGCGACCTTGCAGCGCCTGCTGACCAAGGTCACGCCCGATCAACTGGGCCTGTTGACGGTCAACCTGCCCGACCCCACCGGCTATGGCCGCATCGTCCGCGATACCGAGGGGCGCGTGCAGGCGATCGTCGAGCACAAGGACGCCACCGAGGCGCAACGGGCGATCCGCGAGGGCAACACCGGGATTCTCGCCGTCCCTGCCGCGCGCCTGGCCCAGTGGCTGGGCAGCCTGTCGAACCACAACGCCCAAAGTGAGTACTACCTGACCGACGTGATCGCCATGGCCGTGGCCGATGGCCTGGTGGTCGCCACCGAGACCGCTCAAGACCCGATGGAAGTGCAGGGCGCCAACGATCGCAAGCAACTCGCCGAGTTGGAGCGCCACTATCAATGGCGTGAAGCCCGGCGCCTGATGGCGGCGGGTGTGACGCTGCGCGATCCGGCACGCTTCGATGTGCGCGGTGAAGTCATCGTGGGTCGTGATGTGCTGATCGACGTCAACGTGGTGCTCGAAGGCCGCGTGATCATCGAGGACGACGTGGTGATCGGCGCCAACTGCACCATCAAGGACAGTACCTTGCGCAAAGGCGCGGTGGTCAAGGCCAACAGCCATCTGGATGGCGCGGTGATGGGCGAGGGCAGCGATGCCGGCCCGTTCGCGCGCTTGCGTCCGGGCACTGTACTGGGCGTGCGGGCCCATGTGGGTAACTTCGTCGAGCTCAAGAATGCCGTGCTGGGAGAGGGTGCCAAGGCGGGCCACCTCAGCTACCTGGGCGACGCTGACATTGGCGCGCGCACCAATATCGGCGCCGGCACCATCACCTGCAACTATGACGGTGTGAACAAGTGGCGCACCACCATGGGCGAGGATGTATTCATCGGTTCGAACAACTCGCTGGTTGCGCCTGTGGATATCTCCTCCGGCGCCACGACGGCAGCCGGTTCGACCATCACCCAGAATGTGCCGCAGGACCAGTTGGCAGTGGGCCGTGCCCGTCAGCGCAATATCGAAGGCTGGGCGCGGCCAGTGAAGGTTCGCAAGCCCTGAAGATATCCACAGAGCTGAATGTTGCCCGGGCCGGCCCCTTCGCGAGCAAGCTTTGCTCCTACAGTGAAAAACGATCCTGAATCGTACTCTTGTAGGAGCAAGGCTTGCCCGCGAAGACGTCATTCAGAACGCTCGAAATCCATAATAGTTATCCACAATCGCTAATTTCCATCCACCCCTTGACCCATCCGCCGATTTAAGTTTTGATTGCGCCACTTATCTTTCGAATCGAAACTTAAAGCAATCATGTCGAAACGAAATACCCCCCAACGCCGCCACAACATCCTCGCCTTGCTCACAGAGCAGGGCGAGGTCAGTGTGGATAACTTGGCCAAACGTTTCGAAACCTCGGAAGTCACCATCCGCAAGGACCTCGCCGCACTGGAAAGTAATGGCCTGCTGTTGCGTCGCTACGGCGGCGCGGTCACCATGCCCCAGGAACTGATCAGCGAAGCCGCCCAGCCGGTGTCTGTGTATAAGTTGGCGATCGCCCGCGCGGCCGTGCAGCGGATCAAGGAACACGCGCGCATCATCATCGACAGCGGCAGCACTACCGCTGCGATGATCCCGCAACTCGGGCTGCAGCCGGGCCTGGTAGTGATGACCAACTCGCTCAACGTCGCCAGCGCCCTCAGCGAACTGGAACATGAGCCCGTGCTGTTGATGACCGGCGGCACCTGGGACCCACATTCGGAATCCTTTCAAGGCCAGGTCGCGGAGCAGGTGCTGCGCTCCTATGATTTCGACCAGCTGTTCATCGGCGCCGATGGCATCGACCTGCTGCGCGGCACCACCACTTTCAATGAACTGCTGGGGCTGAGCCGGGTCATGGCCGAAGTGGCGCGCGAAGTGATCGTCATGGTCGAGTCCGACAAGGTCGGGCGCAAGATCCCCAATCTCGAACTGCCTTGGGGCAGTGTACATACCCTCATTACCGATGATCGCCTGCCCCGTGAGGCACGCGACCAGATTCAGGCCCGCGGCATCAACCTCATCATCGCCGCCGTCAATCAGGAGTTATAAACATGTGTGGAATCGTCGGCGCCATCGCTGAGCGCAACATCACGGCCATCCTCCTCGAAGGCCTGAAACGTCTTGAATACCGGGGCTACGACAGCGCCGGCGTGGCGGTCGTGAGCAACGACGGGCAACTGCAGCGTCGCCGCCGTACCGGCAAGGTCAGCGAGCTCGAAGCCTCCCTGGCCGCCGAACCGCTGGTGGGCAAGCTCGGCATCGCCCACACTCGCTGGGCTACCCACGGCGCGCCCAACGAACGCAACGCACACCCGCATTTTTCCGGTGACGTGGCCGTAGTGCACAACGGCATCATCGAAAACCACGAACCGCTGCGCGAACTGCTGAGCGCGCAGGGCTACGTGTTCGCCTCCGAGACTGATACCGAGGTCATCGCCCACCTGCTCAACCACACCCTGAAAACCGTGCCGGATATCGCCGACGCGCTCAAGGCCACGGTCAAGCAGCTGCACGGTGCCTACGGTCTGGCCGCTGTGCACCTGGCTCAGCCCGATCGCCTGGTCGCGGCCCGCAGCGGCAGCCCGCTGGTGATCGGCCTCGGCCTGGGGGAAAACTTCCTCGCCTCCGACCAGCTGGCGCTGCGTCAGGTCACTGACCGCTTCATGTATCTGGAAGAAGGCGATATCGCCGACATTCGCCGCGACAGCGTGCATATCTGGGACGCTAGCGGCCAAGCCGTGCAGCGCGAAGCGGTGCAGTACCACGAAGGTGCCGAAGCCGCCGACAAGGGCGAGTATCGCCACTTCATGCTCAAGGAAATCCACGAGCAGCCCAAAGTCGTGCAGCGCACCCTCGAAGGCCGCCTGGGCCAGGATCATGTTCTGGTGCAGGCCTTCGGCCCCCAGGCCGCCGAGCTGTTCGCCAAGGTTCGCAACGTGCAGATCGTCGCCTGCGGCACCAGCTACCACGCCGGCATGGTCGCCCGTTACTGGCTCGAAGGCCTGGCGGGCATCCCCTGCCAGGTCGAAGTCGCCAGCGAATTCCGCTACCGCCGCGTCGTCGTACAGCCGGACACCCTGTTCGTGTCCATCTCCCAGTCCGGTGAAACCGCCGACACCCTGGCCGCCCTGCGCAACGCCAAGGAACTGGGCTTCCTCGGCAGCCTGGCGATCTGCAACGTCGGCATCAGCTCGCTGGTGCGCGAATCCGACCTGACCCTGCTGACCCAGGCCGGCCCGGAAATCGGCGTCGCCTCCACCAAGGCCTTCACCACCCAACTGGTCGCCTTGATGCTGCTGACCCTGTCCCTCGGCCAGGTCAAAGGTACCCTCGCCGAAGGCGTCGAAGCCGAACTGGTGGCCGAGCTGCGCCGCCTGCCGACCCGCCTGGGCGAAGCCCTGGCCATGGACAGCACCGTCGAAGAAATCGCCAAGCTGTTCGCCGAGAAGCACCATACGCTATTCCTCGGCCGTGGCGCGCAGTTCCCTGTGGCGATGGAAGGCGCCCTCAAGCTCAAGGAAATTTCCTACATCCACGCTGAAGCCTATCCTGCCGGTGAGCTCAAGCACGGCCCGCTGGCGCTGGTGGATGCCGACATGCCGGTGGTCACCGTCGCGCCGAACAACGAGCTGTTGGAAAAGCTCAAGTCCAACCTGCAGGAAGTCCGTGCCCGTGGCGGGGAGCTGGTGGTGTTCGCGGATGAGCAAGCGCACTTCACCGATGGCCCAGGCACTCGAGTGGTGGCGATGCCGCATATCCACGATGCGCTGGCGCCGATTCTGTACACCTTGCCGCTGCAGTTGCTGTCGTATTACGTGGCGGTGTTGAAGGGGACGGATGTGGATCAGCCGAGGAATCTGGCGAAGTCGGTGACGGTGGAATAACCATGCTCGAACACCTCGACCTCAACGCGCTGATTGCCGCCTACGGCTATTGGGTCATCTTCATCGGCTGCCTGCTGGAAGGCGAAACGGTGCTGATCCTCAGCGGCATGGCTGCGCACCAAGGCACTCTGCAAGTGCTGCAGGTGATCGGCTGGGCCACCTTGGGCGGCATATTCGGCGACCAGTTGCTGTTCTGGACCGGACGTTATTCCGGTGGGCGCGTGCTGCCCAAGCTCAAGCGCCACCAGGCGGCCATCAAACGGGTCGAAGGTCTTATCCAGCGCTACCCCACGACCTCGGTATTCGCCGTTCGCTTCCTTTATGGCATGCGCCTGGTGGGGCCCATGGTGATAGGGGCAAGTCGCCTGTCGCCTTGGCGTTTCGCCCTGATCAACATGCTGGGTGCGGCGGTCTGGGCCACGCTGTTCGTCTGCGCCGGCTACTGGGCCGGCGAAGCGTTGGAGCATTTCTTTGGTGACCTGAAGCCCTATCGCCTGCCGATCTTCATCGCGGTGGTCGCCCTGGTGGCCCTTGCGGCGCTGGTGCGGTATTGGCGCCGCCGACGCACAGCGTCCCACTCCTGAGGCCGAGGAAGCCATATCACCCAACCAAGCGCCATCGTTGCGCCTACTTCTCCCAATCCGCCTTGGCAATCATCAACCCATGATTGCCGTTATAGGCCGCCCGTTCCGGCGACCTCCAGCCCGTCAGCAGCGCCTTGTCCACACTATAAATCTCCACCCCCAACGGCCGGCAGACGGTTAAAGGATCCTGCGCATCCGGTCCCCACATAGGCAGCGACAGATCACCCCCCGGGCAGGTCGACAGCGCACACAGCACATCGATCTCGGCAAAAAACTCCAGATAGTCCCCCTGCTTGGCCGGGCAGGCTTTCATGAAGTACATGTCGTCCGCGTTCAGTCCGGTGCACTGGAAGATGTTCAACACATCATGCACATCGAACTCGGTCAGCCCGTGCGGCAACACCGCCCGGGTCAGGTTGGAATGGCAATGGTGGTGGAAGTCCTCGCCGGTAAGCATGCGGTTGACGTAGGGATCGCAGCGGGTACCCAGCAGGTCGTGCAGGCGGCCGCCGTGTTCGTCGATGCCATAGCCGGCCAGGCTGTCGTCGGTGATGGTCACCATCGGGCGCAGGAACGGCAGGTTCGACCACAGGCGGTCGTAGGTAGTGACATGGGCACCCTGCAACTGGCGGGTGCGTGCCGCCCACAGGCGTTCGCGCGGATCGTTGGCGTTCCAGATGTTGAAGTCGCCAACCTGCGGGCCCACCGGAGTGGTAACACGGAACACATGGCCGGCCGGGACCTTCCAGGCGCGACCGGTGCGGATCGGCACTTCGAACTGCTCGACCAGGGTGCGGCTGTCCTTGCTGGTGCGAATACGGTCGTAAAAGTCCTTGTCGACCTGCAGGGCGCTGCCTTTGCTGACCTGGTAGGCGGCTGGATAGTCCTTGTACATGGTGAGTCCTCTCGTTCAAGAGCGCTGCGCAGGATGTCTAGCAGCACGGCTTCGTAATCGTTCTGGCTTAGCGATTACCGTGCCACCTGTCATTGCAGACCAAAAAAAACCGGCCCGCACAGGCGGACCGGTTTATTCACCACTTCAGTGGCTACACGGTAGCGATCACTACGCGAGGACGTGACGACAGCGCAAAACGGCCTACTCCGAAGCTGAGCGCGCCACCGATCAACAGCATGATCAGCGTGCCCCAGGCGGCTTTCGACAGGTTTTTCGCCGCGACATCAGCCGCCTGGCGCGCCTGCTGTTCGGCCTGTTGCTTGAGCTCCTGAACCTTGGCGACAGCCTGTTGATAAGCCTGCGCGTAGTTATCCACAACCTGCTGCGCCTCTTCGTGGCTCTTGCCGGTACGTGCGGCAACGATGTTGACCAACGCATCCTTGTCGGCAGCATTCAGCGCGGGCTCACCGGATTTCTGCACGCGGTCGAACCACTGCTTCAGTTGATCGCCCGCTTGAGTGGGGTCGTTCGACGCCTGCGCCGCCGTTTGCTTGGCATCGGTGCTGGCCTGATCGGTTTTTTGCTCGAGCTTCGAAGGATCCAGCTCGGCCTTGCCCGATTGTTTCAGCGTGGTGTCCAGCTGCGACTTGAGGCTGTCCCAATCCAGGCTGATGCCGTTCTTGTCGAGCTGCTGCTTGATGCTCTGACCCACGCCCGGCGCCGCCGCGGCCACACCGTCGGCAGCCAGGGACAAGCCTTTGCCAGCGATATTGCCGGCGGTACCGACCAGGCTACCGGCCAGCGATGCCAGCAACCAGGTGGTCAGCAAGGTGGTGACGGTCCAGCTCAGCAGGCCGTGCAGGCCACCGCGGTCAGGGGCCGTGCGACCGGCCACCCAAGCGCCCGCAGCCACGGCGATCAAAGTGCTCACGAATAACCAGACGCCCGCGCCGGTGCCGAATCCACTCAGGGGATTACCCTGGGCCATGGGGTCGACCGCGCCAGCGCCGATGGCTGTGCCGAGCACGCTCAGTACCAGGTAGGTGACCAGAGCGATCGCGCCACCGGCAAAGATCGAGCTCCAGGACACTCTGAAGGGCGACGCGGTGCTCGCGGGAGCGTTTACATAGGCTGTTGTCATGAAGGATTCCTCGGGCAGTGAGTACATATCAGTCGATGCGCCCAGGGCGTCGGCGAGATAGCGCGACCGCCGTCTGGTGCGGCATGGATCTCAGTCTGCCGCCCCCGCATGCACCTTGTATTGGCGCATATGCACCCCTGCATCTGGTGCATTCGCACCGCCCGCCGTGGTCGAGCACTGCACTAAGCTGCGGGCATCCGGTCCGATGCACCAAGGCGCGAAGGCGTCTTTCGGGCTCGGCCTTGATGCGCAAATCACCGGAGAACCAAGTCATGAGCGACGCTGTGCTCGCCAGAGAAACCAACCGCCGCCAATTGCAGCAGATCATTTCGGGGCTGTCGGATGGCGTGATCCTCATCGAGGTCGACCAGACCATCATCTGGGCCAACGAAGCGGCCCTGCAGATGCACGGAGTCGAGGAGATTGGCGAACTGGGCGCCAATGGTGACGAGTACCGGGAGCGTTTTGCGCTGCGCTACCGCAACAATCATCCGCTGGACGTCGAGCAACACCCCTTCAGCCGCGTGGCGGCGGGTGACGTGTTCAGCGATGTGGTGGTTGAAGTCAGCCGCACCGGTGACGAGGAAGAACGCAGCCGCGTGCACCGGATTCGCAGCATGGTGCTGGAAGACAGCGACGGCACGGCGGAGTCGCTGGTGCTGATCATCGCCGATGCCACCGAGTGGGCCAGCGCCGAGCAGCGCTTCGAAAAGACCTTCAATGCCAACCCGGCGCCGGCGGTGATCTGCCGTCTCAGCGACCTGCGGTTCATCAAGGTCAACCAGGGGTTTCTGGAAATGACCGGGCATTCGCGGGAGAACGTGATCGGCCGTTCGGTATATGAAGTCGACGTGCTCGAAAACGCCGAGCGCAAGGATCTGGCCATCGAGCGCTTGACCCAGGGCGCAACCATTCCGCAGATGCAGGCCGAGCTGAAAATGCCCGGCGGCGGCACCAAGCTGGTGATCGTGGCGGGTCAGCCGCTGGACATGAACGAAGAGGACTGCATGCTGTTCTCCTTCACCGACCTGGAGCCACGGCGCAAGGCCGAAACCGCACTGCGACAAAGCGAGGAGCGCTTTGCCAAGGCCTTTCGTCTGACGCCGGTGCCAACCCTGGTGTGCAGTGCCGATCGCCAGCAAGTGGTCGATGCCAACGAAGCCTTTCTCGCGACCCTTGGCTATACCGCCCAGGAGTTGATCGGCCGAACCGTCGCGGAGCTCGATTTCATCGAAGGCGCAGGGGTGACCGCCAGGCTGTTCGACGTGCTGGAGAAGACCGGCCGCATCGACGGGCTGGATCTCAAGTTGCGCAAAAAAGGCGATGAGACCCTCGACTGCGTGCTCGCCGCCGATACCGTCAGCATCCAGGACGCCGCGTGCTACCTGCTGGTGCTGGTGGACATCACCGAGCGCAAGCGTTCGGAGCTGGAACTGGTCGAGGCGATTGAAACCGTCATGCAGGATGCGTCGTGGTTCAGCCAGACCCTGATCGAGAAGCTGGCGAACGCCAAGAGCGTCAGTAACCGGCAGTTCCCCAGTGCTTCCTTTACCGACCTCACCGCCCGTGAGCGCGACGTGCTGGGGTTGATCTGCGAGGGGCTGGCCGACAAGGAGATCGCCGCGCGGCTCAATCTTGCGCTCAATACCGTGCGCAATCATGTGGCGACGGTCTATTCCAAGCTCGATGTCCATAGCCGCAGCGAGGCGATCGTCTGGGCCCGGGAGCGTCACCTGTTTGCGGGGCAGCCTAAGGCTAAGGCCAAGCGCGATGGCTAAGAGGTAGACAGACCTGCCTTGGCATCAGCCTCGCGGCTTGCGCACCCGATGCGGGATATCCGTGTCGGCAATCAGCACCCGCTCCATCACCCGGTCGAAATCACCGTAGTTGTAGACCGGGTAATGCAGCAACGCGCGGTTGTCCCAGAACGCCACGGTGCCCGGCGTCCACTTGAAGCGCAGCTGATACTCGGGGTTGCTGAACTCGCGCAGCAACTCGGCCACCAGTTCGCGGCTGTCTTCGACGGACCAGCCGACGAACTGTCTAGCGCTAAGCTAATTATGTAAATCCGTTATTTTTATGGATTTCAATATCAAATTTACTGATTTATCGTGGTCGGATAAGCGCCGCCGGTCAGGTATGACGCGCTCGGCCGGTTACACCTCGATACGAAACACTCCTGCAGCCTTCCCCTGCTGCCGTTGACACGGTGGCTGCCCAACGGCAGACTTGATCGCAATCGCGCCCGATCCTCTGGTGCTGGCTAGTCCGGCATTACGTTTGGGCCTTCTTATTTCTGGGACACGGAAGTTGTCAGTACCCGCCCCTCCGAAACCGTTCCGTACCTATACCGATCTCGTGGCGCTGCTCGTCCATCGGGGCATCACTATCAATGACCCATCTCGTGCTTAGCGCAAGCTGGCGCAGCTAGGCTATTACCGCCTCAGCGGGTTCTGGTATCCAGCTCGGAATTTCAAGATGTGCGGTGCGCAGCCTGAATTATGCGCGGTCACCGGCAAGCCGCAGCGTCTGGATACTTTCCAGGCAGCTACCTGTTTCGATAAAGCTGTCGAGCTATACCAATTCGACAAACACCTGCGAATGCTGATGCTCGATGCGATCGAGCGTCTGGAGGTCCATTTCAAGACAGTGATCGCCCACGAGGTCGGGTATCACGATCCTATGGCTTACACCAATGCGAGCTTCATGCTGCGCAAATGGACCCAGCCCTATACGGATAGCCGCGGTAATGTGCGGAACAAGTGGAATGAGTGGAGCCAGAAACAGCAGTCGCATATCGCACGCAGTAAAGAAGATTGCATCCAGTGGCACTTGCGCGCAGGCAAATCCATCCCTGTCTGGGTCGCTGTGGAAGCTTGGGATTTTCGTGATCTCTCTGAATTTTTCGAGTTGCTGAATAGCCGATATCAGAACCTCGTACTCTCCAGGCTGGGCTTGAACAACGCGAAAATGCTCAGCCGCTGGATGCAACAAACCAGTCATCTTCGTAACCGATGCGCGCACCATACTCGTATCTGGAATCAGGCTTCGCTCAATCCATTGTCCGTCCCTGTTGATCCCTATTTCCGAAGGTTGATGCTGGATCAACATGCGCTCAAGCGCATCTACGGGACGATTGCGATCATATGGTTTCTGCTGCAGCGGATCGCCCCTTCGTCGACCTGGATCAACGATGTCGCGGACTTGATCGATAGCAAACCGATGCTCCCTGGCTGTACCTTCAAGGCAATGGGCTTCCCGGACGAGACCGGCTTTCCTCGGGCGGCATTCGGATTTTGAGGCCGGTTGGCTCATGCCACTTCAAGTCGTGCTCAGCCTTACCTATGCGCAACACCGATGACAAGCGACGTTTGAGCAATGTGTTGTGGAACAGCCCACGCTACCCTTCGCCCGATAACAGGCACCCGCGCCATCCTGGTGCACCCCATGCCCGACAGCGGACAGGATAGAGGCGCGAAGACAACGGAATGGAAAATGCATAAAGGGTGGTTCAAGTCGTCACCTATACCGAGGTACCCACCCCATGCGCCATCTCGACACTGACTGTCTGGCCGCCTTCGTCGCGGTCATCGACTGCGGCGGATTCACCGCTGCCGGTGAACGTATCGGCAAGACCCAAGCCGCGGTGAGCCTGATGCTCGGCCGTCTGGAGGCCAGGGTGGGCCGCAAACTGCTGGAGCGGGCCCGCAAGGGCGTGACCTTGACCGAGCACGGTGAACGCCTGATCGGCTATGCGCGGCGCATCCAGATGCTCGAAGACGAGGCGCTGGCGGCGCTCGACTGCGGGCAGGAGGCTACGCGGCTGCGTATCGGCATGCCGGACGACTATCTCGAAACCTTGGGCTGCGAGCTGATGCAGGCGTTCACCCAGCGCCATCCGCACCTGCAGGTGGAGATCATCTGTGACTTCTCCTCACGGCTCGAAGCACTGATCGCCGAGGGCAGTATCGACCTGGCGATCATTACCCGCGCCAGCACCAAGCAGCAGGGCGAGCTGCTGCGTTGCGAGCCGATGCACTGGTGCGCCGCGCCGGGACACTTTCCCGAACAGCAGCGCACCTTGCCGTTATCGTTGTTCACCGACAGCTGCCGGGCGCGGCCGCAGATCATCGAGGCCCTCGACCGCCTGGGCACGCCCTGGCGTGTGGTGAGTTCGTCGTCGCATTTGCCGGGCGTCATGCACCCGGTGCGCCTGGGCACCGCGATCACTGTGCTGCCCGCTTCGGTGGTGCCGCCTGGCTGGCGAGTGCTGCAGGGCGAGCAGTTGCCGCCGTTGCCCAGCATCGAACTGGCGCTGATCAAGCCCGAGCACGCGCTGCTGAACACCCGCCGCCTGGCGCATTTCGTTCACGACTGGTTTCAGGCGGCGCGCGAAGACAGCGTTCAGAGCGAGGCGATTGCCGCCTTGTAGCCATCGAGCAGGGCCTGCAGGGCCTCGTCATCGTGGGCGAAGGTCAAGTAGACGCGGCCGAAGGCGAAGGGCATGGTCATCACCCCATGACGGCGCAGGGCCTTGTGCAGCGCCAGCGTCCAGTCGCTGTCGGCCAGCCTGGCGGCCTCGGCGTAATCCTTGGGTGCCTCGGCCGAGGGCCACAGGGTGAACACCGAGCCATAGCCGCTGGTGCTCGCGGCCATGCCCTTGGCGGCAAAGGCGGCGACTAGCGCGGTTCGCAAGGCCTCGCCCCGGCCCAGCAGTGCCGGGTAGTCGGCCACGGCGAGGTGCTTGAGGGTCGCCAGCACCGCCGCGCAGGCCGGTGGTGCGCCGCTGTAGGTGCCGGCCCGGACGATCCGGCCCTGTTCGAACAGGCTCATGTACTGCGGCTTGCCCACCAGCGCCGCTACCGGCACGCCGCTGCCGATGGCCTTGCCGACGCAGCCCAGGTCGGGCTCGGCGCCCAGCAAGGTGCCACTCAGGCCCGGTTGCAGACGCAACCCCATCAGCACTTCATCGAGGATCACCAAGGCGCCGTGGGCATGAGCCAGGTCGCTCAGGTGCTTCAGGTAACCGGGCGCCGGGGCGATGCAGCCGGCATTGGCCAGCACCGGCTCGACCACCACTGCGGCGATGTCGGCGCAGTCCTTGAACAGCTGCTCGGCGTCGGCGAAGTCGTTGTAGCGCAGTAGCACCACGCCATCGCGCTCCGGGCGCTGGGTGCCGGTCATCAGCGCCGTGTCATGGCCGGCGTTACCGAAGGCCACGATGTCGTACCAGCCGTCGTAACCGGCGGCGAACTTGACGATGCGCTGGCGGCCGGTGGCCACCCGGGCGGTGCGGCACGCCAGGTGCACGGCCTCGCTGCCGGTATTGAGGAAGATCACCTGGCTCAGGTCGCCGGTGAAGGCCGCCAAAGCAGCAGCGGCGCGTTCTTCGTCGGCATGGGCGAACGACGGCATGGGCCCGTTGCGCAGCGCCGCGCTGCTGGCAGCGACCACATCCGGCTGAGCGTGACCGAGCATCGTCGCACCAAAGCCCATGGCGGTATCGACATAGCGCACGCCCTGCGTATCCCATAGCCATGGGCCTTGAGAGCGCGCAACCTCGAAGGCCTGGCCATCGATTTCAGGCAAAGCGCGGCCGCCGCTGGAAATTCCACCGATCAAATGTTTCATCTATTGTCTCTAGGCAGTAAGGGAATTCAGTAACCCATGACCCGTGGCAGCCACTGGGTCAGGCCGGGGAAGAACACCAGCAGGGCGATGGCGCAGGCGGTGGCGATCCAGAAGGGCACCAGCCGTTTCGATACCGAGCCGATGTCGATGCGCCCCACATTGCACACCACGAAAATATTGGTGCCGATGGGCGGCGTGAACAGCCCCCAGCCCAGAGTCATGGTGAAGATCAAGCCGATCTGGTACGGCTCGAAGCCCGCGGCCTTGGCCACCGGCACCAGGATCGGCGCGAGGATGATCATCGCCGGCCCCAGATCCAGCCAGAAGCCCACCACCTTGAGCACCAGGATGACCAGCAGGATGGTGATCAGCGGCCCGGTGTGCAGGTTGACGATCCACGAGGCGACGGTATGCGGCACCAACTCGAACGTGAGGATCCAGCCGAAGGGCATGGCCACCGCCATGATGATCATCACTGAGCCCGTGATGGTCACCGCCTCGGTCACCGCCGGGAACAGATCGCGCCAGCCCAGTTGCCGGTAGATGAGGGTGCCCACGGCCAGCGCGTAGAGCACCGACAGTGAGGCGGCTTCGGTAGCGGTGGCGAAGCCGCTGACGATCGAGCCCAACACCATGATCGGCATCAGCAGCGCCGGCAAGGCTCCGCGTAGGTCGCGCAGGAACTCGGGCCAGTCCATCCGGCCTTCGACCTTGGGGAAGTGTTCGCGCACGCCGACCACATAGGCCGTGAGCATGAACACCGCCGCCAGCATCACGCCCGGGATCACCCCGGCCATGAACAGGCCGCCGATGGAGGTATTGGTGAGCACCCCGAACATGATCAAGATCACGCTCGGCGGGACGATGATGCCCAGCGTGCCGGACGCCGCCGTGACTGCGGCGGCGAAATCTCGGGGATAGCCCCGGGCTTCCATCACCGGAATCATCACCTTGGCCACAGTGCCGGTGTCGGCGGTGGCCGAGCCGGTCAGGCCGCCGTAGATGAACGCGGTGGCGACGTTGACCAGGCCCAGGCCGCCACGCAGGCGCCCGAAGCAGTGCTCGGCCACGCGCATGATCCGCAGGGTCAGGCCGCCACGGTTCATCAGCTCGCCCGCCAGCAGAAACAGCGGGATCGAAGCCAGGGTGGAGGAATCGGCGCCGCGCAGGGTCTGCTGAGCCAGCCAGGCCAACGGCAGGTGCAGGTCGCCGAACAGCAATGCAGCGATCGAGCCACCGGCCATCGCCCAGACCACGGGCAAGCCGGCCAGCAGCAGACACAGGAAGGCCAGAAACAGAATCACGACGGTCATGAACGAGCTCCGGTACGAATCAGGCGAGCCAAGCGCACCAAGGCCAACAGGGCGAGCATGGCCGCGGCGCTGATCAGCGCCGCCGAGCTCAAGCCCGCAGGCCAGCGCAGCACCGGCGTCGGTGCCCAGCCAGTGCGGGCGATGAATGCGCTACCGCTGTACAGCAGCCACAGGCTGATACCCAGCAGCGCCACGCTGGCCACCGCATCGAGCACCTTGTGCACCGGTGGCGGCAGCAGATTGACCAGGCCCTGGAAACGCACGTTCTCATGGCGGATCTCGGCGATCACCGTGCCGATGAAGGTCACCCAGATGAAGCCGATGGTGGCGATCTCGAACGACCACTCGAAGCCGTGCAGGTTGAAGTAGCGCGAGAACACCCCGGCCAGGATGGCCAGGAAGGTGATGGCGAACATCACCGCGCCGACCACGGCGAGGACCCGTTCAGGCCAACCGCGCGCCGGCTGGTCCGGGTGCTGGCTGATGGACATGGCTACTGGCCTTGCGCGTCGTGGCGCAGCTGGTTGACGAAGGCTTCACCCCAGACCTTGCCGAACTGCGCATAGACCGGGCCGGTCAGCTCGCGGAACGGGGCGGTGTCGACCTCGTTGAACTTGACGCCCTTGCTCTGCATTTCAGTCTGGATTTTGCTGTACACGGCTTCGAGCTGCGAGCGGTACCAGACGGTGGCGTCGGCCACGGCCTTGTCCAGGGCAGTACGTTCGGTCGCGCTGAGGCTCTCGTACTTGTCCTTGTTGATGAACCAGAAGTTGGCCGACCAGACGTAGTTGGAGACCGATACGTTTTTCGCCACTTCGTACCATTTCTGGTCATAGAAATCGCGCAGTTAAGGCTCGACTCCATCCACCACGCCCGATTGCAGCGAGGTATAGACCTCGCCGAACGGAATCGACTGGCCCAAGGCGCCGAGCTGCTTGATGGTCGCCAGGATCACCGGGTTCGGCGGGGTGCGAATCTTCAGGCCGCTGAGGTCGGCGGGCTTGAGGATCGGGTGCTTGCTGTTGGCGAACTGGCGAAAGCCCGAATCCAGCGCCGAAAGCATGATGAAGCCGTGGGCCTCACCCATGCGCAAGAAGGTCTTGCCAGCGGGGCTGTCCAGATAAGCATGCACGGCGGCCGCGTCCTTGAACAGAAACGGCAGCGACAAGGCATTCAGGCGCGGGTCGATACCGTCGGTGGAACCGCCCAGGCCGATGTCGATCGCCCCGGCGCCCACCGAGTCGACGATGGGGGCTTCGTCGCCCAGCTGGCCATCGGGGTAGATCTGCACTTTCAGCTCGCCTTTGGTTTCGCTGCTGACTTCGGCGGCGAAGCGCACCATGGCCTGGTTGATCAGGCTGTCGGAACTGGACGCGTGGGCCAGACGCAGGGTCTGGTCGGCCATGGCGCTCCCTGCACCGATGAATAGCGCCAGGCCGGTAAGGGCGCTGACGGCGAGATTTTTACGGGACAGGGATCTGAACACGATGGCGACCTCGAAGTGAAATAGCGTTGAAGCTATTAACTACGACAGGTCCGCGCAGCGTCAATCAAGGGCTGGCCATTTGCGATTAAACTACGAAATGCATCCATACGATTATTTATGCAGCGGTTGTCGGGGTGTGCAGGTGATCCCGCGACACCCCGCCCATTCAGCCTTGCAACATCAACTCCAGACTCTGCACCGCCGCCCCTGACGCGCCCTTGCCGAGGTTGTCGAACACCGCCGTCAGCAGCACCTGCCCCTGTGCGTCATTGCTGAATACCGCCAGGCGCAGGTCGTTGCTGCCGTTCAAGGCCTGCGGGTCCAGCTGCGCCGTGGCGCTGGCCTGTTCCAGCGGCGCCACCTGCACATAGCGCGAGCCCTGATAGAACTCGCTCAGCCGCTGGTGCAGTTGCTTGGCCTGCACGCCAGTGGGCAGCAGGCGCGTCTGCAAGGCGATGGTCAGCACGATGCCCTGAGCGTAGGCGGCATAGGCCGGCACGAACACAGGCGCGAACGCCAGTCCGGCGTGGCGCTGCATCTCGGGGACGTGCTTGTGCGCCAGTTGCAGGCCATAGACGCGCAGCGCCGGGCCGGGTGCCGCGCCCGCTGTCTCGTACTGCTCGATGCCGGCGCGGCCGCTGCCCGAGTAGCCGGACACGGCGTTGATGGTGATCGGGTAGTCGGCCGGCACCAGCCCGGCGCTGATCAACGGCCGCAGCAGGGCGATGGCACCGGTGGGATAGCAGCCGGGGTTGCTGACGCGCTTGGCCTGGGCGATCAGCTCGGCCTGGCGTTCGTCCATTTCCGGGAAACCGTAGACCCAGCCGGCCGCGGTGCGGTGCGCGGAGCTGGCATCGATGACCTGCACCGTCGGGCTGACCACCGAGGCGACTGCTTCACGGGCCGCGTCGTCGGGCAGGCAGAGGATGGCCACGTCGGCGCTGTTGATCGCCTCGGCGCGGCGCTGCGGGTCCTTGCGCTCGGCGGCGGGCAAGGTCAGCAGCTGGATATCGCTGCGCCCGCGCAGGCGGGCATGGATCTGCAGACCGGTGGTGCCTTGGTCGCCGTCGATGAAAACAATGGGCTGGGTCATGACGCTGTCTCGCGAGGAGGCTGGGTGAGATGTCATCATCGAACAAGCTTGAGATAAAGAAAATTTGAATATAGTGACGATCAGGTGCATGTTTCCTGAACGTTATTGCCCCGGATAAGCCTGCCTATGCGTGAAATCAGTCTGGATCGCCTGCGCACCCTGGTGGTGATCGCCGAACTCGGCTCGTTCGCCAAGGCCGCCCGTGCCTTGAACCTCGCGCCACCCACCGTCAGCCTGCATATCGCCGACCTCGAAGCGCGCATCGGCGCGCCCTTGCTGTCGCGTAAACGCGGGCAGGTGCATCCCACGGCGATCGGCGAAACCCTGATCGAGCGGGCGCGGCGGTTGCTGGAGGATGCCTCCCAGGCGCTGGACGACGTGCAGCGTCAGGTCCAGGGCCTGGCCGGCCGCGTGCGCCTCGGTGCCTCGACCGGGGCGCTGGCCTATCTGCTGCCCCAGGTGCTGGATGTGCTGGGCAAGCGCCATCCGGGCATCGATGTGCAGGTGGCGGTGCTGACGTCCCGGCAATCCCTCGCACGGCTGGTCGATGGCAGCCTCGACATCGGCCTGGTGGCGCTGCCGCAGGCGGCGGTGGGCGGGCTTGAACTGCAGCCGTGGCGCCGCGATCCGATCCTGGCCTTTCTGCCTGCCAGCTGGGATGTTCCCGCCCGCGTCACGCCGAGCTGGCTGGCCAGCCGAGCGCTGATCCTCAACGATGTGACCACGCAGTTGTCCCGGGTCACGGGGGAGTGGTTCGCCAGCGCCGGCCTGCAGCCCCAGGCGCGGATCCAGCTCAACTACAACGATGCGATCAAGAGCCTGGTGGCGGCGGGCTACGGCGCCACCTTGCTGCCGTTCGAGGCCCATTCCCCGCAGCCGGACCCGCGCCTGGTCATGTGCCCGCTGCGCCCGGCGCTGTGGCGCGAACTGGGCATCGCCCATCGCGCCGGGGCAGTAGAGCAAAGCACCCAGCACGTGCTGGATGTGCTGAGCGAGATGGAAGTCAACGCCTGAGGCGCTTCAGAGATCGAGGACAAGGCGTGGGCGCCTGGCTCACCTGGGACAACCCTGCGGCGAGGGGGCTTGCTCCCGATACGGGGTGGCAGACACACATGTCAATCTGACACCCCGTATCGGGAGCAAGTCCCCTCGCCACAGGAGTAGCGGTCCAGATCGCGTCGATCAACCAAAGGTAAACGCGTAGGCATTCACACCCGGATCGAGAAACTCGATGGTGAAGGTGTGATCACTCACATCACTCGGCTGACGTACCAGTTGATAGAGGCGCTGCTCGGTGACGGTGCCGGTGCCATCGGGCGCGACATCGGTACCGTGGGCGTCGCCTGGCGCTTTGCCATCGATCATCACCTTGAAGCGCACCGGCTTGCCGTCCTGACCCGGGCCCAGCACCAGGTGCAGGTCGCGGGCGTGGAAGCGATAGCCGATCTTGCCGCCTGCGGTCGCCAGGGTGGCTTGCTCGGAGCCGAGCATCCATCGCCCTTCGACGCCCCATTGGTTGAGAGTCGGCTGCGCGGGCAGCTGATAGGTGGCGTTCTTGTCGGCCGCGATATCGGGCGTCGAGGCGAAATTCTCCGAGCGGCGATAGCCCACGTAGGTTTCCGGCGATTGCATGTCCTGGCCATCGGAACCTTGCTGCACGCCGCTGGCCCTGGCGGTGATCAGGTCGCTGCTGACGTTCTTGTGCCCGGCCTCGCGCAGCAGTTGCTGAATGACTTTTTCCGACTCGGCATAGTTGCCTTCGCCAAAGTGGTGATAGCGCACATGGCCCTGGGCGTCGACGAAGTAGTGCGCCGGCCAGTATTGATTGTCGAAGGCGCGCCAGATCTTGAAGTCGTTATCGATGGCCACCGGGTAGTTGACGCCGAGCTTCTTCATGGCCTTGGTAACGTTGCCCACGTCCTGCTCGAAGGCGAATTCCGGTGAATGCACGCCGATCACCACCAGGCCCTGATCGCGGTATTTGTCCGCCCAGGCGGTGATGTAGGGCAGGGTGCGCAGGCAGTTGATGCAGGAGTAGGTCCAGAAGTCGATCAGCACCACCTTGCCGCGCAGGCTCTCGGCGCTCAGCGGTGGCGAGTTGAGCCACTGCACGGCGCCGTCGAGACGTGGCAAGTCGCCTTCGATGGGCAATTTGCTGATGTCGGTGTCGCCGACTTTCTCGGCCTTGTTGCCCATCACCCGATCCACCAAGCTCTGTTCCAGGCCGCCGGTGGAGGCGGTAGACACTTGCGCGAGGATACCGGTGTCGAGCCCGGTAGCGATGGCCAACACGCCGAGCAGCATGGCCGCGCCCAGCACTTTACGTACCCATTCGCCAGCGCCGATGGAGCGCTTCATGGCCGCGAAGACCTTGCCACCCAGCAGCAGCGCGATGGCCAGCGAGGTCGCGGCCCCTGCCGCATAGGCCAGTAGCAACAACGTGCTGCCGATACTTGCGCCCTGCAGCGCGGCGCCGGTCAGCACCAGCCCGAGGATCGGGCCTGCGCAGGGCGCCCAGAGCAACCCGGTGGCCACGCCGATCAGAAAGGACGCACCCGGGCGCGGGCGGCTGTCGTTGCCGGCCGCTTCCGACAGTCGACTGCCTGCCGCCACCAGTGGCCGTGTCAGCCGATCCGCCAGGCGCGGCAGCAACAGCGTCAAGCCGAACAAGGCGACGAACACCAAGGCGAGCCAGCGGCCATATTGGTTGAGCTGCACCACCCAGGCGCCACCCACGGCCGCCAGCGAGGCCACCAACGCGAAGGTCACCGCCATGCCCAGGAGCAAGGGCAGGCCACTGCGCACGAATGGCTGGCCGGTGCGGGCGAAGACGAAGGGCAACACGGGCAGGATGCAGGGGCTGACAATCGTCAGCACGCCCCCGAGGTAGGCAAGAATAAGTAGCAGCATGGTCTGGACGGCCTTGTGTCATGGGAGGTTGCGCGGGCTTTTGGTGTGCGCTGGATGAAGCCTAGCGAGAAGGCTTTCCTGGAGTCCTCACGGGTCCTTAAACATTTTGTGATACTTGCCGCGTGTAGCGAATCCGGCATCAGGAGCCCCGCGGCCAAGACCTTGTTCGAGAAGTCCAGGCGCGCTGGCAGCAGGGATTTGCTGACTTGATCGCGTCAGCGAGATAGACGTTGCCGCCGCCGGCCTCTTCGCGGGCAAGCCTCGCTCCCACAGTCTGCACAGTTCCAGCGCCATACAGCTGTGGGAGCAAGGCTTGCCCGCGAAGGGGCCGGTGCCGCTGGCGCAAAGATCAGGGCATCAATCCCCAGCAAAGCTGACCTGCTCCGGCACCCGCGTCATCAGCACCTTGCCCGCGCGGATCGACACCCGCGCCTTGGCCTGCCGCCGCACCGCTTCATAGTCGCTCTCGGCATCCAGCACCACCAGATTGGCCGGGCGGCCGACGGCGATGCCGTAGCGCTCGCCCAGGTTCATGGTGCGGGCGCTGTTGTCGGTGACCAGATCCAGGCTGCGCGCCAGGTCCTCGAAGCCCATCATGTGACAGATGTGCAAACCGGCATCCAGCACTCGCAGGATGTTGCCGTTGCCCAGCGGGTACCATGGGTCCTTGATCGAATCCTGACCAAAGCACACGTTCATCCCGGCGCGGTCGAGCTCGGCCACTCGCGTGACGCCACGGCGTTTCGGGAAGGTATCGAAGCGCCCCTGCAAGTGAATGCTTTCGGTCGGGCACGAGACGAAGTTGATCCCCGAGCGCTTGAGCAGGCGGAACAGCTTGGAGCAATAGGCGTTGTCGTACGAGCCCATGGCCGTGGTATGGCTCGCCGTGACCCGGCTGCCCATGCCGCGCACTCGCGCCTCCTCGGCCAGCACCTCGAGAAAGCGCGAATGCGGGTCGTCGGTCTCGTCGCAGTGCACGTCCACCAGGCAGCCGGTGCGCTCGGCCAGGTCCATGAGGAACTTGATCGAGCTGACGCCTTGCTCGCGGGTGTTCTCGAAATGCGGAATGCCGCCCACCACATCGGCGCCCAGCTCGATCGCCCGCTCCATCAGTTCGCGGCCGCCGGCGTAGGATTCGATCCCTTCCTGCGGGAAGGCGACGATCTGCAGATCGATCAGATGCCGGGCTTCCTCGCGCACTTCGACCATGGCCTTGAGCGCGCCCAGGGTCGGATCGGTGACGTCGACGTGGGTACGTACGTGCTGAATGCCATGCTCGGCGAGCATGCGAATGGTGGTGTGGGCGCGCTGCTTGGTGTCCTCGTGGGTGATGGTCTCCTTGCGCTGCGCCCAGCGTTCGATGCCCTCGAACAGGGTGCCGCTCATGTTCCACTCGGGTTCGCCAGCGGTCAGGGTCGCGTCCAGGTGGATGTGCGGTTCGACCATGGGCGCGATGAGCAATTGGCCGCGGGCGTCGATATCGCCAGGGGCGGCGACGACGCTGCCGGCTTGCGCGGTGATGGCGCCGATACGCTCGCCGTCGCAACTGACGGTGTGCAGCCCGGGAGTTTTGCGCAAGGTAGCGTTGATGATCTTCATGGGCGGTCCTCTGGATGGGCTACCACTGCAGCTTTCACGGGAACGTCTGCAGCGTCAAGCGGGTCAGCCGTTCCGGCCGATTGATGCGGTGGGCTTGCGGGCCTCTTCGCGGGCAAGCCTTGCTCCCACAAGCGTATGACTCACTGTGGGAGCAGGGCTTGCCCGCGAAGGCGATCGAGAGGGCGCTATCGCAGCTGCGTCAAATGCGGAAGCGGCCCACCAAGGCGTTGAACGACACCGCCAGGCTCGACAGCTCCTGCGCGGCCGCCTTGCTCTGATGGGCACCCGCCGCGGACTGGGTCGAGAGGTCCTGAATGTTGAGCAGGTTACGGTCGACCTCGCGGGCGACGTGGGCCTGTTCTTCCGAGGCGGTGGCGATCACCAGATTGCGGTCGTTGATCTGGGCGATGCCGTCGGCGATCAGCTCCAGCGCTTCGCCGGTCTGCCGGGCCAGCGCCTGGGTGTCGGTTACCAGTGTCTGGCTCTTGTGCATGGCGCCCACGGCCTGATCGGCGCTTTGCTGTACCGTCGAAATCATGCCTTCGATCTCCCCCGTCGAGGCCTGAGTGCGGGCGGCGAGGGCGCGAACTTCATCCGCCACCACGGCAAAGCCGCGGCCCTGCTCGCCGGCGCGGGCGGCTTCGATGGCGGCGTTGAGGGCCAGCAGGTTGGTCTGCTCGGCGATCCCGCGGATCACGTCCAGCACCTTGCCGATATCCCGCACCTGGCCGGCGAGGTCCTGGACCATGCTGGTGGACGTGGTGATTTCAGTGGTCGCACCGTTAATGGCGGTCACGGCGTGGCGGGCCTTGTCACGGCCATCGCTGGCTTGCTGGCTGGTGGCCTTGGACGCTTCGGAGGTGGACACGGCGTTGTGCGCGACTTCTTCCACCGCCGAGGTCATTTCGGTGACCGCCGTGGCGGCTTGCTGGATCTCGTCGTTCTGGCGTACCAGGCCGCGGCTGGAATTGTCGGTCACGGTGTTGAGTTCTTCGGCGGCGCCCGCCAGCTGGTCCGAGGCGCTGGCGATCTGCTGGATGGTGCTCTTGAGGCTGTTTTGCATATCGTTGAGGGCGCTCAACAGCTGGCCAGCTTCGTCCTTGCCGGTGCTGACGATGCTCTGGGTCAGATCACCGCTGGCAATGCGCTGCGCGCTGACCACGGCCGTGGCGATCGGGCGGCTGATCAGGCGGCTGATGAGCAACCCCAGCAGCAGCGCCGCGATAAAGGCCAGGACGATGCCAGAATAGAGCACCATCTTGGCCGAGGACTCCTGCTGCTGGGCCAGATCCGCACCTTCCTTGACCTGGCGGTCGTTGGAGTCGGACATGATGGTCATCTCGTCCATCACCACCCGGTAGGACTTCTGCAAGTCGCCCAGCAGCAGGACGCGAGCATTGTCCACATCACCTGCCTTCAGCAACGCCAGGTACTGCTGGATCATCGCCTGATAGGCCGGCCAGTCGCGGTCCATCTTGTCGCCAGCGGCGCGTTCGTCATCCGCCAAGGGCGTTTTGCGGTACTGCGCGTAGGCTTTTTCGCTGGCCTGGCGGTTGGCTTCCAGCGAGGCGAGAAACTCGTCCTTGACGCTCTGCGGGGCATTGGCGGCGCTGGCCAGGTACAACCGATACAAGTCCCGACTCTGGCCGACGGCTTTGATCTTGGTCTGCCCGGTGCCCGCGACGGACACCAGGTTGTTGCTGAACACCGATTTCAGGCTCTCGGACAACTGAGCGATGCCGCGGCTGCCCAATAGCCCGACCACCAGAGTAATCAGCGCACAGAGGGCGAAGCCCAGAATCAGCTTGGTCGAGAGTTTTGCATCGTTTAGCCAGCGCATCGTTTCGTCCTGAAGAAGTGGGTGAGGTAGCGATCCTGCGAACACAGAATGGGTTGTCGTACTTCTATCGGCCGGTTTTTTGTCAGCTGAAGGGCTATTTTTTCGAAAGTCGGGTTTAAAGCGCTCTAGCTTGGGTGTTTGTGGGCGTTCGGCGGCATGTCCGGTCGTCCCTCGCATTGCGCTGGCCTTGACGGGCTCGATCTGTACAAAAAATAACCATTAGAGTGAATTGCACCTTCGTGCTCTCCGGGCACAAATCTGCAAAGCCCCTGGCTAGAGCCATTTCGTCAAAAAAGATTAGTGGCGTTTTGCCGTTAACTTGTTGCTAAATGTAAGAGTGTGAAATATTATTTTTGTCTTGTATGACATCGTACTGGTGCAATTCGCCGTTCGAGCGAGCCCCTGATGTCGCGCGGTATCCAAACCTGTGATGAGTACTGAATGCAGTCGCCAACGATCGAACTCGTGTCGAGGAATGTTCTCAAGGGCAGGGGCACCGTGCGTGCCGTCGCCGCTTTTCTGACCCTGATGCTGTGCGCTGCGGGCGCCGCTCAAGCCGAGCCGCTGGGCGCGGACGCGTCCCCGGGCAAACGCCTGGCCGTAGCGTCTGACTGCGTGGCGTGCCACACCGCGCCGGGCGGCAAGCCTTTCGCGGGTGGCTATGCGCTCAGCTCGCCGATGGGGGTGATCTACTCGACCAACATCACGCCCTCGAAAACCGCTGGTATTGGTGGCTACAGCCAAGAAGACTTCGCCCGCGCGGTGCGCGATGGCGTGGCGGCCGATGGCAGCCATCTGTACCCGGCCATGCCGTACACCTCCTACGCGAAGATGACCGATAGCGACATCGCTGCGCTGTACGACTACTTCATGCACGAAGTGCAGCCGGTGGATACGCCGAGCAAGAAGACCGACCTGCCGTTTCCATTCAGCGTCCGGGCGTCGATGATTGGCTGGAATGCCTTGTTCCACAGCGCCGAGCGCTTCAAGCCGGACGCGAGCAAGTCGGCCGAGGTCAACCGCGGCGACTATCTGGTCAATGCCCTGGCTCACTGCGATACCTGCCATACCCCGCGCAACTTTCTCATGGGCCCTGATAACGGCCAGGCACTGTCGGGTGGCGCCATTGGCAGCTGGTATGCACCGAATATCACCTCCGACAAAGTCAGCGGCATTGGTGCCTGGTCCACCGACGACCTCGTAGCGTACCTGCGCACCGGCCACGTCCAGGGCAAGGCCCAGGCCGCGGGGCCGATGGCCGAGGCCGTGGAAAACAGCCTGCAGCATCTGGACGATGCCGATCTCAAAGCCATTGCCGCTTACCTGTTGCAGACCAAACCGGTCAGCACCGGCGAGACCAAAGCGCGCCATGACTTTGGCCAGGCGTCAACCAATGAGCTGACGATGCGCGGCAGCAAACCTGAAGATCCGGGCTTCCACATCTTCAGCGGCACCTGCGCCAACTGCCATCAGCCTAACGGCCAGGGCAACAGCGAATACCCGTCGCTGTTCCACAACACCGCGACTGCCCGTGCCGACAATCTGGTGGCGGCGATCGTTTTCGGTGTGCATCGCGAGGTGGATGGCGTGGCCATCGACATGCCGGCTTTCGGCCCCGACGCGCTGTTCACTGATCGCCTCAACGACCAGCAGATCGCCGACGTGAGCAACTATGTGCTGAGCCAGTTCGGCAATGGCGCTGAAAAAGTCACCGCCGACGACGTCGCGCAGACCCGTGCCGGCGGCCCCAAAGTACCGTTGGTATTGCTGGCACAGTTCACCATCCCGGCCATCGTGGTCGTGTGCCTGCTGATCGCCCTGGGGTTGTGGTTGATCGTGCGCCGCCAGCGCAAGGTGGCCTGAGCAATGGATACTTCAATGAACCACACGCAAAGCCTGATTCAAGACGACGCCCCGCGCGGGCTGTCACGCCGCAACCTGCTGCGCGGCTCGGTGACCCTCGGCCTCGCGACCCTGGTGGGCGCGGCCTTACCGTGGCAATCGGTGATGGCCGCGGCCGCCAGCGATGCCGATTTCGTCGCGTTGTCGTCGTTCCTTGTCAGCCGCCCGGTCAACTCGGTGCTGGCGGCGCGTTACTACCAGGCGCTGGATAAGCGCGCGCCGAACTTCTCGACCAACGTCGTCGCCCTGCAGCAGTTGATCGCCGCCCAAGGCTACAAGCACGTCGATGAGTACCTGGCGCAAGCCAGCGATGCTTCGCTCAAGGCCACCGCCACCAGCATCATTTCGGCCTGGTACCTGGGCATCGTCGGCGAGCCCGTGGACGCCGAATTGATCGCCTACTCCCAGGCCATGATGTACCAGCCGACCCACGGCATTCTGATTATCCCTACCTACGGTGGAGGCCCCGCGACCTGGGGCCCCAAACCCGTCATCAAGCAGGACACCCGTGTATGAGCAGCGCTGAATTCGATGCCGATGTCGTGATCATCGGTTCTGGCGTCATGGGCGGGCTGATCGCCACCGAGCTGGCCAAGGCCAACAAGTCGGTGATCGTCCTCGAAGCCGGGCCGCGGGTGAATCGTCGTGACATCGTCGAAACTTTCCGCAACGCGCCGGTCAAGCTGTCGCTGGCCAACGCCAAGCTGCAAGGTGCCGGCTCGCCTTACCCGAGCCTGCCCCACGCGCCGTCGACTTACGGCGATTACCTGCAGCAGGTCGGCCCGGTCAAATACAACACCTCCTACCTGCGCGTAGTCGGCGGCACCACCTGGCATTTCGGCTCATCGCTGTGGCGCATGCTGCCCAACGACTTCCGTCTCAAGTCCCTGTACGGCCGCGGCCGCGATTGGCCGATCAGCTATGACGAGCTCGAGCCGTTCTATGCCCGCGCCGAAACCGAACTGGGCGTGTCGGGCGTCGATGGCCAGGACGAAAGCGGGCAGGGCGGCAAGGCCTGGCCACCGCGTTCGATCCCGTACCCGATGGAAGGCCTGAAGCCGAGCTACATGTTCAAGCGTCTCTCGGAAATGCTCTCAAAGGGCGGCTACAATCCGATCCTCGAGCCCAACGGCCGCGCCACGCGCCCCTACGGCAAGCGCCCGCCATGCGCGGGCAACAACAACTGCAACCCGGTGTGCCCGATCGCCGCCAAGTACGATGGCTCGATGCACATCGACGAGGCCGAGCGCCATGGCGCCAAGGTGCTGGACAACTCGGTGGTGTACAAGATCGAGGCCGGCGACGACGGCAAGATCACCGCGATCTGGTACATGCGCCCGGACAAGTCCCAGCACAAACTCACAGCCAAGACCTTCGTGTTGGCGGCCTACGGCATCGAATCGCCGAAGCTGCTGCTGATGTCGACCTCCGACAAGTACCCCAACGGCATCGCCAACTCTTCCGACCAGGTCGGGCGCAACCTGATGGACCACACTGGCATCAGCATGAACGTCATGACCAAGGAAGACATGTGGCCCGGCGAAGGCCCGACCCAGCTGCTGGTGTACCTCAACAGCCGCGACGGCGAGTTCCGCAAGGACTACCCCAGCTACAAGATCAAGGTGCGCAACACCGTGCCGACTTCGCAGATCACCTCCGGGCTGATCGCCAAGGGCGTGCTGGGCTCCAAGCTCGATGAGGGCATCCGCCTGCAATCGGCGCGCTCGCTGAACTGGGCGGTGGACTTCGAAACCCTGCCGCTGCCGGAAAACCGCGTGACCCCGAGCAAGACCAAGTTCGACGCCATCGGCCTGCCGGTGCCGGAGATCTACTACAGCGTCCCGGACTACTGGCACGCCGGCAAGGCCAAGGCCCTCGAAGACTTCCAGCAATTCGCCAAGCTGCTCGATGCCGACATCCTCAGCACTGACGTGGGTTTCCAGAACCGCCAGCACATCATGGGCACCACCATCATGGGCGACGATCCGAAGGACTCGGTGGTCGACCGCGACTGCCGCACCCACGACCATCCGAACCTGTTCATCGCCGGGACCAGCGTGATGCCATCGGCATCGTGCGTGAACCCGACCCTCACCGGCGCGGCGCTCAGCCTGCGGATTGCCGATGTGGTGGTGAAAGAAGTCTGACAAGCGCCCTAGCCCCCTCCTGTAGCGAGGGGGCTTGCCCCCGATCCCTCCCTCCGACTTACAGCAACACCCCATCCTTCGCCTGCAGCGGCTGCGGCGCCTCTTCATCCAGCAACTCCAGCACCGCAATCTCCACATTCCGGCACATGGCATCCAGCGGCAGATCGTTGGGTTGCTTGTCGAACGGATCGGCGATCTGATCCCCCAGCGCATCCAGCCCGAAAAACGTATAGGCCAGCACGCACACCGCGAACGGCGTGAACCAACCGATGGCGTCGACCAGGCAGAACGGCAACAGGAAGCAGTACACATGCACCACCCGGTGCAGCATGAGGATGTAGGGGTAAGGGATCGGCGTGCCCTTGATGCGTTCGCAGCCGCCCAGCACATACGACAGACGCGTCAATTGCTGATCGATATTGAGCTGCGCTGCCGTGCCCGCTTGGGTATCGCGCACGGCATTCATATAGCCCTTGCCGAGCTCACCCAATACCGCGTTCGGCAGGTTCTGTTTCGGCGTGGTGTGACCTAGCCATTGCCGGGCTGGTTCGTGCTGCGGGTCGCCGCGCAGATGGTTCTTCAACGCGTGGCTGAACATGATCAAGCCCTGGCCCAGGTATCGACGCTGTTCTGCGCCCAGCTCCGGCAGCAGACTGAGGCTCTGGCGCGTGAGGTTGCGGCTGACGATGGTCAATTCACCCCAGAGCGTGCGGGCTTCCCAGAAGCGCTGATAAGCCACGGTGTTACGAAAGCCGAGGAAGATCGCCAGTGTCAGGCCCCAGAGGGTAAAAGGTGTGGCGGTGAGGATGACCTTGAAGTGGAACAGCGTGCCGTGGATGGCGACCACTGCCGAGCTGATCAGCACGGTGAATAGCACTTTGCGCCAGATGGCCGGGACAATGGAGCCCTTGAGGCCGAACAGCAAGGTCAGGGTGGAGAGGTTTTGGGGGCGAATGATCAAGGGAGTCGACACCGCTATGGGAGAGGTGCACAAGTGTAACCGCTGGAGGAGGGGCCGTCCGCCGCCCTCCAGCGTCAGGGGCTAGAGCGCGCCCAGCCACTGCGTCATCACGTCCTCGCCCTGCTCCGGTGCACTGCCGCACATCACCGCCAGCGCCAGGCCCAATGCCGAACTGTGGGCGGTATGGCCGCTGCCGCCACCTTCACGCAAGTCCAGCACCAGCGTCGGACAACAGAAGATTGCCAGGCGCACCACGTGCTCCCAGTCTTCAGGCAGCCAGTCCCGCTCCCGCAATGTGGCAAGCAAGGGACGCCAGTAGAGGTCGCGTTTGCTGTCGAGAAATTCGCGGCGCAGCGGCGTCAACTGCCAGTCGTGTTCCACGTGGAACACATCGCCTTCCACATGGACCTTGACCTGATACTCGTCTGCCACGCGCCCCGGCTCATACAGCCAGAGCGGGTGGGCAAAGATGTTGTGGAACGTCGCCTTGATCTCGGCCAGCAGCGCAGGGATCTGTCGGCCGGCAAAGGCGGGGTCGAAACTCACCAGGCGCGGTGCGCTGCCCGTAGGGGTTTCGTACCAAACGTTAGCGTTATGAGCATCGCCATGGGCGGTCACCACGCCATGGTCGGCAAGGCGCTCGGGGTTCAGGCGCTGGCCGCTGGCGTGGAACAACTGCGCCAGGGAGTGGCGGTAATGTACGCCGTTGATCTTCCAGCGCAGATCCTTGAGCACCTCCCACGGGATATCGATGCCGGGGAAGGCGAAGGTCTTGCCCACGTAGAAGCGTTCCACGCGGCCGCCGAATCCAGGCTCGGCATGGGCACCTACCAGACGGTGGTGGAACAACTGATGCACGGGCTCTTTGCACACGGCTGCCAGGTCCCCTGGCGACAGGGTGCGCAGGGCACCGGCCAGGCCTTCCTCGTCGTATTCGCGCTGCGCTTGCACCAAGGGCCCGATCTCGTCCCAGGCTTTACGCTCTTCGATATCCCTACAGGCGTCGGCCAAGCGCAGATCGCTGCGCAGGTTGTAGAACAGTATCTGCCGCCCCGGCTCGCCACAGGCGTATACCGGCACGTCGACGCGGTAACCGGCGTCGCGCAGCAGTTCGGCGTTGTAGTACTCCTCGATGGTTTTGTCTTCGCCTTCTTCGTTGTGGTACTTGAAGAACAGCTGGCGCCCATCGGCCAGGGTCACGCGGCCGTTGAGCGAATTGAGGCTGTATTGGTCGCGGTTGATGGTCAGGTCAGTGGCGGCGACGCCTATCACTTCGCTGGCCAGTTGCAGCAGGCAGGCACGGGCGCCTTGCCAATCGTCCTGGCGGGCAAGGGTGCGGGCCTGGGCAGCGAGGGGGAGCAGGGCGACAGTCATGAAAAAGTCCTTGTGGATAAAGCGTCAGATGCTGGCGAGATAGCCGCCGTCGACGTAGAGCACCTGGCCGGTGATGTAGCTGGCGGCGGGCGAACAGAAAAAGATCGCCGTGCCGGTCAGGTCTTCGAGATTGCCGAAGCGGGCCAACGGGATTTTTGCCTGCATGCGCTCGCGCCAGTCGTCGTTCTGGTAGAACACCTCAGTCAGCTCGGTGCGGAAATAACCCGGGCCGATGCCGTTGACACGGATACCCAGCGGCGCCCATTCGGTGGCCAGGGCCCGGGTCATGCCCAGCAGGCCCGACTTGGATGCGCCGTAGGGGATGGCGCCTGGCACGCCGACTTCGCTGGTCAGCGAGCAGAGGTTGAGGATGCTGCCGCCGCCAGTGGCTTGCATCAGCCGGGCTGCGGCTTGAGCGCAGAAAAACGCGCCCTTGAGGTTGGTGTCGACGATCAGGTCCCAGGTCGCTTCTTCCAGCTCCAGCGACGCTTGCACCTGTTCGACGCCAGCGTTGTTAACGAGTATGTCGAGGCGCCCTTCACGGGTCAGCAGCTCGGCGAAGGCGCGTTCGCGCGAGGTCGAGTCGCTGACATCGAGCACCAGCGTCGAGCAGCGCCCGCCGTTGCGCTGGATGTCCGCCTGAGCGCTGGCCAGCGTGGTCGGGTCCCGAGCGGCGAGCACGACTTTGGCACCCGCTTCAGCCAGGCCCTTGGCCAAGGCCAGACCGATGCCGCGGGAGGCGCCGGTGATCAGTGCAACCTGGCCCTCAAGGGAGAAACGCGCCAGTAGCGGGTTCATGGCAGCCGTCCTCATGGGGTAATGATGGTCTTGAGTTTATCGCTGTCGCCGCCGGCCAGTTGGTCGTAGGCTGCCATCACTTGGGCCAGGCCGATGGGCGGGGTGATCAGTTGTTCGAGTTTGGCGGCCAGGCGTGGCAACAAGGCGACCGCCTGGCGCTGTTCGTCGCGGAACACGCTGCAGCCCACCAGATCGATCTCTCGCTCCACCAGGGCATTGGTGTTGACCACGGTGTCGCCGTGAAACAAACCGACCATGGCGATACGGCCACCGGATGCGACGCTGTGCACCAGCTGGTTGAGGACAATGCCTGAACCTGTGGCTTCGATGCAGTAGCGCGGTTCGTGCCCGCCGCAGGCTTCGAGAATCAACCCGGCGTCGAGGGCCGCCGGGATGACCCCGGCCACCGCTTGCAGCAGCGCGGCGCGCTGGTGATTGCGTTCCACCAGCAGCACCGGGCGCTGGTCCAGTTCACGCAGCAACAATGCCGCGAGGCCACCGATCGGGCCGCCGCCGGCGATCAATACCGGTGCCCCGGGTTCGGCCTCCAGGCGGGCGATGACGCGCAAGGCGACGCCCAGGGGCTCGGACAGGGCCGCGACGGCGTCGGAAATCCCGGCGGGGACTTTCAGCAGGCGGTGCACCGGCTGGTTGCTTTGCTCGGCGAAGCCGCCATCGCAGACCTCACCGACGAAGCCCATGTGCCGGCACAGGTTGCCTTGGGCGCGCTGGCAGTAGTCGCACTCGCCGCAGTTGGCGCGTGAGTCCACCACCACACGCTCACCTACGACGAAGCCTTTGACGTCGGCGCCGAGGGCAGTGATTTCGCCACAGAATTCATGGCCGGGGGTAACAGGCAGTTGCGAGATCCACTGGCCCGTGCGGAAGTTGTGCAGATCGGAGCCGCAGATGCCTGCGGCGCGCACCTTCAGCGTGACCCAACCGGCCTCGGGCGGGGCTGGCGCGGGAATCTCCTCCAGGCGCAGATCACCTTTGCCGTAAAAGCGGATGGCTTGCATTGTTCTGGTCTCCGATTGGCTGCAGGAGCGTATCGCCCTGTAGCGAGGGGGCTTGCCCCCGATAAACTTCACCCGCGACATCTTCGTGTCTCAAGCACTGCGGATCGGGGGCAAGCCCCCTCGCTACAAGCGTCGCATCACTCCCCGTCGATGATCTTCATCCGCAATGGCGACACCGCCAGCGCGTGGGCACTGAAGCCTTCGTACACCGCAAAGCCGTGGGCCTTTTCCGCCAGCTGTGGATAACCAGCGCGGGTCACGTAACCCACCGAGATCCGCTTCATGTAATCGAATACCGACAGCGGCCCGTTGGTCTTGGCCGCCGCGTTGGTCGGCAGCACCGCATTCGGCCCAAGCACAAAGTTGCCCAGGGTCACCGGGGTGAAGTTGCCCAGTAGAATCTCCCCGGCATTACGTATACGGGTCATTACCGCCATCGGTTCTTCGGCGAGGATCTCCAGGTGCTCCGGCGCGTATTCGTTGACGAATTCCACGGCGGTGTCGAAGTCCTTGGTCAACACGATGCCGCCGTGATCGCCGCACAGCACCGCCTGGGAAAACTCGGCGCGCTTGGGGTCGATCTGCGCCCACAGCTTGGGCAAGGCGGCGATGGCGGCTTCGGCCACGGCGCGGCTGTTGGTCACCAGGTACGCAGAGGAGTCCGGGCCGTGTTCCGATTCGATCAGCAGGTCCAGCGCCGCCAGCTCACCGTTGGCGGTGGCGTCGGCGAGAATCAGGCTCTCGCTGGGGCCGGCCGGTACGCCCGGATCGATCAGGTTGGACAGCTGGCGCTTGGCGGCCACCACCCAGGGGCTGCCCGGGCCGACGATCTTCAGGCACTTGGGCACGCTCTCGGTGCCGTAGGCCACCGCCGCCACGCCTTGGGCGCCGCCGCATTTGTAAACTTCCTTGATGCCCACCAGGCGCGCGGCCACCAGGGTCGCGTCGTCGACCTTGCCATCCGGGCCGGGCGGGGTAATCACCACCGGGCGCGGCACGCCAGCGACGACCGCTGGAATGGTGGTCATCAGCAGCACGCTGGGGAACGAGCCCTTGCCGCGCGGCACGTAGCAGGCCACCGAGTCGATCGGTACATGGCGGTCGCCGGCGAAGGCACCGGGGCGCATTTCCTTGAGCCACATCTCCTCGGGCTTTTGCGCTTCGTGGAAGGCGAAGATATTTTCTGCGGCGTATTTAATCGATTCGATCACGGCCGGGTCCATGCGCGCGAAGGCGGCTTCGAACTCGCTCTCCTCGGCACGCACCGACATGTCTTCGGCGCTGACCTTGTCGAAGTCCCGGGCAAAGCGCTTCAGCGCCGCGTCACCCTCGGTGCGCACGGCCTCGATGATCGGCTTGACCTTCTCGACGAAGAACGACAGATCGGCCTCGGTACGCTTGAACAATTCGACGGGCAGGGCGCTGGCCTGGCTGAGGTCGTGGAACGATGGCTGTTGCATGATGAACCTCTCTAAGCGAATGGGTCAGGCGCGTACGGGCTCTTGGCCACGAATCGAACGCAGGACCTGGCGTTGCAGATCGATGAAGTCCGCGCTGCTGGCCAGCTCTTCATGGCGGGGGCGCGGCAGTGGTACCTCGAAGGTGGTCTTGATGGTGCCAATGCCCATGACCACGATGCGGTCCGACAAAAATACGGCCTCCTCGACATCGTGGGTCACGAACATCACGGTCAGGCGGTGGGTTTCCCACACCTGCGTGAGCAGTTCCTGCATCTGCCGTCGGGTCATGGCATCGAGGGCGCCGAAGGGTTCGTCCATCAAGAGGATCTTGGGGCGATAGGACAATGCCCGGGCGATGGCCACGCGCTGCTTCATGCCGCCCGACAACTCATTGGGGAAGGCATCGGCGGCCGCGCTCAGGTTGACCAGGGCCAGGTGTTCGTCGGCGATTTCGCGGCATTCGCTGGCGCTGCGGCCAGCCGCCTTGAGGGCGAACTCGACGTTCTGCCGCGCGGTCAGCCAAGGCAGCAAGGTGTAGGACTGGAACACCACGCCGCGGTCCATGCCGGCACCGTCGATGACCTGGCCGTCGACGCTCACCGCGCCGTCGTCGTAGTCTTCGAGGCCGGCGGCGATCGACAGCAGGGTGCTTTTGCCACAGCCCGAGGTGCCGACGATGGACACGAACTCATTGTCCGCCAGGGTCAGGTCGATGCCCTTGAGCACCTGCTTGTGCTGCTTGCCGGTGACGAAGGTCTTGGTCAGCCCTTGGATGGTCAGGGTGCTCATGGGCGCCTCCGGTTGTAGCGGAACAGGACTTTTTCAGCCGCGCGCATGGCCTGGTCGGTGATCAACCCGAGCACGCCCAGCAGCAAGATGTAACCAATGATGGTGTCGGTCTGGAAGAACCGCTGGGACACGGTGATGCGATAACCCAGGCCCGAGTTGGAGGCTACCAGTTCGGCCAGCACCAGCCATGTCCACGCCCAGCCGAGACTGATGCGCAGCGCATCCCAGATGCCGGGGAAGGCGCTGGGCAGGACGATCTTGATCAGGATGCGACGGTCGCTCATGCCCAGCGTGCGGCCCAGACCGACGAAGTCGCCCGGCACGCGTTTGACCGAGTCCATGACCATCAGTACCTGCTGGAAGAAAGTGCCCATCCAGATGATGAGGAATTTCTGTACATCGCCGGTCCCGCTCCAGAGGATGGTCAGCGGCACGAAGGCCACCACCGGCATGTACCGAACGAAATCGACGAAGGGCTCGATTGAGGCTTTCCAGAAGCCATAGCAGCCAGCCAGCACGCCGATGACGATCGACATCACCGACGAAATCGCGAAGGCAATGGCGATGCGGTACAGGCTGACCTGCAGGTCGGTCCACAGGGTGCCGTCCGCGGCGAGTTTGGCCAGGCGCTGGCCCACCGCTTGCGGGCTGGGCAGAAAGATGGGCGATACCAGCCCCAGATTGGTGGCGGCCCACCACGCCAGGGCGAGCAGTACGAATACGCCGATGGAGATGCTCAGATAACCGGATCGCTCCGGTTGGCGACCGATGACGAACAGCTTGCCGCGCTTGCGCCGCCGAGGTGTCGCTGCCGCAAGGTCATGGTTGGTATTCACGTGACGCTTCCTGAATCGGTTGCTTGCAACCGGCGGCAGGGCGCCGCCGGTGTCTTGAGGGATTATTTGAGTGCTTTGACGAAGCGCGAATCGATGATCTTCGCAGCTTCCACCGGCACCGGTACCAGGCCAGCCGCCGAGGCCGACTTGAGAATGTGCGGGAAGGTCTCGGTGGTGAAGCTGCCGGTCAGCTGTGCCTGGTTGTCGGCGAGCGAGTAGAACTGCACGCCGTCGAAAGCGCTTTCCAGCTCCTCGGTCGAAGCGCCGACGGCCTTGGCGATCACCGCGCGGTCCGCCTTGGTGTTGCTCTTGTAGTTAGTCAGCGCCGCGTCCCATGCCTTGATCATCGCCAGCACCTGGCCTGGGCGTTGTTCCAGCACTTCTTCACGGACCACCAGCACGTCGGAAATCACGCCCGGGTCATCCTTGCCGCTGTAGAGCATGTTGACCTTGGGGTTCTGCTGCTTGGCGGCGCTCAAATAGGGTTCGTAAGTGACGGCCACCGGTACGCGCCCGGCGATCAGCGCGCTGCCAGCGTTGGCAGCGGGCATGGGAACTGGCTTGATATCGCTCCAGGGCATGCCGGCCTTGGCCAGGGCGCTGTGCAGCAGGATGTCGCTGGTGGTGCCTTCCTCGAAGGCGACTTCCTTGCCTTTGAGGTCCTTGATGGATTTGATCTCCGGTGCGGCGATGATGGCGTCGGCGGTGATGCTCTGGTCCAGCAGCAGCACGATCTTCACCGGCAGGCCGGCAGCGACCATGCCCATGGCGGTGTGGGTGGCGATGGTGGCACCGTCGATCTGGCCGCTGGCGAGGGCGGCGTTGATGTCTTTGTCTTCGCTGAAGTTGACCACGTCAACGCCGCTCAGACCGGCTTTCTTGAACAGGTCGTGGGCTGCCGCGACATGAATCTGGCCGTAGCCCAGCCAAGGTTCGACACCGACCTTGAAGGTTCCGGCTTCGACTTTCATCCCCGCGGTCGGCTCGGCGGCCACTGCGCCGATGGCCATTGCCAGGGCACAGGCACCCAGCACGTTACGCATTCCGTTCTTCAGCAGCTGACTCATGACAGTTCTCGCTTCGGTATTGAGAGTATGGGTACGGCGCAGGTGCGACACAGCTATCTTGACTGGTATATACAGGTAAGCAGGTTACGTGCCGCATTATTCCCCTGACGGTCGAAAACCTTAGCAGCCTTTATTGCCGCGAGCTGCAACATCCCGTTGCGATGCACTGCCGAGAGTGCAAAACTCATTCGCCGATGCGCTGATAACGGGCATTTCCATTGAATACGACCTAATCGAGTGCGAGTAAGCGCTGTGCGAACGCCGATCGGCGGTCCTTACCTATCGCGCCTGCGGGGCTGTAGAAGGTTGCGCCCGTGGACTGGTCTGCAACTTGCTTTAGCGGTATATACAGCTAGCCCTTCCTCCTTCCCACCTCAGCGAGCCTGCCTGAACGATGCGACGTTATTACACCGGAACAGACTGCCTGCGCGTGCGTAGCATTGCCGAAATGGCTGCCCTGGCGCAGCGGCGAGTACCGCGCTTTGCCTGGGAATACCTGGCCGGTGGCGCCGAGGACGAGTTGACCCTGGCGCGCAATGTGTCTGCTTTCGCTGATATCGGCCTGGTCCCGCGCACCTTGGTGGCCGCTTCTGCCACCGCCACTGAGGTGTCGGTGCTGGGGCAGAAGCTGGCCCTGCCGATGCTGATCGGCCCGACCGGTTACAACGCCATGTTGTATCGCGATGCCGACGTGCACCTGGCCAAGGCCGCCACGGCGCGGGGCTTGCCGTTTTGCCTGAGCACGGTGTCGACCAGTTCGATGGAGCAGATCGTCGCTGCGGTACCGGACGTCAACCTATGGTTTCAGCTGTATTGCCTGCGCGGCGCGCATATTCAGGAAGACCTGCTCAAGCGCGCCGAGGCTCTGGGGGTGCAGACCCTGCTGCTGACCTCGGACGCGGTGCTGCTGGGTAATCGCGAGTGGGACAAGCGCAGTTTCGTCCGCCCGCGTCAGCTCACCTGGCGCAACAAGTTCGACGTGCTCTGTCATCCGCGCTGGATGCGCCAGGCCCTGTGGCCCCACGGCATGCCGAGCCTGGGCAACCTTGATCAGTATCTGCCGCCGGATGCCCGCAACGCCGCCGGGGCCGCGCATTTCATCAGCGAACAGATGAGTACTGACCTGGACTGGCAGGCGCTCGAGCGCTTGCGTGATCGCTGGCAGGGCAAGCTGTTGCTCAAGGGCGTGATGCACCCTGCCGATGCCGAGCGCGCCGCGCAGTTGGGGCTCGATGGTATCGTCGTCACCAACCATGGTGGCCGTCAGCTCGACGGTTCGCCTGCCAGCATCGAGGTGCTGCCGGCCATCGCTAAAGCGGTGCGCGGTCGCTTGGCGATCCTGCTCGACGGGGGTATTCGCCGAGGCACCGATATCCTCAAGGCCCGGGCGTTGGGCGCCGATGCGGTGTTGCTCGGGCGGGCGACCTTGTATGGCGTCGCGGTCGCGGGCGAGCAGGGCGCCGGGCAGTCGCTGGACTTGCTCGCCCAGGAGTTGCGCCTGGCGATGACGCTGCTGGGCAGCCCTGATATTCACAGGCTTGATCCTGCCCAATTGTTCCAACGGGGTTATCCACAACACCCTTATCCACAACCCGCCGCTTTCGAGAATCTGCAATGACCGATCATCAATGGCTCAACGCCCTGGCCCGCCGCGAAGTGCGCGAACTCGCCAGCTATAACGCCGGCCTGTCCATCGAAGCGGTGCGCGAGCGCTATGGCCTGGAGCGGATCGCCAAGCTGGGCAGCAATGAAAACCACTTCGGCCCTTCGCCCGATGTGGTGCGGGCAGTCACCGCCGAGGCGCAGCAGATGGGCCTGTATCCCGATCCGAACTGTACCGAGCTGCGCCAGGCGTTGGCGGCGAAATTTGCCCTCGATCCGGCGCGGTTGGTGTTCGGCAACGGCTCGGAGGATCTGCTGGGGATCATCAGCCGGGTATTCCTCGACCATGGCGATCAAGTGGTCACGGTATTGCCGTCGTTCGGCTTGCATCTGCTTTATCCACAGGCCGCGGGCGCCGAGGTGGTGGGCGTGCCGATGACTGCGGACCTGCGTATCGATGTCGATGGCTTGTTGGCCGCGCTGTCGCCACGCACCCGCTTGCTGATGTTCTCCTGCCCGTCGAATCCGGTGGGCAGCGCGCTGACTGTGGATGAATTGCAGCGCATTGTGGATAACCTCGGGCCGCAGACCTTGCTCGTATTCGACGAGGCCTATTTCGAATACGCCCAGGGCGCACCGGGCTATCCCGATTGCCTGGCGCTGCTCGAGGCGAGCGGCAAGCCCTATGTGCTGTTGCGCACGCTGTCCAAGGCCTACGCGTTGGCGGGCTTGCGGGTCGGTTACGGGATCGTCAGCGATGCGTTGCTGGCGGACTTGATCGATCGCCTGCGCACGCCATTCAACGTCAACCGTAGTGCACAGGTGGCGGCGGTGGCTGCGCTGGCGGACGAGGCGCACCTGGCGCAGACGCTGGCCCATGTTGCCAGTGAGCGGGCGCGGATGATGGCGGCGTTGCAGGGCATGGGGTTGCAGCCGGTGCCGTCGCTGGCGAATTTTCTGTTCTTCGCCACGCCCTTTGCCGCAGATGCGGTGAACGAACAACTGCTGTCGCGTGGGGTGATCGTCAAGCCGTGGCGCGAGGCGGGGTATACCGATTACCTGCGGGTGTCGGTGGGGAGTGTTGAGGATAACGATATGTTTCTGGAGCAGTTGGCGGCGAGTCTGGCGGCCCTGTAAAGCGGGTACGCTTCTGTAGCGAGGGGGCTTGCCCCCGAAAAAAAACTTATCTCGCCCCCGTCATGGCTGACACTGCGCTGATCGGGGGCAAGCCCCCTCGCTACAAAATCGGCGAAATCAGCCGGGCGATGCGCATGCCGAGCACCTGCAGCCGGCGCACCTCTTTGCTATCCGCCAAGGTCACCTGGCGCGACTCGGCGAAATCCCGTTCGAGCATGGTCTGCACTTCTGTCGCGAACGCGGCATCCACGGTCAGCAGCATGATTTCGAAATTCAAGCGGAACGAGCGGTTGTCCAGGTTGGCGCTGCCGATGGCGCTGATTTCGTCGTCTACCAGCACCACTTTCTGATGCAGGAAGCCCGGATTGTAACGATAGATGTGCACCCCGGCACGGATGGCTTCGAAGGCGAACAGGCTCGATGCCGCGTAGACGATACGATGATCCGGACGCGACGGCAGCAGGATGCGCACATCGACGCCGCGCAGCACCGCCAGGCGCAAGGCTGCCAGCATCGACTCGTCAGGGATGAAATACGGGCTGGTGATCCAGATGCGCCGCGTGGCGCTGTGGATGGCCTCGAGGAAGAACAGCGAGCAGGTTTCCTGCGGGTCCGCCGGGCCGCTGGCCAGCACTTGGCACAGCACGCCCTCGTCCGGATAGGTGTCCGGCAGGATCAGCGGCGGCAGGCGGCGTGAAGCCCAGAACCAGTCCTCGGCGAAGGATTCCTGCAGGGAGGCAACCACTGGGCCGTGCATTTGCACATGGGTGTCGCGCCAGGGCGACAGCCGCGGATTGCTGCCCAGGTATTCATCGCCGACGTTATGGCCACCGATGAAGCCCACCAGTCCATCCACCACGACGATCTTGCGATGGTTGCGAAAGTTGACCTGAAAGCGATTGAGCCAGCCACGGCGGGTGGCGAAGGCGCGGATCTTGACCCCGGCGTTGCGCAGCGTCTCGACGTACTCACGCGGCAGGGCATGGCTGCCGACCTGATCGTAGAGCACGTATATTTCGACGCCATGGGAGGCCTTTTCCAACAGCGCCTGCTGCAGGCGGCGGCCTATGGCATCGTCCTTGATGATGAAGAACTGGATCAGCACCACTTGGCGAGCTTCGCGGATGGCGGCGAAGATGGCATCGAAGGTGGCATCGCCGTTGATCAGCAGGCTGACCTTGTTGTTCGCCAGGCAGGGCATGCGCCCCAGCTTGCGCATGGCGCGCAACGAGTCGTAGGAATCGGACTGTTTCGCGGCCAGTGCTTCCTCTACCCAAGGGCGCCAGTTGAGGTCGGCGATGGCCGTGTGCATTTCCTGGTTGGCCTGGCGACGCGCCTCGATATAGGCGTCGAAAGAGCTGCGGCCGAACACCAGATAAGGAATCAACGTGACGTAGGGCATGAACAGCAGCGACAGCGCCCAGGCGATCGAGCCTTGCGCGGTGCGCACCGTGAACACGGCGTGCAGGGCAGCGGCGACCCCCAGCAGGTGAATGAAGCCGAATACGTAGTAAAAAAACGTGGGGCTGTGATAATCCATGCCAGGCCTGGAAAGCGGGTCGATGCCTTAACAGACCACGTCTGAAAGGCAATGTCTCTATTTATTCGGCGCTGCAACGCAATCGCGCTTTGCGCGTCTAAAACTTTATCCGGCATCTTGCCGAATACTGCCATTTTTCAGGAGTTATGCATGAAGAGATGTCTACCGGTCGTGGCCCTGCTTGGCAGCCTGCTGGCGCCCTTGGCTCACGCGCAGATGTTGCAGCCGGGGCTGTGGGAACTCACCACCAGCAACATGCAAGTCGATGGTAATGCCATGCCGGACATGCAGTTCATGCTTGGCCAATTGAAGAACATGGCGCCGGAGCAGCGCGCGATGATCGAGCAGACGCTGTCCAAACAGGGCATCACGGTGGGCGGCAACGGCATTCAATCCTGCCTAACCGCCGCGCAGGTCAAAAGCGATGATATTCCGCTGACGGACCCGAAATCGGGTTGTACCCAGCAGATCACCGAGCGCAATGGCAACGTCTGGAAGTTTCGCTTCAGCTGTCCGAAAGCCCAGGGTACCGGGCAGGCGCAGTTTTTGAGTGACAAGGAATTCACCACTAACGTGGTCGGTACCTTCAACGCGACCGGCACCCAGCAGAAGGGCAGCATGAATACTCGGGCGGTGTGGAAAGGGGCGAATTGCGGGACGGTCAAGCCGCGTACTTGAGCGTTACTGTAGCGAGGGGGCTTGCCCCCGAAAGACATTCCGATGATTGGTTATGTCTGACGTATCCTTTCGGGGGCAAGCCCCCTCGCTACAGGGGCGGCGCGGTGTCATGGAATCAACCACTTGCCTTGGCTTTTCTGTTCACAGAACGGCCGCAGGTACGCCGCGTCGCTGGCGACGCCGTAGTAGTGGATGTCCTGGCGGTACGGCATGTTATCCACATGGGCGTCGCTGCATACGCCGAAGGCGCCCCGGGGGCACTGCTGCGCATATTGAACGGTGACCTTCTGGCCCGGCAGGTTGGGTTCGCAGAAGCCATCGTGGAACAGCTGTTGCGGGATGCTGATGTTCTGCTGGCATACTTGCACGTCCAGGTGCTCGGCCTGGGTGTGCACCACGCAGGCTTCGGCCAGCACCTGAGCGCTGGCGCACAGCGACATTAGCGCCGTCGCCAGCTGCATCGATAACCTTCTCTCAAAGCCTTTGAACATGTTGCAGAACATCCCTACTCATGTGATCGCCGGGCCTCTGGGCGCGGGCAAGACCAGCCTGATCCGCCAGTTGATGGCGCAGCGGCCGGCGGGAGAGCGCTGGGCGGTGCTGATCAACGAATTCGGCCAGATCGGCCTGGATGCGGCGTTACTGGCCACGGCGCAAGATGGTATCGCACTCGGCGAAGTGGCGGGAGGGTGCTTGTGCTGCGTCAATGGCGCGCCTTTTCAGATCGGTCTGAGCCGCCTGTTGCGGCAATCGAAGCCGCATCGACTGTTTATCGAGCCGTCTGGCCTGGGGCATCCGGCGCAGTTGCTCAAGCAGTTGAGCGAGGCGCCTTGGCTTGAGGTGCTGGACGTGCAGCCGAGTGTCCTGGTGCTGGATGCTGAAGCCTTGGCCTGTGGACAACTTCTGCCGAATGCACAGCAGGAAGCGCTAGCCGGGGCGGGGTTGTTAGTGATGAACAAATCGCGGGACGTGAATGGGGATAAGCGTTTGTGGATATCTTCTCGGTTGCCTGACGTGCCGCTGTATTGGACCGATGAGGGGAATATACCGCTCGCGGCCCTGCCCGCTGGAAATCGCATGCATCGCCCGTTTGTACTGGGGGAAGTGGTGCTGCCGACTCAGAGCAGCTCTTATCCACAGCTGCTGCTGCCGGATCACCCGATTCGACAAATCAATCCACAGGCCGATAGCTGGAGCATCGGCTGGCGCTGGCATGCTTCTGAGCTGTTCGATTCGGTCAAGGTGGAAGCCTGGTTGAAGAGGCAGGATTGGCAGAGGGCCAAGCTGGTTATTCACAGCGATGCAGGATGGCAGTCGTTGAATGCGGTGGATAACCTGATACCGCTGTGGAAAACCAGCGAATGGCGTAAGGATTCGCGCATCGAGCTGATTTTCAGGACGCCTCAGGACGAGGCGGCGCTGGATAAGGATTTGCGCAAGACTCTGTACCCGTAGCGAGGGGGTTTGGCCCGATCAGCGGTGCGACAGTTATTTCAGGACCGTCTGGGAGATTTATCGGGGGCGAGCCCCCTCGCTACAGGGTCAGGGGCGCCAGCGCTTGTGTTCCTGGCGCCACTGGCTCATCTCGATCACTTCAGCGGTGGGCTGGGTCTTGATCTCGAAGGGGTAGGGAGCCAGCTCGATCGTCGCCGAATGAGCGCCGAACTGCGTAATGGTCCCCGGATGACGCTGCTCGCCAGTCACGGTGAACTCGAAGGTATAGACCCGCGCCAGGCGCTTGCGGCCGTTGGCGTCGCGCACGAAGGCCATGCGTTTGAAGGCGACGTTTTCATCGAGTAGTTCGAGGTCGAGCTTGGCGCAATGTTGCTTGACCCTCGCCAGCGCCTTTTCGCGCAATCCATGGTTATGCCACAGCCACGCCGCACCCGTGGCGAGCAACATCAGCACCAACATATTTCCGAGGGTCAACATCGACGAATGCTCCGATAAGTACGCTCAGCTTAACTGTGTCTTCGGTCTGTCGTACAGGGTACTTTTAGCGCCATACTGCGCGCCTGAAATTTCCGCAGACTGCTCCAGGGTTTTTCCATGAAACGTACGCCTCACCTGCTCGCCATTCAGTCCCACGTGGTGTTCGGCCATGCCGGCAACAGCGCTGCGGTGTTCGCCATGCAGCGGGTCGGGGTCAACGTCTGGCCGCTGAACACCGTGCAGTTCTCCAACCACACACAGTATGGCCAGTGGACGGGGGAAGTGCTCGCTTCCGAGCAAATTCCTGCGCTGGTCGACGGCATCGCCGGGATCGGTGAGCTGGGCAACTGCGATGGCGTGCTCAGTGGCTATCTGGGTAGCCCGGCGCAGGGGCGGGCCATCCTGTCGGTGGTCAAGCGCATCAAGGCGGCCAATCCCAAGGCGCTGTACCTGTGCGACCCGGTGATGGGCCATCCGGAGAAGGGCTGTAGCGTGGCGCCCGAGATCAGCGATTTTCTGCTCGATGAGGCGGTGGCGGCGGCAGATCTGCTGTGCCCCAATCAGTTAGAGCTGAACACCTTCTGTGGCCGCGCGGCGCAATCGCTGGATGACTGCGTGGGCATGGCGCGCTCGTTGCTGACGCGCGGGCCGCAGGCGGTGCTGGTAAAACACCTGGCCTATCCCGGCAAACAGCCGGAAGATTTCGAGATGTTATTGGTGACCGCCCAGGGTAGCTGGCTGGTGCGCCGCCCGTTGCTGGCGTTTCCGCGTCAACCGGTGGGCGTGGGCGACCTCACGTCCGGCGTGTTCTTTGCCCGCGTATTGCTGGGCGATGAACTGGTCAGCGCCTTCGAGTCCGCCGCAGCGGCGGTGCACGAAGTGCTGCTCGAAACCCAGGCCTGTGCCAGCTACGAGCTGGAACTGGTGCGCGCGCAGGACCGAATCGTGCACCCGCGTTTGCGGTTCGACGCGATACGCCTTTCCCTGTAGCGAGGGGGCTCGCCCCCGATGTTGTATCAGACACGTCGTCGATGCTGGCGCGATTGTCGGGGGCAAGCCCCCTCACTACAGATTAGTGCGGCACTTACAGGGTATCGTCCTTGATGTCCTGGTAGCGCTTTTCCAGTTCCTGGCGGATCTGCCGACGCTGCTGGGCTTGCATATACCGGCGCTTGCCTTCGCTGGTCTCGGGTTGCAGCGGCGGTACCTGGGCCGACTTGCGCTGGTCGTCGACCGCCACCATGGTGAAGAAGCAGCTGTTGGTATGGCGTACCGAGCGTTCGCGGATGTTTTCGGTGACTACCTTGATGCCCACTTCCATGGATGTGTTGCCGGTGTAGTTGACCGAAGCCAGAAATGTCACCAGTTCGCCGACATGAATCGGCTCGCGGAAAATCACCTGATCCACCGACAGGGTCACCACGTAGCGGCCGGCGTAACGGCTGGCGCAGGCGTAGGCCACTTCATCGAGGTACTTCAAGAGAGTGCCGCCGTGCACGTTGCCAGAAAAGTTGGCCATGTCCGGGGTCATCAGGACAGTCATCGATAACTGGGCGTTTCCAGGTTCCATAGTGTGCTCACGGTAATTTGCTGTTGAGTGTCGGCACGCTCTATGGCGCTTTTGCCCGTATTCACCAATCCCATCTCTTTCGGGACGCTGGCAGCCCGAGGCTCGTCACGCGGTGGCGAACAAAAAACCCGTGGTGAAGCGATCTGTTTCAACATATTGCACCGCGCAGACAGCTCGAGTCTCGGTGTTATCTTGAATGCACCCCATTGATGGGGTCAATTTCCCCGGCCATCAAGGAGGACTCAGCATGCATGCCATCAGTTTTATTCAGGACCTGGCCGTGATCATGCTGGTCGCCGGCGTGGTCACCATCCTCTTCCATCGCCTCAAGCAGCCTGTGGTGCTCGGCTATATCGTCGCCGGCTTCATCATCGGCCCGCACACGCCGCCATTCGGCCTGATCCACGATGAAGACACCATCAAGACCCTCGCCGAGCTGGGGGTGATTTTCCTGATGTTCAGCCTGGGGCTGGAATTCAGCCTGCGCAAGCTGTTCAAGGTCGGGGCCACGGCGTTCATCGCCGCCTTTCTCGAGATAGCTCTGATGATCTGGATGGGCTACGAGATCGGCAGCGCCTTTGGCTGGAGCGCCATGGACTCGCTGTTTCTGGGGGCGATACTGGCGATCAGCTCGACCACCATCATCGTCAAGGCGCTGAACGACCTCAACATGAAGCATCAGCGCTTCGCCCAGCTTATTTTTGGTGTGCTGATCGTAGAGGACATTCTTGGTATCGGCATCATCGCGCTGCTCTCGGGGATTGCGGTGAGCGGCAGTGTCAGCTCCGGTGAAGTGTTCTCCACGGTCGGTAAGCTGTCGCTGTTCATGGTGGTGGCGTTGGTCATCGGCATTCTGGTGGTGCCGCGTCTGCTCGCTTACGTGGCCAAGTTCGAAAGCAACGAGATGCTCCTGGTGACGGTATTGGGGCTGTGCTTCGGCTTCTGCCTGCTGGTGGTCAAGCTTGAATACAGCATGGTGCTGGGGGCCTTTCTGATTGGCGCGATCATGGCGGAATCCAAGCAGCTGGTAAAAATCGAGCATCTGGTCGAGCCGATCCGTGACATGTTCAGCGCCATTTTCTTCGTCGCCATCGGCTTGATGATCGATCCGGCCATTCTGGTGGCTTACGCCTGGCCAATTGCGGTGATTACCGTGGCGGTGGTGGTCGGCAAGGTGCTGACCTGTGGGCTGGGTGCCTTTATTGCTGGCAACGACGGCCGCACTTCGTTGCGAGTGGGCATGGGGCTGTCCCAGATCGGCGAATTCTCATTCATCATTGCGGCGCTGGGCATGACCTTGCAGGTGACCAGTGACTTCCTCTACCCCGTAGCGGTGGCCGTTTCTGCGATCACTACCTTGCTCACACCCTATCTGATCCGCGCTGCGGATCCTTTGTCGCTGAAGCTGGCTGCAGTAATGCCACAGCGCATGGCCCGGGTATTTGGTGTGTACGGCGAGTGGTTGCGTAGTATCCAGCCACGGGGCGAGGGCGCGCTGCTGGCGTCGATGATCCGAAGGATTCTGTTGCAGGTGGGGGTGAATCTGGCGCTGGTGGTAGCGCTGTTCTTCTGTGGGGCCTATTTCGCCGAGCAGATCGGCCTGTACCTCAGTGCCTGGATCAGTGATGTGGGTTGGCACAAGGCGCTGATCTGCGGCGCGGCGTTGCTGGTGTCGTTGCCCTTTTTGATCGCGGCGTACCGCAAGCTCAAGGCACTGGCGATGTTGCTGGCGGAAATGGGCGTCAAGCCGGAGATGGCCGGGCGGCACACGGCGCGGGTACGGAGGATCATCGCCGAGGTGATACCAGTGGGGGCGCTGGTGGTCATTTTCGTGCTGTTGGCGGCGCTATCGGCGAGCATCCTGCCAAGTACCGAGCTGCTGCTGGGGATCGCCGTGATCGCTGCGGTGCTGGTGGCGGTGCTGTGGCGCTGGTTCGTGCGCCTGCACACTCGGATGCAGGTGGCGTTGCTGGAGACGCTCAATCAGAACCCCTGATCGCAACTCCACTCCGTAGCGAGGGGGCTTGCCCCCGACTCGGTGTGTAAGGCTCATCTTGGGTGCTGACACAATTATCGGGGGCAAGCCCCCTCGCTACAGGTGTGATGGGGATAAATCAGCTTTCCAGCCAGACATCCCGAGCCCAGTGCCACACGGACTCCCAGCTTTCCTCGGTAACCAGTTCTTCTTCCGCGCTCCACAGCACCACGGTGCCGTCTTCTTCGACGCAGTAGTAATCATCGCCGTCCTGGCAGATGGGGATCAAGTCGCGAGGGACACCGATGTCCCATGCGTTGGAGGCTACATCAGGCAGGTAGGTATGGGACTGCGGATCGGTCACGGTGACCGGCTCCAGACTGCCGTAGACCACGTCGCTCACCGCCAGCAGGAATTCCCTGAACACAAAAGGAATATTGATGAACAGCTGCTCTTCGATCTCGACCAGCTGGTCCTCGTCGGGCAATTCAAGGGGTACGGGCACCGGTTCGTTGACTTCCCGCAGCTTTTCGATGACTTCTTCCACGTCGTGCTACCTCTCAATCCGAATACGCGATGCGGTTATACCTTAGCTGGATATTAGTGCAATCCCGCAAAAGCAAAACCCCGAGCGGATGCTCGGGGTTTGCGGGTGCGAAGTTTCATGTAGAAACCTGCGGGGATCAGCCGTTCTGGCGGATACCAGCGACCAGCCAAGGCTGGTTATCGCCAACGGCACGTTCCATGTTCCAGCTTTCGCTGAATACTTCGCCTTGGTCGAAGCGCGAGTTTTTCGACACACCGCTGAAGGTCAGCGTGGCGATAGTCTTGTCGGCACGATCGTCGACGCCTTCCAGCTGCACATCGAGGTTGTCGATGAAGGTCGACTGGTAAGCGTCACCCAGGCTGGCACGTTCCTGCTTGAGGAACTGCAGCATCTGCGGTGTCACGAACTCGGCAATCTTGTCCATTTCATTGGCATCCCAGTGCTGCTGCAGCGACTGGAAGTGGGCACGGGCCGCGGCGACGAAGTTCTGTTCGTTGAACCAGGCCGGAGCGTTGATGACCGGACGAGCGGCGGCAGGTGAACCACCACCGAAGATCGAGTTCTGCGCCGGCTGGGCAGGTTGTTCGAACACTTCACGCTGATACGGAGTGCCAGCGCCAGCCATTTGCACGCCTTCTTGCTGCTTGCGGCGGCGAGCGGCGATGAAACGGAAGATCAGGAAGGCGATGACCGCCATGATCAGGATGTCGAAAAACTGCATGCCCTGGAAGCCGCCGCCCATGAACATGGACGCCAGCAGGCCGCCAGCGGCGAGACCGGCTAGAGGGCCCAGCCAGCGGGAGGCGCCACCGGCTGCGGCAGGTGGACGACCGGCAGCCGATGGACTGGCTGCAGGGGCGCTAGGCGCCGCTTGGCGGGCCTGATGGCTTGGGGCTGCACCAAAGCTCTGGCCGCCACCGAAACGCTTGGCATTGGCGTCAAGGCTCATCGTCAAGCCGATGCACAGCGCCAGCGCGATGCTAAGAAAACGTTGCATTAGAATTCCCATAGAGTGGATTGCACGTGAGCCATCTTGCACAGGTGGCTGTGCCGTGACCAGTGACAGATTGTTTCGAGCTTTTACAAGATCAGTGAATGCATCACCTGTGGGAGCAAAGCTTGCTCGCGAAGAGGCCCTGAGCTTCAGCGATACCCTCGCGGGCAAGCCTGGTTCTCTCATGCACCGCTGCGTCAAATAGCCTCAAGCTTCGCATACCCAAGCATCAGCCATTTGCTTCCCTCGTCGAAGTTGACCTGCACCCGCGCCTGAGCACCGGCGCCTTCGAAATTGAGGATCACGCCTTCGCCGAACACCGCATGCTGCACGCGCTGACCGAGGCTGAACTCGGTCTGCGGGATGCCTTCGTTGGCGAACAGGCTGGTGTTGTTCATCTTCTGCGCGCCGCCGAACGGCCGGCTGACGCTATTGGACAGCCGCACTTCCTGAATCAGGCCCGCCGGAATTTCTCGTACGAAACGGGACACCTTGTTGTAGGTCTCGCTGCCATACAGGCGACGAGTCTCGGCATAGGTCATCACTAGTTGCTGCATCGCCCGGGTGATGCCGACATAAGCCAGGCGTCGTTCCTCTTCAAGACGGCCGGGCTCTTCAAGGCTCATCTTGTGCGGGAACAGGCCTTCTTCCAGACCCACCAAGAACACGTGGGGGAACTCCAGCCCCTTGGCGCTGTGCAGGGTCATCAGCTGCACGCTGTCTTCGTGTTCGTCGGCCTGCGCATCACCGGCCTCCAGCGAAGCGTGGCCGAGGAAGGCCGCCAGCGGGGACAGGTCTTCGTCCTCTTCGGTGGTTTCGAAGTTGCGCGCAGCGCTGACCAGTTCCTCAAGGTTTTCGACCCGCGCCTGACCCTTTTCACCTTTTTCTTCCTGGTGATAAGTGATCAGGCCGGATTGTTCGATGACGGTCTGGGTCATCAAGTGCAGCGGCATATCGACGACCTTGACCGCCAGCGTCTCGATCATCTCCAGGAAGCCGCCCAGTGCATTGGCGGCCCGCCCGGTCACGCCTTTATTGACCACCAGCTGGCGTATCGCTTCCCACATCGATACTTCGCTATGGCGTGCGTGCTCGCGGATCGCCTCGACGGTCTTCTCGCCGATGCCGCGCGGCGGTACGTTGATCACCCGCTCCAGCGCCGCATCATTGCCGCGACCGTCCATCAGCCGCAGGTAGGCCATGGCGTTCTTGATTTCCGCCCGCTCGAAGAAGCGCTGACCGCCGTAGATGCGATACGGGATACGCTCGCGCAGCAGGGCTTCTTCGAGTACCCGCGACTGGGCGTTGGAGCGATAGAGGATGGCGATGTCACTGCGCGCCATGCCGGTCTTCACCGCGCTTTCGATGCACTCGACCACATAGCGAGCCTCGTCGTGCTCGTTGTAGGCGGCATACAGATTGATTGGCTCGCCATCGCCGCCGTCGGTCCACAGCTCTTTGCCCAGGCGCCCGCTGTTGTGCACGATCAAGGCGTTGGCGGCCTTGAGGATGCCGGCGGTTGAGCGGTAGTTCTGCTCGAGGCGGATCATCTGCGAGTCGGGGAAGTCGTCCGAGAACTGATGGATGTTCTCGATCTTGGCGCCGCGCCAGCCGTAGATCGACTGGTCGTCGTCGCCGACGATCATCAGGCTGTCGCCGCCCTTGGCCAGCAGCCGCAGCCAGGCGTACTGCACGGCGTTGGTGTCCTGGAATTCGTCCACCAGCACGTGGCGGAAGCGCCGCTGGTAGTGCTCCAGCAAGCCCTGATTGTCGCGCCACAGGTCAAGGGCGCGCAGCAGCAGCTCGGAAAAGTCGATGACCCCGGCGCGCGCGCAAGCGGCCTCGTAGGCTTCGTAGATCGAACGCATGGTCGCCAGGAACAGGTCGCCGCCCGGCTGGATATGCTGCGGGCGCAGGCCTTCATCCTTTTGACCGTTGATGAACCACTGCGCCTGGCGCGCCGGCCAGCGCTGCTCGTCCAGCCCCAGCTCGCGGATCACGCGCTTGACCAGCCGCTGCTGATCGTCGCTGTCGAGAATCTGGAAGTTCTGGTTGAGCTTGGCCTCTTGCCAATGGGCGCGCAGCAAGCGATGGGCCAGGCCGTGAAAGGTCCCGACCCACATGCCGGCGGGGCTGATGCCCATCAGCTGCTCGATGCGATGGCGCATCTCGGCCGCGGCCTTGTTGGTGAAGGTCACCGACAGCACCGAGTGCGGCGAGGCGTTTTCGACCTGCATCAGCCAGGCGATGCGGTGCACCAGCACGCGGGTCTTGCCGGAGCCGGCACCGGCCAGGACCAACTGACGGCCAACCGGCGCGGCGACAGCCTGGCGCTGGGCGTCGTTGAGTGAGTTCAACAGGAGGGAGAGGTCATCATGCATCCCGGCATTTTAGGGGTAAATGGGTGGGCTGTACCACCGCTAACTCGACTGGGACCTGCGCACCTCTGTAGCGAGGGGGCTTGCCCCGGAAAAGATCGCCTGTGGTGACTGATCCCGCGAATCGGCGGCAAGCCACCTCGCGACAGGTTTGGCGCAAACCACCATTTATCGGCAACCTCAGGGCCGGGCACCCATCTCTATGGATATTTCCCCCCATTGTGTATGCTCGATCAACGTTAATGGCTGCCAACTACAAGAACATCGTCCATGACCTTCGTCTCCGCTCGCCCGGCTTCCCCCGAGGATGCCGCGCCGCCCGTGGAACCCGCCTTCGCCGCGCAATTGGCGGCCGAGCGCACGCGCCTGCTGTATCAGGGGTCGCTGTTGCCCACGCTGTTCATGCTGATCAACGGTCTGGTCTGCTCCTGGCTGCTGTGGAGCCCGCGACACTATCTGTGGGTGAGCATCTGGCTGGTGTGGCTGATGTTGCTGGCCGCGTTGCGAGTCATTCAGGTGGCCGCCTTCGACAGCGCCATGCCGGCGCGTCAGTCCGACCCACGCTGGCTGCGGCGCTTTCTGCTGGGCGCCGCCCTCAGTGGCCTCACTTTGGCTGCCGGCGCCATTGCCCTGACCCCGGTCAACAGCTTCATCCAGCAGGCCTGGCTGTTCGGCCTGCTCGGCGCCGCAGCGCTGTCGGCCAGCATCGCCTACGCGGTCAGCTTGCCTGCCTTCCTCACCTTCACCTTGCCGTGCCTGCTGCCGCCAGTTGGCTATCTATTATTGTGGGGCGATGAACACCAGCGCGGTTGGGGCTGGCTGGGGTTGATGTTGCTGGTGTCGCTGGCGATCGTTGCCTGGCAGGTCAACCGCTTGATCGAGCGCAACCTGCTGCGACGCTTCCAGAACCAGGCGCTGATCGAACGCCTGCAAGCTGAGCGCGTGCACGGCGAGCAGCTGAATCAGGAACTGGCCGAAGAGGTGCAACACCGCCGTGCCGTCGAGGACACCCTGCGTGAAACCCAGGCCGAGCTCGAAGTCCGCGTCGCCGAGCGCAGCCAGGCCCTCGACCAGGCCAATCAGGCGCTGAGCAAAAGCGAAGAACGCCTGGCTCTGGCGCTGGAGGCCAGCGAACTCGGCCTGTGGGACTGGAACCTGCAGACCGACGAAGTCCACCACAGCCAGCTGAAACGCCTGTTCGGCCTGGATGACAATTCCGTGTCGCTGATGCTCAAGGACCTGCGCCCGCGCCTGCACCCCGACGACATGCCGCTGCTGAAAAAGACCCTCACCAACCACCTCAAGGGCCGCACCACCGACTACCGCGTCGAGTACCGCGTGCGCCATGAAGACGGCCGCTGGCTGTGGGTCGAGGACCATGGCCGCGCCGTCGAGCGCGGGCCCCGTGGCCGCGTGCTGCGGATGATCGGCACCCGCGCCGACATCAGCAAGCGCAAGGCCTGGCAGCAACAGTTGAGCCTCGCCGCGACGGTGTTCGAAGCCATGAGCGAAGGCATCGTGGTGCTCGACGCCGCCTTTGGCGTGCTGGCCGTCAACAAGGCCTTCACCACCATCACCGGCTACAGCGAAGCCGATGCCATGGGTTTCAACCTCATCGAACTGCCCTGCAGCCATGACGCCCGCCGCCAGTTCCAGGCCATCTGTCAGGCCCTCGAAGAGCGCGGCGGCTGGCAAGGCGAATTGGTCGAGACGCGCAAAAACGGCGAACTCTACCCGCAGTGGATGCAGCTCAGCGTGGTGCGCGACCGGCTGGACAACATCAGCCATATCGTCGGCTTCTTCTCCGACCTGTCCGGGCGCCGCGCTTCGGAAGAGCGCATGCGCTTCCTCAGCCACTATGACGAACTCACCGGCCTGGCCAACCGCGTGCTGTTCCGCGAGCGCCTGCAAGAAGCCGCCCAGCGCGCCACCCAGCGGGGCAGGGCGCTGGCCTTGCTGCACATCGACATCGACCGCTTCAAGCTGATCAACGACAGCCTCGGCCACGACACCGCCGACCAGGTGCTCAAGGAAATGGCCCGGCGCATCAGCAATGCCCTGCCTGAGGCCGACACCATCGCGCGCCTGGCCGGCGACGAATTCGCTGTGCTGTTCGACGCCTACGCCAACCTCTCTAGCCTCGCCCGCGTCACCAGCCGCCTGCTCGGCAAATTGCGCGCGCCGCTGATGATCAATGGCCACGAACTGGTGATCGGCGCCTCGGTGGGCATCAGCCTGCTGCCCGACAACGCTCGCGTCGCCACCGACCTGGTGGCCCAGGCCAACACCGCCATGCAGCACGCCAAACACCTGGGCGGTGACACCTTTCAGTTTTTCACCGAAAGCCAGCGCGCCAGCACCCTGGAGCGCCTGCAACTGGAAAACCAGCTGCGCAAGGCCATCGACGAGCAGCAGTTGGAAGTCTTCTACCAACCCAAACTCCACGTCGACAGCGGCCGCCTGGAATCTGCGGAAGCCCTGGTGCGCTGGCGCCACCCGACCCGCGGCCTGGTTTTGCCGGGCGAATTCATCCCTCTGGCCGAGGAAACCGGCCTGATCGGCGCCATCGGTGAGTTCGTCCTGCGTCAGGCCTGCTGGCAGGCCCAGCAATGGCAACGCCACGGCCTGGCCGAGGTGCGGGTGTCGGTGAATCTCTCGGTGCATCAGTTACGCCAAGGCAAACTGGTCAGTCTGGTGCGCCAGGTGCTCGACGACACCGGCCTGGCAGCCCACTGCCTCGAACTGGAGCTCACCGAAAGCCAACTGCTCGACAGCATCGAACACATCAGCCAGACCTTTCAGCAGCTGCGGGAAATCGGCGTGAAGCTGGCGATCGACGATTTCGGCACCGGGTATTCGTCGCTGAGTTACCTCAAGCGCCTGCCAGTGGACTACGTGAAGATCGATCAGGCGTTTATTCGCGGGTTGGATGAGGCGCAGGAGGATGTTGTTATCACCCAGGCGATCATCGCCATGGCCCATAGCCTCGGGCTGCAGGTGGTGGCCGAGGGCGTGGAGACGCCAGGGCAGTTGGAGATCCTGAAAGAGCAGGGGTGTGACGAGATTCAGGGGTATCTGATCAGCCGGCCGGTGGCTGCGCATGAGATGGCGCAGTTGCTTATCAGGGATCAGCGGGGGTGGTCGGTGGAGAGTTGAAGGAATCGGCGGGAATTTCTCGGCTGTTGCAACCTTCTTCCCGCCCCAGTATCGTTCAGGCGTCGCTGCCACTCAGCGACCGGGTTTGGCGACCCGACGAATTCAAGGCGCAGCAGCGCCCCATCACGATGGCTGGCGTTTTTTTGCGTCCGCATGTCCTGTTATGGCGGCTGTGCGTGGGAGACCTTCGGGTCTGCCGGTTTCCTTGATTCCCGGTTCGCCAACCTGCGTACAGCTGCCACCCTATCGTTTGGCGACGATGAAGGCAGCTCATTGAATCAAGGAGTTTACTAATGAACAGCATCCTTCAGGCCTTCAACGGTACTACCGGTGCGGCAACGTTCGGCGTCTGTAATTCCCAGAACGAGCGGCTTTTTCGTATCACCCCTGGCATCGGCGCAGCGCACGCGCTTGAGCACGCTTCGCTGCTGATGGCTTCAGCTAACAAACTGACGTTGTTGAGTGCACTGCAAGAGGGCGATGATGGGGCAATGGTGTGGGCTGCTCATTATCTAGGGGATATGGCCAAGGCAATCATCGATGATGTGACGGCTGGACTGCAGGATGTGCAGGTAGGTAGTAGTTCTGCGTCCTAGAGGCGGTCGCTGAGCATCACCTTCGGGCCGGCTGTCTACGGCTGAATGGGAGCGATCAAGTGCAAGGCTCATTTGGCGGAAGCGTCCAGAACAGCGACTTTCAACTGAGCCTTTCATTCTGTAGGCCCTAGCTGGAATCTTTCGTTTCCTTGATCAGCCCAGCACGTAGATCACGCCTGATTCCGATCTGCACATAGTTTTTGTAGAACTGCAGATCGTCGCTCCCACCACTCGCCGAGGCAAGCGCAAGCCGCTACCTGCCGATCTGCCGCGCATTGAGGTCATCCACGAACTGCCCGAACACGAACTGACCTGCGCATGCGGCTGCCGCAAGCATGTCATCAGCGAAGAAACCAGCGAGCAACTGGATATCGTGCCGATGCAGATTCGGGTGATCAAACATATCCGCAAAGTCTACGGCTGCCGCGGTTGTGAGTCGGCACCTGTCACAGCCGACAAACCTGCGCAGTTAATTGAAAAGAGCATGGCCAGCCCGAGCGTGTTGGCCATGCTACTGACGACCAAGTATGTCGACGGCTTGCCGCTGCATCGCTTTGAAACGGTGCTAAGCCGACATGGCATAGAAATCCCACGCCAAACGTTGGCCCGCTGGATTATCCAGTGCGGCGAACATTTGCAGCCGCTGTTAAATCTGATGCGTGATCGATTGCTGGAAAGTCCGGTCATCCATTGTGATGAAACACGCGTGCAGGTACTTAAAGAACCGGATCGAAACCCGACCAGCCAATCCTGGATGTGGGTGCAGGCTAGCGGGCCGCCCGACAGGAAAGTCGTATTGTTCGACTACACCTCCAGCCGCGCGCAGGAGGTACCGTTACGGCTGCTGGAAAGTTATCGCGGCTATGTAATGACTGATGATTACGCGGGCTACAACGCGCTGGCGTTGCAACCGGGTGTGGAGCGCTTGGCGTGTATGGCCCATGCGCGGCGCAAATTTGTCGAAGCACAAAAAGTGCAACCTAAGGGCAAGACCGGCCGTGCCGATATCGCGCTGACGATGATCAATAAGCTGTACGGTATCGAGCGGGAACTGAAAGACAGCAGCGACGAACAGCGTTTTAGCGGTCGGCAGGAGAAAAGCCTGCCCATCCTGGCTCAGCTAAAAAGCTGGCTGGAAAAAACCCAGCCCCAAGTGACGCCGCAAAGCGTGCTGGGCAAGGCGATTAATTATCTGGCGAGCAACTGGAGCCGGCTGGAGCGCTATGTAGAGGCTGGTTTTTTACCGATCGACAATAATGCCGCCGAAAGAGCGATAAAGCCGTTTGTGATCGGGCGCAAAGCCTGGCTGTTCAGCGACACGCCCAAAGGTGCTACCGCCAGTGCACAGATTTATAGCTTGGTCGAGACCGCCAAGGTCAACGGCCAGGAGCCCTATACGTGGCTGCGCCACGTATTGGAGCGGCTGCCACTTGCGCAGTCGGTGGCCGACTATGAAGCGTTGCTGCCGTGGAACTGCTCACTGGAGATGCCACGGTAAACCAAGGTGCTACCTCTTGATAAGTGTGGATCATGGATCACTTACGGTGTACCTGATTACGGTGGCGTGATGCAGATGTGATGCAGAAATGTGGCAAACATGATGCGCCGATGATGCAAAACGCCTGCTGTCGGCCGAGTGGGACAAGGTTGGGACAGCATGCCCCTGAGCGAGCCGAACGCCACCAAGCCGTGGCCAATGCCATCGCCAGGCAGCGGGAACCCCATGCAGAGGTAACCCGGGGCGGCCTTGCCGAGGGCACGCTCGGCATCGAGGCCATCTTGGAGATGGTTCAGGGGCAGGATCGTGGATAGGCGGTTGCTGCCGGGCACTGACCGCAAATAAAACAACACCAGCGCGGGGCCGGTGCTGGGTGGATACGGCATCAGTTACAAAGCTGCCTTGATCTTATCTAAAAAGAAAGACCCGAAGTCTGTAGCCATAACCTCGGCATTATCAATATTTGTCGTTTCTGACGCACCAGGCCACCAAATAACTACCGGGCAATCTTTGCCTCCCGAAATACGTCCACAATCGAGCGCATAATATGCGCCATCCCCTTGAGCACCCACAATAACCAGACAAGAAGGCAGGTTAGAGTCTACTCGCTCACGAAGTGTCAACCAGACCGCGTCAGGAACCCCCGAGTTAATAAAGTCGAAATTTATGACGCCATAAAATTCATGGCCTGCCACATCCCCACATCCAAAAGAAAGCAGAAACTCTCGATAGCAGGGGGGAAAGATAACACCAAGAGTACTCTCTGCAGCCTCGACAAGGCTGGCAGGCTTCCCTCCTTCGAAATCAATTTCGCACCCGTGCTTCGCGGCCAAATCTACACCTTTCAAAATATCACTCGAAGCCATATGACACCTTACATAAAGTCTTTTGCTCGCGCCTTCCAGTAGGCAGAGCGCCACCTATCAAACTCCATTCGATCAATGCCAGACGGGATAGATGGCGGGTTAATATGAATAACTTTATGGTTATCCTTATGGAAGGTCTCGGTCATCTCCGCAATCGCTCCTTTCTGCGTCTGGGTAGTGTGATGAAGATTCATCGACTTACCATCTGGACCAATAGGTGCAAGACCTTTCTGCATTCGCTCTAGATTCGTTCGTCCTCTAGCATCAACAAGGTCAGGCTTAATAAGATCGTTCCGCTGGTAAATCTTATTCCCGTTGAACTGGATTGGGTCTTTAGACCAGAAGTTACGCTGCTGATTAAATACCGAACCAGCATCTGCGGTAGTTGCTTTTGCACCGCTCAGAAAATCCGGTTGCTCGCCCTCTTTTACTACTTTTGCATCCGAATGAGAACCCCGCACAACCGACTTTTTCGCCGCAGCCCGAACCGCC
>NZ_JBYSWB010000024.1:0-82404 GCF_058986725.1 Pseudomonas sp. GW821-FHT01A09
AGCCGGAACGCGGGAACCCCGAGCGTCAGCGAGGGGCCAATGTGGGGCGCCGCCCAGGCTGGAGCGCAAGCAGGGCCACTCCCCAATCCCAATCCCCCCAGAAATCAGCAGATCAGCAGATCAGCAGATCAGCCATCGCCTGAGCAAGCTCGGTATTCGCGTCAACATCGCACGGTAATAGCTGCCGCGATCACGCGACCGCCAGCCGCTCGATGGTCGGGCGGGTCTGCTGGCGAGCCCGCCACAGATCATAGTCAGCCTGGATCCCAACCCACAGCCTTGCGGAACTGATGCCTGCTTGTTCCAGCCGCAGCGCAAGGTCGATAGAGATACCCGCCCGGCCATGCAGGACGCGCGACAGCGCTTCGCGGGAGATACCCAGATGGCGGGAGAACGCGGCGATCGTCAGGCCTAAAGCAGGCAGTACATCTTCGAGTAGTGTTTCGCCGGGGTGGGGCGGGTTATGCATAGCCATGCGAGGGCTCCTTTCAATGGTAATCAAGATAATCGACCAGTTCGATATCCGAGCCAATGAAGCGAAATATCAGGCGCCAGTTGCCAGAAACGCTCACTGACCAATAGCCGTCCAGCTTGCCTTTGAGCGGGTGTAGCCGCCAGCCGGGAATATCGACATCGCCAGGAACCGCCGCCCGATCGATAATCGGCAGCATTCGGGCGAGCCGCCGCGCATGCTCAACGCGGATCCCGCGGGTAGAGCCACTCTGGTAGAAGGCTTTGAGGCCTTGATGCTGGAAGGTCTTGATCATCAGCATAGCGTGACGTCAGGCGTCACACAATGCAAATGACCAACTGTGTCTCGATACGTCCGCGCGTCAACAGGAAGGTTTGTCCTCACCGAGGCCGCTGCAGGCGATCCGAACGGCTACGCAGTCTGGTCCACCGTCCACTTGAGCGACAGGGTCAAGGCTTCAACGGCCGATGCGGCATCCCTAAACAAAAGTTTATCCCGCGGCGAATCCGGCGCTAAACGCCGCCCCCTAATCTGCACCCTGTTCACAACCGTTCGTGTTGGCTTGGGGTGCTGTGTGTCGATGTCCCGTGGATTGCTCAATGTTCCCGCTGTAGTGATGCTGGCCACGCTGGCAGGCTGTTCCATTGTGCCCAGTTACCACACGCCCGATCTGCCGGTGGCCGATCGCTGGGACGGTCAGTCCGCAGTCGCACCTGCGGCCGGTGGGCAGTGGTGGCACGGCTTCGCCAGCCCCGAGCTCGATCAACTGATCGATCAAGGCCTGAGTCGCAACTACGATCTCAAGGCCGCCATCAGCCGCATTGACGAAGCCCGAGGCAGCGCTCAGCTAGTCGGCGCGGCGCAGTTCCCGCAGGTCAGTCTGGGCGGCCTCAAGCAACGCCAGAACAACTACGGCGTCACCCCCAAGGCCAGCGTGTTTGGCGAGGCCACCTACGAGCTCGACTTCTGGGGCAGGAACCGCGCCCGGGCCAGCTCCGCCGATGCCCTGGCCGACGCCACGGTATTTGACGCGCAGACGTTGCGCATGACCCTCAGCGCCGACATCGCCAACGCCTATTTCACCGTGCTGTCGCTGGACGAACGCCTGAACCTGGCGCGCTCGATCGCCAAGGACGCCGAACAAGTGCTCGAACTGGTGCAATACCAGGCCAGCCAGGGCGCGGTGTCCAACCTTGAAGTCGAGCAACAGCGCAACGCTCTGCAAACTTTCCAGGCGGCCGTGCCGACCCTGCAGCAACAGCGCGATCAGGCCTTGTATCAGCTGGCCGTGCTGACGGGCGTGCCCCCCGAAGGTTTCAATATCCATGGCCCGGCGCTGCACACCCTGCAGGCACCGCAGCCGTCGGCCGGCTTGCCCATCGGCCTGCTGCGTCAGCGCCCGGACGTGCAGGCAGCCGAAGCACGGTTGCAATCGGCCAACTTCGATGTCGGCGTCGCCCGTGCGGCGTTCCTGCCGAGCCTGTCCATTGACCTGCTGGCGGGTGTCGACACCCTCGCCGGCGGTGGCATCTGGAGTGCCATCGGCACCCTGGCCCAACCGGTGTTCACGGGCGGCCAACTCAAGGGCCAGTTGAAGTTCGATCAGGCCCATGTGCAGGAGCTGACCGCCAGCTATCGGCAATCGATGCTGCTCGCCCTGCAAGACGTCGAAACCCAGCTCAGCGCCACCCGCGAGCTCGACAAGAACTACAGCCTCAGCCAGGCCGCTGTCACCTCGGCCCGCGAATCCGCGCGCCTGGCCCAAGTGCGCTATCGCCTCGGCTCCACCGACTTCCAGACCCTGCTGATCGTCGAGCGCACCCAATACCAGGCCGAAGACTCGCTGCTGCAAGTGCGACTGGCGCACCTGCAGGCCGCCGTCGGTCTGTTCCGCGCCTTGGGTGGCGACTTCTCGCCGCAGGCCATTGCCGCTTCTACTTCCTCTCAGGCTGTCAAACGATGAACGCGCCGATGAATGTCCACGATCCTGTCGTCAAACCTCGGCTGCGCCTGCGCTCGGTGGTCATCCTCGTGGTGCTCGCCGCCCTGGTTGCGCTGGTGTATGCCTACTGGCCCGCCGAAAAGCCCATCAGCGCCCACGCTGGCGGCGGCCCGGTACCGGTGCGAGTGGCCAAGGTCACCCAGCAGGACTTGCCGATCTGGCTCGACGCCATCGGCAATGTTCAGGCCCTCAATACCGTCAACGTGCGGGTGCGGGTGGATGGCGAGCTGCAGAAGGTGCTGTTCGAGGAAGGCCAGACGGTCAAGGCCGGCGCTTTGCTGGGGCAGATCGATCCGCGGGTCTATCAGGCCCAGGTCGATCAGGCCAAGGCGCTGGTGGCCAAGGACCAGGCGCAGCTGGCCAGCCTCAAGGTCAATCTGGATCGCGCCGTCAACCTGGCCAACGCCAAGGCCGGCCCGACCCAGGACGTCGATACCTATCGCGCCGAGGTCGCCGCTCAGGTCGCCTCGGTCCAGGCTGACCAGGCCGCGCTGGATAACGCCCGGCTGCAGCTGGAATTCACTCAGGTGCGGGCACCAATCGACGGCCGCACCGGTCAGCGCCTGCTGGATGTCGGTGCCATCGCCCACGGCGCCGAAGCCACCGGCCTGGTGACCGTCACGCAGATGAATCCGATCAGCGTGGCCTTTTCCGTGTCCCAGGATCAACTCCCGGAAATCCTCGAAGAAAACGCCAAAGGCCAGCCCCTGCAAGTGCTGGCCCTGCGTCGCGACGCCAGCAGGACCTTGGCCAGCGGCAAGCTGAGCTTTATCGATAGCCAGGTGGCGGCCAGCAGTGGCCAGATCCAGCTCAAGGCACAGTTCGACAACAGCCAGTACCAGCTGTGGCCGGGGGAGCTGGTGAGCGCGCGGTTGCTGGTCAACACCCAGCGCAACGTCACCGTGGTGCCGGTCAACGCCGTGCAGCTGGGCCGTGACGGCAACTTCGTCTACGTGCTCGGCGCCGATGACAAGGTTCAGGTGCGCCCGGTCAAGGCCAAGCAAGTGGTCGACGGCATGCAGTGGATCAGCAGCGGCCTGCAGCCCGGTGAAACCGTCGTCATCCAAGGCCAATCGCGCATCGCCAGCGGCGTCAAGGTCAGGGTGCTGCCAGCGGCCAGCACCCCGGCGGTGCAGCCATGAACGCGCTGGTCAGCCTGATTCAGCGGCGCGTCGGCCTGTGCATGCTGGCGGCGGGAGTGTTGTTGCTGGGGATTTTCTCCTACCTGCAACTGCCGGTGGCAGCGCTGCCGACCGTGGATTTCCCGACCATTCAGGTCACCGCGACGCTGTCCGGTGCCAGCGCCGAGACCATGGCCTCCTCGGTGGCCACGCCTCTGGAACGAGCCTTCGCGGCGGTGCCGCAGGTGACCTCGATGACCTCGTCGAGCGCCGCCGGCAAGACCCAGATCGCCTTGCAATTCGACCTCAACCGCAACATCGACGGCGCCGCCGGTGACGTGCAGGCGGCGCTGTCGGCGGCCAAGTCGCAGTTGCCGAAGACCATGACCACCGACCCGACCTTCCACAAGATCAACCCGGCCGAAGCCACGGTGCTGTCGCTGGCGGTCACCTCGCCGACCCGCACCCTGCCAGAGCTCAACCTCTACGCCGATAACTACCTGGCCCAGCGCCTGTCGCAGCTGCCCGGCGTCGGCCAGGTGGATTTCCATGGCCAGCAGGTGCCGGCCATTCGCATCCAGATCGACCCCGACGCCATGGCCGCCCGCGGCCTGACCCTCGAAGACGTGCGCAGCATCGTCGGCATCAGTACCCTCGACCAGCCCAAGGGGAACCTCGACGGCGCGACGCGCACCGTGACCCTGGGCACTTCCGATCAGTTGCTCGAACCCCAGGGCTATCGTGATCAGGTGGTCGCCTATCGCAACGGCGTGCCGATCAAGGTCAGCGACATCGGCCGGGTGGTGGCGGGGGCCGAGGACACCGAGCAGTACGCGCGCATCAATGGCGAGCCGACGGTGATCGTCGACATCCACAAGCAGCCGGGCTTCAACGTGCTGTCGACGATCAACGGCATCAAGGCCAATCTGCCGGTACTGACTGCCTCGCTGCCGCGGGACGTGCAGATCCTGGTCGCCGGGGATCGCACCCAGACCATCGACGCCTCGATCAAGGACGTGCAGTTCACTCTGATGATTTCGGTGCTGCTGGTGGTCGTGGTGATCTACCTGTTCCTGCGCAAGGCCACCGCCACGCTGATCCCGGCGATGACCATCCCGCTGTCGCTGATCGGCACCTTCGGGGTCATGTACCTGCTGGGCTACAGCCTCGACAACCTGTCGATCATGGGCCTGGCGATCGCCGTCGGCTTCGTGGTGGATGATGCCATCGTGGTGATGGAAAACATCGTTCGCCATCTGGAAATGGGCAAGTCGCGCTTGCAGGCGGCCGGCGATGGCTTGCGCGAGGTGGGCTTTACCATTGTCTCGATGACCATCTCGCTGATCGCGGTGTTCTTGCCGATCCTGCTGATGTCGGGGATGGTCGGGCGCTTGATGCGCGAGTTCGCGGTGACCGTCAGTGTGGCGATCCTGGTGTCGTGCGCGGTGTCCCTGACCATGACGCCGATGCTCTGCGCCTGGTTGCTCAAGCCCCACGCCGAGGATCGGCCCGCCAATCGCTTCGAGCGGGCCTGCGAGCGCGTGCTGGACCACATCAACGACGGCTATCGGCGCAGCCTCGACTGGGTGCTGGGCCATCAGCGCCTGACCCTGGCCTTCGCCATCGTCACGGTGCTGGCCACCGCGGCGCTGTATGTGGTCATCCCCAAGGGTTTTTTTCCGCAGCAGGACACCGGCCTGATGACCGGTATCGCCGAAGGCGGCGCCGATACCTCACCGGCGCAGATGCTCGGGCTGGTGTCGCAGCTCGCCGATGTGGTCCAGGCTGACCCGGCCGTGGCCAAGGTGTACTTCTGGATCGGGCCCAACCCGACCATCAGTCAGGCGCGGATGGTGGTCAACCTCAGGCCGTTCGAGGCGCGCACGGCCAGTGCCCAGCAAGTCATCCGCCGCCTGCAACCGGCGCTCGATGCGGTGCCGGGCATCAAGCTGTACCTGCAACCCCAGCAGGACATCCAGGTGGGTGGGCGGGTCAGCAAGACCCAGTACCAGTACACCCTGCAGGACCCGGACACCGCCGAGCTGGAGCGCTGGAGCAAGGTGCTGATGGACAAGCTCAAGACCTTGCCGCAATTGACTGGCGTGACCTCGGACCAGCAGCAGGGCACCCAGCAGGCGACCCTGACCATCGACCGCGCCACGGCGGCGCGGCTGGGCGTGAGCATTCAGGCCATCGACGACGTGCTCTACGACGCCTTCGGCCAACGCCAGGTGGCAACCATGTTCACCGCGCTGGACCAGAACCACGTGATCCTCGAGCTGGACCCCAGCTGGCAGACTTCGACCGAGACCCTGGCGCACCTGTACGTGCGCTCCACCAGCGGCGCCATGGTGCCCCTCGACCTGCTGACGCACCTGAGCCACGAGCAGGTGCCGATCATCATCAACCACCAGGGCGTGTTCCCGGCCATCACCTTGTCGTTCGATCTGGCGCCGGGCATGGCCTTGAGCGATGCGGTCAACGCCATCGATCAGGCGGCCCTGCAGGTGGGCCTGCCCGATGCCGTACAGGGCAGCTTCCAGGGCACCGCCCAGGCCTTCCAGGCTTCGCTCAAGTCTCAGCCGTGGTTGATTCTGGCGGCGATCATCACCGTGTATATCGTGCTCGGGGTGTTGTACGAGAACGCCATTCATCCGCTGACCATCATCTCGACGCTGCCCTCGGCCGGGTTCGGCGCGCTGCTGGCCCTGCTGCTGGCGGGGCTGGACCTGTCGGTGCTGGGGATGATCGGCATCATCCTGCTGATCGGCATCGTCAAGAAGAACGCGATCATGATCGTCGACTTCACCCTCGAGTGTCAGGCCCGGGGTATGGAACCGCTGGACGCGGTGCGCGAAGCCTGCCTGCTGCGCCTGCGGCCGATCCTGATGACGTCGATGGCGGCCTTGCTGGGCGCCATCCCGCTGGCCTTCGGGCACGGCGCCGGCGCCGAGCTGCGCCAGCCGCTGGGGATCACAATTGTTGGCGGATTGCTGGTATCGCAAGTGCTTACCCTGTATACCACCCCCGTGGTCTATCTTTGGTTCGAGCGTCGCCGCACCAAAGGGTTGGTAATCAGGGGGAACGTACCGGTTTGAGGTCGGTGCGTCGTTTTGGAGCGTTATGGAATTCAAACAAAGCCTGGCGAGGCGAATCGTTGTGGTCTTCGCCTTGATGAGCGCCTTTGTCGCTGGGGTGTTCGCCGTCGGTATCGTTGCCACCGTGCATGTGGTGGAGCGCAAGCTGACCACCATCAGCCTGAGCGGCAACCTGCATCGCCTGTTGATGATGGACAACGCCGATGACTGGCGTTTCCAGCCGGACAAGGACGAGTTGTTCTTCGCCACCGAAGGCCAGGGCGACATGGCCATGACCGAGGACCTCAAGCCGCTGCCCGAGGGTTTCCAGGAAATCAGCCGCGACGACAAGACCTACTACGCCATGGTGCAGACCGTGGGCGATCGCAAGTACGTGCTGTTGCGTGACCAGGAAGACCTCAAGCAGCGCGAGCGGTTGCTGTTCACCGTGGTCACCTCGGGCTTCGTGCTCAGCATCATCCTCGCCGTGCTGCTGGGCTGGATGCTCGCCCGCCGGGTGATGGCACCGGTCATCCGCCTGTCGCGCCAGGTGCGCCATCGCGATCAGTTGCTGGAAATGGCGCCGCCGTTGTCCCCTGATTACGCCGCCGACGAGGTGGGCGAGGTGGCCCTGGCCTTCGATGAGGCCTTGAGCAAGCTGCGCGCGGCGCTGGGTCGCGAGCAGATGTTCACCAGCGATGTCAGCCATGAACTGCGCACGCCATTGATGATCCTCGCCAGTTCCTGCGACGTGCTGCTGGAGACCTCGGTGCTGGACCCGCGCGCTCGTCAGCAGGTCACGCGCATTGCCCGCGCCACCGAGGCCATGACGCAGCTGGTAGCGACCTTTCTGCTGCTGGCGCGGGACAAGGACAACGTCACCGCGCAAGGCAACCTGGTGACCCTGCGAGCGACCGCCGACGAGCTGGCGGACATCTGGGGCAAGCAGATCGAGGCCAAGGGCCTGGAATTCATCTATCACCCGGACCAAGCCATGACCGGTCTCTACAATCAGACATTCCTGCACTCGGTCATGGGCAATCTGCTGCGCAACGCCTGGCACTACTCGGATTACGGTTTCGTCAGCCTGACCCTGACGCCGACCGGTTTTACCGTCGAGGACAGCGGTATCGGCATCGCCCCGGATCAACAGGATGCGATGTTCGAGCCGTTCATCCGCGGGCCGGAAAAACGCGGTGAAGGGCTGGGCCTTGGGCTCTCGCTGGTGCAGCGCATCTGCAACAGCCAGGGCTGGGAAGTCAGCCTGAGCACCCGCGAACCCAATGGCTGCCGGTTCACCGTGCAGCTGCTAAAAGTTTAGGAGACGGCCGATGCGTATTCTCGTGGTGGAAGATCACCAGGACATTCACGACAACCTGATCGAGTTCTTCACCCTCAAAGGGCACGAAGTCGAGGGCGCGCTTACCGGCCTGATCGGTTTGAACCTTGCGGCCTCGAAACCATTCGACGCGATCGTGCTGGACATCATGCTGCCCGGCATCGACGGCAACCAGATCTGCCATACGCTGCGCCATCATTCCAAGTCCAACGTTGCTATTGTCATGCTCAGTGCCCGGGACGAGTTGGCCGATCGCTTGACCGGCTTCGATGTCGGCGCCGATGACTACGTCACCAAGCCCTTCGCCATGAGCGAGGTGCTGGCGCGGATAGAAGCGGTGGTGGCGCGGCGCAGCCGACGGGGCAATCGCATGCTGAAGGTCGGTGCCTTGCATTTCGACCTGGACACCCTGGAAGTGACTCGAGATGGGCAGTTGCTCAGGCTCAACCCGACCAACCTGAAAATCCTCGAACTGCTGATGCGCAAGAGCCCCGGCATCGTGCAACGCCGGGAACTGGAAGAGGCGGTGTGGGGGCGGGATGTGCCCAGCAGCGACAGCCTGCGCAGCAACATCCATCTGTTGCGGCGCACCCTGGACAAGGACTTCGAGCAGCCGCTGCTGCACACCGTGCATGGCTTGGGTTACAAACTGGCGCCAGAAGCGTAGCGGGGGGGCTTGCCCCCGAAAAACTGCCGCCTTGAACATCTTCATCAGGCGGAGCATTTTCGGGGGCAAGCCCCCCCGCTACAGGGTTGCGGTCAATGCATGAACAGGGCGATCAGGATGATCACAGGGATTGGCACACCGAGAAAGAACAACAGTAATGAACGCATGATGGATCTCCTTTCGGGTTTGATTCAGATCGCGCTGGCGCGGTGATGTTCGGTTTCGACATAGGTCACGGCGTCGCGACGGCGACCGCCATAGATGGCTGCGAAGCTGGCGAAGAACGCACCGCACAGCAGTGCCACGAACATCCACAAAGCAGCAGCGGCAGCGACCTTGGCAGCCTGGTCAGCGGCTTTCTGGGCGGCGACCTTGGCGTCTTCGACGCTTTGACGCGCCTGACCGTAGATCTGGTCGACCCGCTGCTCGGCCTGGGCCTGGGTGAGGTTGGTGCGCTGAGTGACCATCTGGGCCAGGTAGGCGCGGTCATCAGCGGCCAGTTGGCCACCATTGGAGATCGTGCGACCGATGATGCGGCTCACTACACCGTGGGCAGCGTCATCGCTGACCGCGACCGGACGGCTGTCGCGGAACAGCGCATCGATAAAGTAGCCGTAGGGGTCGCTGCTGTTGGCAGCAGCTGCACCGGCAACGCTCGCGCCGCCGACCGCTACTGCCGCTCCCGCCTTGGCACCACCGCTGACCACGGCGCTGGCCGAACCGACAACCAGCGCGACAGTAACCAGTGTGGCAACGGCCCACGCCAGAAAACCGTGGGCGGTGTCGCGGAAATACACCTCGTCACCGTGAGTATTCACCCAGCGTGAGCGCAGGCGACCGGCCAGATAGCCGCCCATGCCTGCCGAAATGATCTGCGTCAACGCCAGCCAGACGACCGACGAGATGCCCAGGGTGGTGGCGCTGGCGCCGCGATCCGCCCAAGGCGACATGGCAGAAAAGCCGAGGCCGCTGCCCAGCAGGATCAATATCAACGACAAGGCCGCGGCCCCCGCCGCGCCAGCGAAGATCGCTGCCCAGGAAACCCCTGATCGGTGCGTGTGGCTGCGGTCTGTGACGGTATCTCTGGCCAGCCCGCCGGGCTGGGTCAGGGTAGGTGTTTCGGCGTAGGTAACCATTGTTGTAATACTCCAATGTCGCGGGCAGTGAAGATCCAAAGCAGATCCGTACCAGTGCAGGAGCAGATGTCATGCCAACGCCTGTGTTTTATAAATACCTTAGAAATCAAATAGCTATGTAAAGTTGTAAATCCTTTTTCATGCATTCTGCATGATTGTGCCGTCCATGCCGGGCGAACTGCACAGGAGGTCATGGCTCAGCCGAGCTAGCCACTCGGTCGGATCAGCGAGGAACCTGCGGTGGCAGGCCGGCGAGAATGCGTTGAGCGTCCTCTGTGGTCAGCGAGTAATCGAAAAACTGCCGGTAAAAATCCTGGGTCCTGGAGACCATGTCGACGTCCTTGAAGCGCTCCGGGTGCAGCAGTTGTGCGGCCCACTGCAACTGCAGCGCGACTTCGGTGCCATAGCGGTCCCACGGGAACACTCCGGCGGGGTTGCGCACCACGTGGCCTTGCTGCACGGCGGGCAGTTGGCGCAATAGCGAAGACGGGCCGATGTCGCCCGCGTTGGCGGCGAGCACGATCACATCGGGCTGCCAGACCAGCAACTGCTCGGCCGAGACTGCTTGCAGGTTGCCTTTGAGGCCTTGCGCGGCATTGCGTCCGCCTGCCAACCGAATCCACTGGTCGATCAGGGTATCGCTGCCATCGACCTTCAACGGGTCGAGGGAGGCGATATGCAGCACCCGTGGACGCTGGGCCGGGAGCAGGTCGCCGACACGGGCCATGAGCCTGGTCAGTTGCGCGTCCAGATAGCTGTTGTAAGCCTTGGCGCGAACCATCGGCTGGGTCCCGCCCAGCGCCTGTGCGGTGGCCAGCATGGAGCGTTGCAGGCCGGGCAGGTCGGTATAGCCCATGCGCATCACTGGCACGCCGGCCTGCTCATAGGCCAGCGCCTGGCGATCGCCGCTGCTGGCGAACACCAGATCGACGCGCTCGCTCAGCAGGGTTTCGACATTGAAGGCAGTGCCGTTGATGGCGGTGGCCTGGTTCAGGCTGGGTAGCACCTTGAACATCCACGGCTGGCCTTGCGGATGATTGACCGTGGCGACGATCCGCTGGCCGGCGCCCAGGGTCATCAGCAACACGTGGTGGGCGTACCAGCCATCGGCGATGCGCTTGACCTGAGCGGGTAGCTCGACCTCGCGGCCGCTGTCGTCGCGTACGCACCTGGCCGCGCTGGTGGCTCCTGTGGCGAGGGGGCTTGCTCCCGATTGCGGTGTATCTGACGGTGCAACTGTGACTGCCGAGCCCTGATCGGCAGCAAGCCCGCTCACCACTGGGTTGGCTGCATGTGCGGCGCTGGTCAGGCACATCGCAGCCAGCAATAGAGGGTACCTGCGCATTTACAGATCCACCTGCACCGAGGCCTGCAGCATCCGCGGTGCGCCGAGGCTGGCGCTGGTCTGCCCGGCGCCGGTGTAGCCGTTGAGCCCGCCCGGCACGATGTTGGTCCAGTAATGGCTGTTGCCGACGTTGGTCATTTCCAGGCGATACACCGTGTCGCGCTTGAGCACGCGGGTGCTGTAGCTGGCCCCCAGGTCGAAGGTCTCGTAGCTGCCGACCCAGTGATCGTTGCTGTCATCGATGGGGCGCGCGCTCATGTAGCGTGCGTTGAGGTTGACCGCCAACCCCGGTACCTGCTCGATCTGGTAGGTGGTCAAGAGGTTGGCGGTGGTGCGCGCCAGGCCGACGATGCGGGTGTCTTCGGTGCTGGGGGTACCGGTGTCGAGCAGTTTGGGATCGAGCCAGGTGACCCCGCCGAACATCCGCAGATTACGGGTCAAGCTGCCGTCGGCCATGAATTCCAGGCCGCGGTTGCGTTGCTGGCCGGCAATTGCGTAGACGTCGTTCTGGGCGTAAGCGAACGGGCGTTTCATCTGGAACGCCGCCAGCGACAGGTTGACGCCATCGACCACCCACTTGCCGCCCACTTCCACCATGCGGCTGCGGTATGGCGAGAGGATCTGCCCGGCATTGAGGCTGCCGGCAGGGATGCTGTCGCCTTGTTGCAGGCTGTCGGCGTAGGTCACGTACAGGGTCAAGTCCTCGACCGGCTTGTACATCAGGCTCTCGGCGCTGCTGATGCCGGTGGCCTGGTTGCTGAAGTGTCCGGCCGTTTGCGTGTAGTTGTCGGTGGTCAGGCGACTCTGACTGCCGCTGAGCATCAGGCTCCACTGCGGATTGAAGGTCAGGGTGTCGCCGACTATCAGCGAGCGCGAGGTGGCGTTTGCCGAATGGTAGCGGTCGGTGAAGTCCGGATAGTCGGGTTCGGCAAAGTTGGGCGGGTCGCTCAACGACGAGCTGCCCAGCTTTTGCGTGGCACCCGCCACCGGGTTGTAGTTGTCCCAGTCGAAGCCGGTGAGGCCGAAGGTCAGCTGATGTTGAATACTGCCGGTGTACACCGTGCCATTGAGGTTGGCCAGGTAGCTGTTGATGGTGAAGCGGCTGGCCGTGGCACTTGAGACCGAACTGTTGTAGTGGCCGGCATTGTCGGTGAAGGTGTTGGTGACGGCCGTGGATTCGCGGTCGGCGATCTGCCGCAGGGCGCCGATGTCGAGCTTCCAGTTGTCGTTGAGGTTGTGCTTGAAATGCACACTGGCAGTGTCGGTGGTGTTGTTGTCGCCGGCGTAGTTCTGACCCAGATTGCTGCGGGTGGCATCGAGGGCGTGGGGCAGGGTGACACCGTTGCCGCTGGTGGCGAATTTGCCTGGCAAGCCCTTGTCCAGATAGTTGTAGTGGCTCAGGTTGGTCTCGATGACCGTGTCGTCACTGAGCTGAAAATCCGTGGCCAGGCTCACCAGCTGGCGGCGCAAGGTGCTGCCGGGGGCATAGCTGTGGCCTTGCTCGTCGACCAGGTTGAGGCGGTACCTGATCTTGCCTTCGGGATCGAAGGGGCCGCTGAGGTCGACCGCCTTGAGCCAGCTCATGCCGGTGCCCAGGCCGATCGTGACGCGGTTGCGGGTGAAGTCTGTGGGGCGTTTGGACAGCAGGTTGAAGGTACCGGCCGGGTTGGCCGGGCCGTACAGCGAGCCGGACAATCCGCTAAGCACCTCGACGCCGCCCAATTGCTCGGCCGGGTAGTCGGTGGTCGAGACCACGTTGAGGCCGTCCAGTCGCGAGTTCTGCACCACGCTGCCCTGGAACCCTCGGGTCTGCGGGCGCGCGCCGTCGGCCTGGACCGAGGGCAGGTAGCGGATCATGTCCTTGAAGCTCTTGAGCTGCTGGTCTTGCGTCAGGTCGCGGGGCACCACGCTGATGGAGTAGGGCGTGTCCTGCAATTTGCGCTGGCCCATGGGCCCGACGGTGGCGGATTTGTCCCGCGCCTGCTGCTGGGCACTGTCCACGGCGTTGACGTCGATGGGGGCCAGTTGCACCTCGTCGGCGTGGGCCAGATGAACCGCAGCGCTGAGCAGCAGCGGGGTGAAGGGCAAGCGACGGCGGTTGCGCAGCATGGTGGGGCTTCTCACAAGGGGACGAAAAAGCGTTGGCCTTCGGTGTCGATCTGGCGCACCGAGACGTGATAGAGGCGGTGCATCAGGGCACTGTCGATGACCTCGTGGGGCGCGCCATCGGCGAGCAGGCGGCCGTCGTGCAGCACCAGCACGCGGTTGCTGGCGGCCAGTGCCTGTTCCGGGCGGTGGCTGCTCGACAGCACGCACAGGCCTTGCTCGGCCAGGCGCTGGAGCAAGGCCAGCAAGCGTAATTGGTGGCCGAAATCCAGGCCGGTGATGGGCTCGTCGAGGATGATCAGGCGCGCTTGCTGCACCAGCGCACGGGCGATCAGCACCAATTGCCGTTCACCACCGGACAGCTCGGTGTACAGCCGCTCGCGCAGCGCTTCGATGCCCAATTGTGCCAAGGCAAGGCTGACGGCGTGCAGATCGGCGGCGCCCGGTGCGCGGCCCAGGCCGGTGACCGGCAGGCGACCCTGGGCGACGATGTGTTCGACCCTGTACGGGAAGCTCGGCACATGGCTTTGCGGCACGTAGGCCAATTGCCGGGCGATGGCGCGACGACTCAGGGCATTGAGTGGCTGGTCGTCCAGATAGACCTGGCCACTGGCGGGACGAATCAACCCCAGCAGCAGGCGCAGCAGGGTGCTTTTGCCGGCACCGTTGGCGCCGAGCAGGGCGATGTTGTCGCCGGCGTGCAGGGTCACGGACAGGTCCTGCAGGATCGGCCGCTGGCCCAGGTGGTAACTGAGTGACTCGGTGCGCAACAAGGTCATAGCCAGCCCTTGCGCACGCGTTGCAGCACCAGCACGAAGGCCACTGCGCCGAACAGTTCGGTGATGATCCCCAGTGGAATCTCCCCCGGCGCCAGGCTGCGCGCGGCACCGTCGGCGGCCAGCAGAAAAACCCCGCCCAGACACGCGCTGACCGGCAACAGCCGGGCGTTGCTCGGGCCCACCAGCAGCCGCGCCAGATGCGGCACCAGCAAGCCGACCCAGCCGACCATGCCGGCCAGGCTGACCGTCAGTGCGCAAATCAGGGTGGCCAGCACGATCACCCCGTAGCGGATACTGCGCACCGGTACGCCGAGGCTATGGGCTTCGTCGTCGCTCAAGGACAGCGCATCGATGGCACGACCGCCCAGGCACAGCAGCACGATCCCCATCATCAGCAAAGGCGCGATGACCCCCAGCGCTTGGTGATCGACGGCACTGAGGCTGCCGAGCAGCCAGTAGACGATGCTCGGCAGTTGATCCACCGGATCGGCCAGGTACTGAGTGATCGACAGCAGCGCGGTGAACAGCGCATTGGCGACGATGCCGCCGAGCACCAGCAGCATGATCGAGGGGTTGTAAAACAGATTGGCGATGCCCACCCCGACGGCCACGGCAATCAGCCCGGTGACGCAGGCCAGCGCCGGGATGGCCAGGCCGTGCAGTTGCAGGATGATCCCCAGCGCGGCGCCGAACGCGCAGCCGCTCAGTACGCCCAGCAGCCCCGGGGACACCAGTGGATTGCGAAACACCGCCTGGTACGCAGCGCCGGATACCGAGAGCCCGGCGCCCACCAGCAAGCCGGCCACCACCCGTGGCAGCCGTGATTCGATGATCAGACCGTGCAGCAGCTGAAAACGCCCGGCCGGCATGTCGCCCAGGCCAGCGGCGGCCTTGAAGAATTGCACGGATTCGCTCAGGGATATCGCGTAACGCCCGCATGACAATGCCAGCAGGCTTGCCGCCAGCAGCGATAGCGCGCTGAGCCACGGCAGGGAACATCGGGGGAGGCGGGGCATTGAACGCTCAGAACAATCGGTGTGTAGTGGAATATATAGCGATGCGCTATGAGGCGCTACCTAGACGGCTCGCGGCTGAGTTATCTTTCACTTTCGCGCCTCCGAGACGCGGGCTTTCCCGCTTGCGGCTGAACTCTAGGGTGTCGCAAAGATCAGATGGGCGTTACGCCCGGGGGTACGCTACAGGCGGCCACGGGCCAATGAATGAGCCGAGGAGTGGCATGTGGCTATAAAAGGTGTGATTTTCGATTCCGACGGAACCCTGGTCGACAGTGAAAACGTCGCGGCAGCCTTGCTGCACAAGATGCTCATCGAGCGCGGCATCGAACTGCCCGAAGCCGAAGTGCTGCGGCGTTTTCGCGGCGTGCAGTTCGCGGTGTTCATCGCCGAACTGTGCAAGGAGCACCCGAGCCTGGATGGCGAGCCGTTCATGGTGGCGTTCCGCGAGCGCAGTCTGGAGGCGTTTCGCCAAGGTCTGCAGCCCATGCCCGGCGCCAAGGCCTTCGTCACCAGTCTCGACCTGCCCAAGTCCGTGGCCTCCAATGGTCCGCGGCTGAAGATCGAGACCTGCCTGGGGCAGGCGGGGCTGCTCGAACATTTCGAGCATATCGCCAGTGCCTATGAAGTGCGTTCCTGGAAGCCGGCGCCGGGCTTGATCATCGAAGCTGCGCGCTTGCTGGGGCTGGAGCCCCATGAATGCCTGTTGGTCGAAGACAGCATCGCCGGGGCAGAGGCAGGATTGGCGGCCGGTGCGCAGGTAGCGGGGTTTGGCGAGTTCGATTTCTCGACCTTCGACAACACCGCCAACTTTCACCGCACCCCGACCTATGACGATGTGAACGCATTGCTGCAGCGGCTGCGTTGATTGCATTCTCGGGGATAACTCAAATGCCCGATATAACATCGATGGTCGATACAACCCTGATGCCCGATCTAACGCTGCTGCCCGATACAACCCTGTAGTGAGGGGGCTTGCCCCCGATGCGGTGGGCCAGACACCATCATGGCGTCAGACATACCCCATCGGGAGCAAGCCCCCTCACCAAAGGGCAGGCCGGTAGCGGCTACACCTGTTCGCTGTTGCGCCGCTCATAATGCTCCAGCAGCGGCTGGGTGCTGACGCCATGCAACAGGATGCTCAGCGCCACCACTGACACCGTCAAACCTATGCAGGTCCGCGCGACGTCATCGGGCAGGCCATGGCCCAGCGCGAAGCACAGGTAATAGATAGACCCAATCCCACGAATCCCGAACCAGCCCAGCAACGCCCGCTGATGGCGGTTGAGCAGCCGTGGGCCGACCAGCAACCACACGCTCAACGGCCGGATCACGCAGAACAGCGCCAGCCCCAGGCCCATGGCGCGCCAGTCCCAGTAACTGGCCAGCAGGGTGCCGAGCAAGGTGATCAGCAACACCTCCATCGAGCGCTCCACCAGGCTGCCGAACGCCAGCATGTCGCCCATCATCACCCCGGCCGCCAGCTGCGGCGCTTCCAGCTCATCGTAATTGCCAGCCACCGCCTGCTCGGGTTTGGCCGACAGGCTATGGCCCAGGACCGGTTGAGTCAGATGTTCGGCCGGCACTTCGCTGCCCGACGAACGCGCCTCGGCCTGTCGCAGCCCCAATCCGGCGGCGAATACCGACAGAAAGCCGAACGCCCCCACTGACGACGCGGCGACATAGCTCAGGGCAATCAGCGCCAGGGCCAGGAAGTCGTTGGGCGACATCGTGCTGTCGGCGTACTTGATACGCAGGTAGATCATCAACTGGCCGATCAGCCGCCCGAGGGCGTAGCCGATCAACAGGCCTACCGGCACCGCCCAGAGCAGACTCTTCAGCGCCCATTGGCCGACCCAGTCGCCGCCCAGCGAGCCTTGCTGCAGCAGCAACAGGCTGAAAATCACGAATGGGAAGGCCGTGCCATCGTTCAGGCCCGCCTCGCCGGACAGGCCGAAGCGCACCCGGTCGAAGTCCTGGGCATTGTTGACCTGCACCATGTTGGCCAGTACCGGATCAGTAGGCGCCAGCATCGCGCCGAGCAGCGCGGCTACGCCCCAGTCCAGGTTCAAGGCGTAATGGGCGACCAGCGTCGCGCCGAGAATGGTCATGATCATCACCGGCCCGGCCAACATATAGGCGGCGCGCCAGGCCGAGCGTCCCAGGGACAGGCGCAATTTGATGCCGGTGCCGAACAGCGAGAACAGCACCGCGACTTCGGTCAGGCGTTCCAGCCACGGCGCGGCGTCTTGCAGATCCAGATCGAACAGGTTCAGGCCCAGCGGGCCGATGCCCAGGCCGAACAGCAGGCACACCGCCGAAGTGGTGACAGGCAACCAGCGCAGGTAGGAAGACGTCAGCGCCAGGATCAGCAACAGGACGCCCATGACCGTCAGGCAAAGGATAAAACTCATGTAACCTCGAGGCCGGGTGGAAGAACAGGGGCCACACTGGCCACGCAGTTGTGACTTTGCCGAGCCGCAATAGTTGAGTCTTTTACTGTCAATACTCTTTTCAATGCAGAAAATGTCCGAAACGGATAGAATCGCCGCTACTTTCAAAAGCGCCCGCCCCGCCAACGGTCCAGCACCCCTTGGCTCCCGGCGCTTATTGCGCTCGCGCAACAGACTTCTAGCGACAATTGACAAAGGCAGACCGGATCTTGGAACAGCTAACACGCCTCAAGAGCGGAATAGAAGGGCTTGATGCCTTGTTGAAGGGCGGTCTGGTGGCCGGTTCGTCCTATATCATCCAAGGTCGTCCGGGCTCCGGCAAAACCATCCTGGCCAACCAGCTGGGCTTCAATCATGTGCGCAACGGCGGCCGCGTGCTGGTCGCCACCTTGCTGTCCGAATCCCATGAGCGATTGTTCCAGTACCTGTCCACGCTGAGTTTCTTCGACGCCTCGAAAATCGGCGGCGACATTCAGTTCGTCAGTGCCTTCGATACCCTCGAAAACGAAGGCCTGGACGAAGTCGTCAAGTTGCTGCGCCGCGAAATCAGCCGGCAGAAAGCCACGGTGATGATCGTCGACGGCCTGCTCAACGCACGCTCCAAGGCCGACTCGCAGATCGACACGAAAAAATTCATTTCCGAACTGCAAGGCCATGCGGCCTTTGCCGGTTGCACCGTACTGTTTCTCACCAGTTCGCGTCTGGACGACGGCAGCCCTGAGCACACCATGGTCGATGGCGTCATCGAGATGGGCGAAGAACTGTTCGGCACGCGCTCGGTGCGGCGCATTCAGCTGCGCAAGACCCGTGGCAGCGGTGCGCTGTCGGGCCTGCACGAGTGCGAGATCACCGACGACGGTATCGTCATCTACCCGCGCCTCGAGTCGCTCTACAGTCATCCGTCCCGCGCCGATCAGGCCGACATGACCCGTGTCACCAGTGGCATGGCGTCCCTCGACAGTCTGATCGGTGGCGGCCTGGCGCGCTCGTCGGTGACCCTGGCCATGGGGCCGTCGGGTATCGGCAAGACCAGCCTGGGGATCAACTTCCTGGCGGCGTCCACGGTCGAGGAGCCGGGTCTGCATTTCGGTTTCTACGAGACCCCGCAGCGCCTGTGCATGAAGGCCAGCGCATTGGGCTTCGACTTTACCGGCATGCTCGATACCGGCGCGCTGCATGTGGCGTGGCAGCCGACCACTGAAGGCTTGCTCGATGGCCTGGGCGCCAATCTGCTGCGCCTGGTCGACGAGAAGAACATCAGGCGGGTGATGATCGACAGCCTCGGTGGCATGACCCGCGTGGCCAGCAATCCAGTGCGTCTGACCGAGTTCTTCAGCGCCTTGATGGGCGAGTTGCGCGCACGCGGGGTTACGGTATTTGCAACTTGGGAAGTGCGGGGTTTATTTGGGCCTGAAATAACCTCGCCCGTGCCGGATTTATCCAGTGTGGTCGACAATATACTGTTGATGCGCTTCGTTGAATTTGAATCTGAACTTAAGCGCTTGCTGACCATTCTTAAAGTCAGAGACAGTATTTACGATTCATCCTTGCTGGAGATGGTCATCAAAGACAAAGGAATAAACCTGAGCAAGGCGGCGTTCAAGAACGCCGAATCCGTGCTATCAGGTTCTGCCACTCCGACAACAAATCGCTGATGTCATCCGGATCGATGTGAAATGACCACCATCCTGATCGTCGATGACGAGTATTTGATTGCCGACATAATCGGGTTAGCGCTCGAGGATGAAGGTTATATGACCGTCACCGCGAGCAATGGCATTAAGGGATTAGAGGTGCTGGCGCGCGAGCGGCCTGAACTGGTCATCACCGACTTCATGATGCCGGGGATGGACGGGCTCGAGTTCGCCAAGGCCATCAGGGCCCGCGAAGATTGTCAAAGTTTGCCGATCTTGCTGATGAGCGGCGCTCAAAGCGCCCAAGGTCGTGAACATCCCGAGTTGTTCAACGCCGTTTTCGACAAGCCATTCAAGATCGATGACGTGATCGGGATGGTCAAGAAATTCACCCCGCCCGACAAAGGCTGAAAAAGTCCTTTTTCAGTCTTATTCCTCGTTTATTCTTTGCGCCTGTGGCGTCCTCGCGCGCCCGTTTTGTGCCGTCATCGGTTTATCGCTCAACTGCAAAGGGAGATCTGGCGAATGCCGGAACAAGGCAACATGCTTCAGGTGGCTGTGGTTTTCCTGCTGGCGGCGGTCATTACCGTGCCCTTGGCCAAGCGCCTGCAATTGGGGGCGGTACTGGGTTACCTGCTGGCGGGGGTGATCATCGGGCCCTCATTGTTGGGGTTGATTGGCAATCCGCAGAGCGTTGCCCATGTCTCGGAGCTGGGCGTGGTGCTGCTGCTGTTCATCATCGGCCTGGAGCTGTCGCCCAAGCGCTTGTGGGTGATGCGCAAATCGGTGTTCGGTGTGGGCCTGGCGCAGGTGCTGCTGACCGGTCTGGTGATCGGCTGTGTGGCCTTGCTCGGGTTCGGCCAGCCGCTCAACAGCGCGGTGGTGCTGGGGTTGGGGCTGGCGCTGTCGTCCACCGCATTCGGATTGCAGAGTCTGGCCGAACGCAAGGAGCTCAACGCGCCCCACGGTCGCCTGGCCTTCGCCATTCTGTTGTTTCAAGACATCGCGGCCATCCCGCTGATCGCCCTGGTGCCGCTGTTGGCCGGTGGTAATCAGGGCGAGGGCGGCGATGCGCTCAATCACGGCCTGCGAGTGCTGGGCAGCATCGCCGTGGTGGTGGTGGGTGGACGTTATCTGCTGCGCCCGGTGTTTCGCATCGTCGCCCGTACCGGTCTGCCGGAGGTGTCCACCGCCACGGCGTTGCTGGTGGTCATCGGCACGGCATGGCTGATGGATCTGGCGGGGGTGTCCATGGCCCTGGGGGCGTTTCTCGCCGGTCTGCTGCTGGCCGATTCCGAATACCGTCACGAACTCGAATCGCAAATCGAACCGTTCAAGGGCCTGCTGCTGGGGCTGTTTTTCATCAGCGTCGGCATGGGCGCCAATATCGGCCTGCTGTTCCAGGCGCCGGCTCAGGTACTGGGCCTGACCCTGCTGCTGGTGCTGATCAAGTTGCCGTTGCTGATATTCATCGGGCGCCTGGGGGGCGGGCTTGATCGGCGCAGTGCGCTACGCCTGGGGCTGGTGCTGGCGGCCGGCGGTGAATTCGCCTTTGTGGTGTTCAAGATCGGCCGCGATCAGGGGCTGTTCGATGCCGCGCTGTATGACCTGCTAGTGCTGACCATCACCTTGTCGATGGCCCTGACCCCGCTGTTGCTGCTGTTGGGCCGGCGTCTGCTCAAGGCGCGCCCGCTGCCACCGCGGGAGATACCCGCCGAGTACAGCGAGATCGAAAGCGATGCGCCGCGAGTAGTGATCGCCGGCATGGGCCGCATGGGGCAGATCATCGCGCGGATCCTGCGGGCGCAGAAGGTCAATTTCGTCGCCCTCGACACTGCGGTGGAGAGTGTCGAGTTCTCCCGCAGCTTTGGCCACGTACCGGTGTTCTACGGCGACCCGTTGCGCCCGGAAATCCTCCAGGCGGCCAAGGTCGAGCAGGCGGAATACTTCGTGATTGCCACCGACGACCCGGACATCAACATCCGTACCGCCGAGCTGGTCAGCCGTCTGTATCCGCACATCAAGATCATCGCCCGCGCGCGCAACCGTCAGCATGTGCATCGGCTGGTGGATGTGGGGGCGGTGGCCGTGCGCGAGACCTATTACTCAAGCCTGGAGATGAGCCGGCGCACACTGATGGGGCTGGGCTTGAGCCAGTCTCAGGCGGATGCGCGGATTCGGCGGTTCAAGCTGCACGACGAGCAGTTGCTGCAGAAGCAGCACAAGGTCTACGACGACGCTGCCAAGGTCATGCAAAGCGCCCAGGAAGCACGGGCCGAACTGTCGCGGTTGTTCGATGCCGACCGCGCGCAGGAAGAGGCCGAGAAGGTGCGTTGACGCGGCTGGGGCGTTCGCGGCCGAGCCTGGCTCACAGTTGACTCGAGCCTGTGGGAGATTCTATGTATTTGGGCAAACCGTGCCGGCCCCTTCGCCAGCAAGCTGTGCTCCCACAGGCGTAAGGCTCAGGCCCGGTTTGTACTGTGGGAGACAGGCTTGCCGGCCCCTTCGCCACACCTGTGGGAGCACAGCTTGCTGGCGAAGGGGCCGGAGGGTTCACCGCCGCTCTAACGCCACTCAGGGTTGTTCCTGCAACAGGCGCTGGAGCACTCCGGTGCTTTGCAATTGCGCGTAGGCGGCGCGCACGCGCTCGACCACTTCATCCGCGGTGGCGCGGCTGAAGGCGATGTAGATCTCGCGGGTCAGATCGTCCATGGCATAGGCCTTTTCCAGCGTCTCGAAGGGCACGCGCGCGTCGGCGCAGAACTTGCGCGCATCGCGCTCGGGCATCGCCACCAGTTGCACCTGGCCGTTAAGCAAGCGGTTGAAATTTTCCTGGTTGCTGGCCGCAACTACCAGCCGCGTGAAGCCCTGGTCGTGCAGGTATTTTTCCCGGTAGTCGTCGCGCAGCACGCCCACTCGGTAGGCCATGGCGTCCTGCAGGATGGCAATGCGCAATTGCGGGCCCGCGCGCAGTTTGTAGAGCACGGGCAGAGTCCAGTCGAGATGACCCACCCATTTGAATAGATCCTCTCGATCTTGAGTACGCAAAATGGGGTATATGATGACATTCGGTTCGCGCAGCGCTCGATCGTAGGCGCGCGCCCATGGGTAGATCGCCATGTGGTAGTCATCCATCCCGGCCTGCTTGAGCACTGCCTCGACGATACGGCCGGCGACACCCCCCACCTTGCCGTCCTGCATGTAGCTGTAGGACGAATCCTCGGTGACGGTCTCGATGGTTTCAGCACTGGCGGCGTGCCAATACAGGATCAGCGCCAGGGCCGACAGGGCGTGGCGCAGGCCTCGGGCGGGCAGGCGCAGCATCAGCTGACGCTCCGGGCGCGGCCTTGGCTTTTCGCTCGATACAGCGCCTGGTCGGCACGTTGCAGCAGTTGATCGAATCGGTCCATGGTTGCGCGATCCAGTTCGGCGACGCCGATGCTCAAGGTCATGTAGGGCGACACGGGAGAAGCGCCGTGGGCCAGTCGGGCGGCAGCCAGCGCCGCTTGCAGTCGTTCGGCCGCCTGATGGGCCTGGAGCAGATCGAAGCCCGGCAACAGCACGGCGAACTCTTCACCGCCCAGACGCGCCACCAGCTCGCCGGAACGGGTGAACACGTTGCTCATGACCATCGCCACGTTGCTCAGACACTGGTCGCCCATGGCGTGGCCGTGGCTATCGTTGTAAGGCTTGAAGTGGTCGATGTCACACATCAGCACCGACAAGGGATGCTCGTGGCGCACCGCCCGGTTGAATTCCAGCGCCTTGAGTTCATCGAAATGGCGGCGGTTGGCCAGGCCGGTCAACGGGTCGAAGCGCGACAACGCCTCGAGACGCACGTTGGCGGCGCGCAACTCGGCGGTGCGCTGCTCGACCAGTTCGGCCAGCTGGTCGCGGCTGGCGGCCAGGGCCAGTTCGTCCTGGTGCTGGCGCTGCAGGTAGGTGGCCAGTTTGTCCTGGACCAGATTGACGCCTGCTTCGAGCAGGTCGAGTTCATCACCGTTGCGGCGCTGGCGACGCAGGCGCAGGTGCTGCATCAGGGTCGCGGGGGTCAGTTGCGACAGGTGCCGCGCCACGTGACGTACGTGCACGGTGACGGTGCGGTTGAACATCGCCATGATCAGCCCGGCCAGGGCCAGCGACTGGATCACCTGGGTGAGGATGATTACCGCCACCTCTTTCCACAGGCGCTGCCAGAGCAGGCTGGGGTCGCCGACGATGGTCAGGTCGCCGACCTGTTCACTGGCGTCGGGGTAGGGGGTAACGGCCAGATCGCGGTGCAGCGAAGGCGCACCGGCGTTGTCGGGTTGGCGGTCGCGGCGGCGTTCGAGGACCTCTGGGTCGCGGCCGGGGCGCAAGATGCGCAGGGTCACCTGGCCGACCGGCGCGGCGGCGGCGACGCTGTCGAGTTGTTCCTTGAGAGCGTCGCGATCCATTTCCCAAACCGCCTTGGCCAGGGTGCCCTGGAACACCTGGTCGATCAGGTGCAATTCGGCGTTCATGGCCTTGAGGTTGTTGTTCCAGGCGAACCAGGTACGCACGGCCACGGTGCCCAGGGTAAAGACCAGGCAAAACAGCAGCGTCGCGACCACCAGCCGGCGCCCCAGCGAGGCGGAGGTGCGGCTGTGGGGCCATAGGTGTTCGGTGATTTCCGGGTCGGGGTGGGCGGCCATCTACATCCACTTCCGGGCGATGGCCGCGTAGGTACCGTTGTCGTGGATACGCTGCAGGGCCTGGCGCAAGCGCGCGACCACCGGCGCCGGGGTTTTCAGGCTGAACGCCATGTAGAGGCCGGCGTCACCGCCCAGATCGGGCAGGGCGAGGGCGTGTACGAGCGTCTTGGCCGGATCGTCGCCGGCCTGACGTGCCAGCCAGATGGCATTGAGTTCGTTGGCGATCCACAGGTCGATGTGGCCGGACTTGAGCTTTTCGTAGTTGAGTTCGCGACGGTTGCTGGATTGCATATTGATGCCATTGCTGAAGCCGCGAGCGATCAGGTACAGCTCGCCGACATCCTGCTTGACCACACCATTCTGATAGGCCTTGGCGTCGTCCAGGCTATTGAGCGGGATTGGCCGTTCGGCATACGAATACATGTACCAGGTGGTTGGCGCGATGGGCCCCACCCATTGGAACTGGGCCTCGCGCTCGGGAATGCGGGCCATGGAATAGATCAGTACGTTGTCGTCATTCAGGGCCAGGTCATAGGCCCGCGCCCAGGGCATGGACTGGATGGGGCCGCTCAGGCCGGCTTCCTTGAGGGCTGCCTCGACCACTTCGGTGCCCATGCCGGTCAGACGACCGTCGACGGTCATGTTGTAGGGCGGCAACTCTTCGGTGACCACTTGCAAAGGCACCTGCAACGCCGCCTCCACAGCGGGCTGCATCATTTGCGCTTGCACCGCCGGCAAGGCAAAGGTCGCCAGCACCGCCAGAAGCAGGGGCAAGCGTAGGGTGCTGGACAACAGCGGCGCATTCATCACGGGCGACCTCATTACTGCAGATCGATGACCTGGACGCCCAATAGGGTCGCCGTCAAGTGGCCGACTGCTCTTCTGGCCACGCTATCGGCGGTACCTGGCGAATCTTGAGACCGTCGAGCGCCGATGATGGCATTTTGCTTCAGTTGTCGCCGGTAAAGCGCGGCAGGTTCCACTTGTACCGCAGCGCCATCAGGCGCAGCCCCACACCCGCTATCATGCCAAGCGCCGACCAACTGGCGGCGCGCACCCCGGCCCAGTCGCCTGCCACCTGGATCAGCGCCGCCAGCAACGCTGCCAGCGCATAGACTTCCTTCTCGAGAATCTGCGGGGTGCGGTTGAGCAGAATGTCGCGGATCACGCCGCCACCGACCGCGCTGAGTACGCCCATCATCACCGCCAGTTGCGGGTTGCCGGTGTAGAGCCAGGCTTTATGGGCGCCCGCCACGGCGAAAAAACCTAGGCCCAGGGCGTCGAACAACTGCACCGGCTGGCTGATGCGCTGCACGGTGGCGTAGGCGAGGATGGTCAGCAGCGAAGCGCCGAAGGCAATGCCCAGGTAGCGCACGTCGAGCAAACCTGCCGCCGGCACCGCACCCAGGCACACGTCACGCACGATACCGCCACCGCAGGCCACGCAGAATGCCACGGTGACGATGCCGAACAGATCAAGGCCCCGTTGCCGCGCGGCAATGGCGCCGCTGAGGGCGAACGCCAGGGTGCCGAGCAGATCGAAAAACGTGTAGACCCAAGGCATATCCATGCTGAACGCCGCTACCGGTGGTGAGGTGGCGATTCTTGCTGTTTACGCTGCGGTTGGGAAGCACGATCGGTGCAGGGCGCTTGTCACCGAATGGCCTCAGAACCCTTCTAGCACGATCTTGCCCTGGGCCTTGCCGCTCTCCAGCAGTGCATGGGCACGTATCAGGTTGGCGGCATTGATGGTGCCGAAGTGTTCGCCCAAGGTGGTTTTCAGCACGCCGCTGTCGATCAGTTCCGCCACCCGCGTCAGCAACTGGTGCTGGGCGATCATGTCGGCGGTCTGGTACATCGAGCGGGTGAACATCAGCTCCCAGTGCAGCGACAGCGATTTGCGCTTCATCGGTACCACGTCGAGGGTCTTGGGGTCGTCGATCAAGGCCAGGTGGCCCTGGGGCTGCAGCGCCTCGATCAGTTCGGCGAAGCGGCTATCGGTGTGGGTCAGGCTGATGACGTGGCTGACCTGGCCGACGCCGATGCGCGCCAGTTTCTCGGGAATCGAGCGGCTATGGTCGATCACGTGGTGGGCGCCCAGCTCGGTTACCCATTGCTGGGTCTGAGGGCGCGAGGCGCTGCCGATCACAGTCATCCGGGTGAGCTGGCGCGCCAACTGGGTGAGGATCGAGCCGACGCCACCCGCCGCACCGATGATCAGCAACGACTGCCCCTCGCCACCGCCTTCGGTCACCCCCAGGCGGTCGAACAGCAGCTCCCAGGCGGTGATGCTGGTCAGCGGCAGGGCTGCGGCGCTGGCGTTGTCCAGGCTTTTGGGCTTGAGCGCGGCGATGCGTTCGTCCACCAGGTGCAGTTCGCTGTTGCTGCCCGGGCGGGTCAGGTCGCCGGCGTAGTACACCTCGTCACCGACCTTGAACAGGCTGACCTCGCTGCCCACTGCCTGGACCACGCCGACTGCATCCCAGCCCAGCACGCGGGGCTCGGTAACCGCGGCGTTAGCGCGGATCTTGGTGTCCACCGGGTTGACGGAAATGGCCTTGACCGCCACCAGCAGGTCGCGCGCAGCGGCTTGCGGGGCGGGCAGTTCGAGGTCGATCAGCGCCTGCGGGTCGGTGATCGGCAGGCCGTGTTGGCGATAGGCGATGGCTTTCATGGGGTTTCCTTTCAAGGGTGAGGAGCAGTAATGAGGCCAAGGATGGACGTTTTAACTTGATTGAAAAACCTGCAGAATCGATCAGCACTTTCACTGCAGGAATGAAAATGGTCCGCTTTGACGATCTCAATCTCTTCGTACGCACCGCCGCGCTCGGCAGTTTCTCCAACGCCGCACGTGAGGTCGACTTGCTGCCTGGCCAGGTCAGCGCGGCGATCAAGCGCCTGGAGGGCGAGTTGGGCATCCGCCTGTTCGCGCGTTCGACCCGCAGCCTGCGCCTGACCCCCGAGGGCGAACTGTATCTGCCCAGCGCCCGGCAGGCACTGGACGCCCTGCGTGAGGGGCAGGAGCGCCTGCGTCCCGTGGAGGCGGGCCTCAGCGGCGTGCTGCAAGTGGCAGCGCCGTCGGACCTGGGCCGCAATATCGTGCTCGGCTGGCTGAGCGCTTTTCGCCGCGAGCATCCACAGATCACCTTGCGGTTGTTTCTCTCCGATCAGGTCGCCGACGTATTTCGCGAGCCTATCGACGTCGCGTTGCGATACGGGCGCATGGACGACGCCAGTTTCATCGCCATGCCCCTGGCCCCGGACAACCGTCGCGTGCTGGTCGCGGCGCCGGCCTATCTGGCCCGCCACGGTCGCCCACAGGCGCTGGAGCAGGTGGCGCAGCATGCGTGCCTGCTGTACCTGCTGAAGGGGCGGGTCTACGACAAGTGGAGCTTCGCCGATGGCGCAGGAAGGGCGCAGACCATTGCGGTGGCCGGGCACTTGCTCAGTGACGATGCCGATGTGGTCCGTCGCTGGGCGGTGGCAGGCGAGGGCATCGCCTACAAATCATGGCTGGACGTCAGCACGGACGTGCGTGCCGGGCGCTTGGAGGTGCTGTTGCCGCAAGTGCTGGGCGACAGTGTGCCGCTGCAACTGGTGTGCCCGCACCGTCGGCAATTTTCGCCGGCGGTGCAATTGCTCCATCGCTATCTGAAAGAGCAATGCGCAACCTTGTAGGGGGGAGCGGGGTGGAAAATGAGAATGATAATCGACATAATTGGAAACATTTATAGGGCTGACAGTCTGACTCTGTATAAGCTGCCATCAGTGCCCTTCGCCCTTGCAGGTTTTGTGTGAAATATAAATTGCCTACTCTCGCCACCGAGCCGTTCTGCCCGTCAGCCGCGACCGAGACGGTTACAGTGCCCGCCAATGCGTCCGCGCTGCGCAAGATGCTGCTGTTTTTCGGCCCCGGGCTGATGGTGTCGGTCGGTTACATGGACCCCGGCAACTGGGCGACGGCGATCGAGGCCGGTTCGCGGTTCGGCTACTCCTTGCTGTTCGTCGTGGTATTGGCGAGCCTGGCGGGGATGGTCTTGCAGAATCTCAGCTCGCGCCTGGGCATCGCCACCGGGCGTGACTTGGCGCAGCTGTCGCGGGAGCGTTATCGACCCGGCGTGGCACGGGGTCAATGGCTGTTGGCGGAGCTGTCGATTCTGGCCACCGACCTCGCGGAAGTGCTGGGCGCGGCGTTGGCCTTCCACCTGTTGCTGGGGGTGCCGATCATCGGCGGCGTGGTATTGACCGCCTTCGATACGCTGCTGGTGCTGGCCTTGCAGGGCGCCAACTTTCGCCGGCTGGAGGCGATCATTCTCGGGCTGATCGGCACGATCGGCGTGTGCTTCTTCATCGAGCTGGTGCTGATCAAGCCCTATTGGCCCGAGGTGGCCGCGGGCCTGCGGCCCAGTTGGGAGGTGCTCAGCCACCAGGAGCCTTTGTACCTCGCCATCGGCATCCTCGGCGCCACGGTGATGCCGCACAACCTGTACCTGCATTCCTCGGTGGTGCAGACCCGTGTGCGCCAGCATGAGCCCAACGCCAAGGCCACCGCGATCAAGTACGCGCGGCTGGATACCTTCGCTTCGCTACTGCTGGCGCTGCTGATCAACGCAGCGATCCTGATCCTCGCGGCGGCGGCGTTTCACCGCACCGGCCACACCAATGTAGTGGAGATTCAGGATGCCTATCACTTGCTCGATCCGCTGGTGGGCGGCACCTTGGCCAGCCTGTTGTTCGGGGTGGCGTTGTTGGCCTCGGGGCAGAGCTCGACCTTTACCGGCACCATCGCCGGCCAGGTGGTGCTCGAAGGTTTTCTGCAGCGTTCCATTCCTTGCTGGCAGCGGCGTCTGATCACCCGCGGCATGGCGTTGGTGCCGGCGTTGATCGGCGTGTGGTGGCTGGGGGACGGTGCGGTGGGCAAGATGCTGGTGCTGAGCCAGGTGGTCCTCAGTCTGCAATTGCCCTTTGCCTTGTGGCCGCTGATCCGCTTTACCAGCGACCCGGCGCTGATGGGGCAATTCGTCAACCGTCCCTGGGTGCGCTGGTTGGCCTGGGGCTTGTTCGGGCTGATCTCGGTGGCGAATCTGATGCTGCTGTCATTCGCCTTCAGCGACTGAACCAGGGGCTGGGCAGCCCTGGCTAAAAGGCGAAAGTCTGGCGGGGTGGATTCTGCTTGGGCAACTGGACTTCGGCATTGCGCAGTGCATCGTCGCGCTTTTTCTGCTCGGCGGCGGCGGTCGCTGCCGAGGCGGCTGCAGCGGCGGCCTTGACGACTTTTTGAGCCGCCTTGTTGGAGGCGTTGGCCTCGGCGATGGCGCTGGCCTTGTCGGAGCCGGGCAGGGTCTGCCAGGCGGTGTTCACCGAGCGAGCCTGGGCGATCACCTGGTTGAGCTCGAAGAGCGCCTGCGGCGCCTCGGCCACCGCTGCGCGAACATCGACGCCGCAGCCGGAATGGCTGGTGATGCTGCTTTGCGGCGCCAGGGCGATGGTCTGCACGAAGTGCGGATCGGCGACGGTCACGGTAAATTGCTGGCGAGTCAGGGGCGCAGTGAGGAAGGTCACCGTGGCGGTGCGGCAAGCGGAATAGAAGTACAGCCCGGACGCTTTGCCCAGGTCGAGCTGGCGGGTTTCGATCGCGTCCGTCGGCACGGCGTCGAAGGCGATTTCGAAGGCGATCTTGCGATTGGAGTTTTCGGCCACCGCCCACATGGTGGTAGGCCCACGGAACGCCTGCTCGAGCAAGTGCCCGGTATCGATCGCCAGCGGCAGGCTGAGCGCGGCGCCGGGCTTTTTGCTGGCGGGCAGGTCGATGCTGGACGCCACTGCTGCGGGCAACCCGGTGGGCGCTGCGTCCTTGTTCTGAATGTAAGGTTGCACTTGCGCATCGCTGGTCAGCCGGTGCACCAGGTTGGAGTTGTCGAGTTTGGTCACGGTCAGCAGGTGATCGCCGCTGCCGGGTGCTTGCTGTACGCCGAAGTGCGTCAAGGGGCCGGAAGCTTCGGCGGGGACCGAGGTCATCAGCGCGGCGCCGCCGGCATCACCGTGTCGAACCAGCAGGATGGACTTGGCCAGGCTGAATTTGGTCAGCCCGTTGTAATCCCCGCGGCCATCGCTGCGCCCGTCTTCATATTGAACATACTTGAGCTTTACCGGCGCGGAGCTGCACCCGACCAACAGGGGGCTGCCCAGCACGAAAGCCAGCAGGGGCGAAATCCTCACGATATGCACCTCAATCGCGTAAGTAGAGTGCGCAAAACGCCTCCATGGCGTCACTACCAAAGTGGTAAAGCTAATCCTCGCGAATGCCCTTGTCCAGTGCCGCATGGCCCCCTGTTTGCAGGGGCAAGGGGCCTGGATCAAAGGATGTGAACTATTACCGGAATCTGTTCATCGGGCGGGGGACTGACTCACGAAAATGATTGATTCCTATAGCAACACCGGCATTGTGCCATCTCTTTTCCGGGTGGCGACCCTAGGCGTACTAGGTCCATGCGGTAGTCGGACAACTGTCAATGGCCGAAACCGATTGACATCGCAGGATCAATAGCCATTTCGTCTAACAATCACAGGGAGATAAGATTAATTCTCATATTGATCGAGCCTGTACCTTGTCTGCAAAAAAAGAACAACTGGGGATGGATATTCCGATGCTTGTACGATAACTTGTCTCCCATCGCGGCGCCGACCGTGAAACTGTCCAATAAAAATAATCGTGGGAGTACCACTGCATGCAAGCGTCTAAAACCACGCATGTACGTTATCTGATCCTCTTTCTGTTGTTTGTGGTTACCACGATCAACTACGCCGACCGGGCGACCATTGCGATTGCCGGGTCGAGCTTGCAGAAAGACCTTGGCATTGATGCCGTCACCCTGGGTTTTGTGTTTTCCGCTTTTGGCTGGGCCTATGTGCTCGGGCAGATTCCTGGCGGCTGGCTGCTGGACCGCTTCGGCTCGAAGAAGGTCTATGCCATCAGCATCTTCACCTGGTCCGCGTTCACCCTGTTGCAAGGCTTCGTCGGCTACCTGCCGCTGGCCAACGCGGTCATTGCCCTGTTCCTGTTGCGCTTCCTGGTAGGGGCGGCCGAGGCGCCGTCGTTCCCCGGCAACGCGCGTATCGTCGCGGCCTGGTTCCCGGCAGCTGAACGCGGTACCGCCTCGGCGATCTTCAACTCGGCGCAGTACTTCGCCACGGTGCTGTTCGCGCCGCTGATGGGCTGGATCGTTCACGCCTTTGGCTGGGAACACGTGTTCGTGGTCATGGGCGCCGCCGGTATCGCTTTCTCGCTGGCGTGGATCAAGTTCATCCACAACCCCAAGGAACACCCGATGATCGGCGCGCAAGAGCTAGATCACATCACCAAGGGTGGCGCCGTAGTCGACATGGACAGCGCGCAGAAGGGCAACAGCGGGCCGAAATGGGGCTACATCAAGCAGCTGCTGAAAAACCGTATGATGGCCGGCATCTACCTGGGCCAGTTCTGCATCAACGGCATCACTTATTTCTTCCTGACCTGGTTCCCGGTGTACCTGGTGCAGGAGCGCGGCATGACCATCCTCAAGGCCGGCTTCATCGCCTCGCTGCCGGCGATCTGCGGCTTTATCGGCGGTGTGCTGGGCGGGGTGATCTCCGACTGGCTGCTGCGCCGCGGGCATTCGCTGACGCTGGCGCGCAAGCTGCCGATCATTGGCGGCCTGCTGCTGTCGACCACCATCGTGGCCTGCAACTACGTCGAGCTGGAGTGGGTGGTGGTGGGCTTCATGGCCCTGGCGTTCTTCGGCAAGGGCGTGGGCGCGCTGGGCTGGGCGGTGATGTCCGATACCTCGCCCAAGCAGATCGCCGGCATCAGTGGCGGCCTGTTCAACATGTTTGGCAACCTGGCGTCGATCACCACGCCGATCGTCATCGGCTACATCATCTCCACCACGGGCTCGTTCAAATGGGCGCTGGTGTATGTCGGTGCCAACGCGCTGGTGGCGGTGTTCGCCTACCTGGTGATCGTCGGTCCGATCAAACGCGTCGAGCTGCGCGATCCAGATGGCAAGCTGCTGGTGGAGTCGCCTGCGGGCGCTGCGCCAGCGCATTGATATAAATGTTTTGAGGTCGATCATCCACCAGGGTGACCGACGTTTTACCCGATTCAGCCTGCGCGTCGATAAAAAGGGCCAACCCATGCAACTCATCGAACATTCCGACTCCCCCCGCTATGTGCGCCTGCACGAAGACGACAACGTAGTGGTGGTGGTCAACGATCAGGGCGTCACCGAGGGCAGCCGCTTCCCCGACGGCCTGACCACTGTCGAGGGCGTTCCGCAAAGCCACAAAGTGGCGTTGGTGGACATCCCCGAAGGCGGCGCGGTGCGTCGTTACGGGCAGATCATCGGTTATGCCTTGAAAGACCTGCGCCAAGGCAGCTGGGTGCAGGAAACCCAATTGGCGATGCCGTCCGCACCGCCACTGGACAGCCTGCCGATGTCCGATGCGGTCCCGGCCGCGCTGGCGCCGTTGGAAGGATTCACTTTCGAGGGCTACCGCAATGCCGATGGTACCGTCGGCACTCGCAACATCCTGGGCATCACCACCACCGTGCAATGTGTGACCGGCGTGCTCGACCATGCGGTCAAGCGCATCCGCGAAGAGCTGCTGCCCAAGTATCCCCACGTCGATGACGTGGTGGCGCTGACCCACAGCTATGGCTGCGGCGTGGCCATCAATGCGCGGGACGCCTATATCCCCATTCGTACCGTGCGTAATCTGGCGCGCAACCCCAACCTGGGCGGCGAAGCGCTGGTGATCAGCTTGGGCTGCGAGAAGCTGCAGGCCGGTCAGGTGATGCACGACAACGACGCCTCCGTGGATCTCAGCGATCCGTGGCTGTACCGCTTGCAGGATTCCAGTCACGGCTTCGTCGAGATGATCGAGCAGATCATGGAGCTGGCCGAGACGCGCCTGAAAAAACTCGATCAGCGTCGCCGCGAAACCGTGCCGGCCAGCGAGCTGATCCTGGGCATGCAGTGCGGTGGCAGCGATGCGTTTTCCGGGATCACCGCCAATCCGGCGCTAGGCTTCGCTTCGGATCTGCTGATTCGGGCGGGGGCGACGGTGATGTTTTCCGAAGTCACCGAGGTCCGCGACGCCATTTACATGCTGACCTCACGGGCGCAGGACATGGACGTGGCGCAGGCGCTGGTGCGCGAGATGGACTGGTACGACCAATACCTGGATCGCGGCGCCGCGGACCGTAGCGCCAACACCACGCCGGGCAACAAGAAAGGCGGGTTGTCGAATATCGTCGAAAAATCCCTGGGCTCCATCGTCAAGTCCGGCAGCAGCGCGATCAACGCGGTGGTCGGCCCGGGCGAGCGCGTCGAGCGCAAGGGCCTGATCTTCTGCGCCACGCCGGCCAGCGACTTTGTCTGCGGCACCCTGCAACTGGCGGCCGGGATGAACCTGCACGTGTTCACGACCGGCCGTGGCACCCCTTACGGCCTGGCGATGGCGCCGGTGGTCAAGGTCTCGACCCGCACCGAACTGGCCGAGCGCTGGCCCGATCTGATCGACGTCGATGCCGGCCGCATCGCCACCGGGCGCGCGACCATCGAGGAGCTGGGCTGGGAGTTGTTCCACTACTACCTGGATGTCGCCAGCGGCCGCAAGCAGACCTGGGCCGAACAGCATCGCCTGCATAACGACATCGTGCTGTTCAACCCGGCACCGGTGACCTGACCGGACGGGCAGGGCGGCGCCAGTGAGTCATGGCGCTGCCTTGTCGTCCGGTTTTTTCAAGCGTGGGCGCCCGCCCAGTTTGCCATTGGCCCGAGCGGCAGCGGATTTTGCCGCGCTGACGGTCGCCCCGCCTTTGCGGCCTAGTTGTTGCGCCATCCAGCGACGATCGCCGAATATGCCCTGCAGCAGTGCGGGTACATAAACATCCACATCCAGGCTGGGCACGTACAGCCCGAAACCTGTGGAGCTCAGCTCAAGCCCGTCGAAGTCCTTCGCTACCGCCTGTTCCAAGCCTTGCACCAAGGCGCATGGCACCGCGAGTTCTATGCCGCTGTTGAGGGTGATTTGCAAACGGTGCCTGGTAGCGTCGTAACCGGCAGTCACTGCACAGGGCGTCGACTGCAGCCGTTTCTGCATTCGTTGCTCGGCTTTGCGCACATCTTGCTCGCTGATGGGCGAGTCGGGGATTTTCAGTTTAGTAATGGTGGCCATGAATTTTTCTCCAGGCACCGCACAGCGTTTTCAGTTCGAGGGTCAATCGCGCAGCGGTGCGAGCTATTTCGTGCTGCCTGAAACCGTAGCTCTCATGCAACACGGCCGGCCCTTCAGGGCAATGCAGGTGAAAGACAGCCTCGCAACCGTTACCCATGACATGAACGTGAGCGGGGCGATGATCGTTGGGATAGATGACGACTCGCAAGCCATCGATTCTCAGTAATGTCGGCATCCGGCGACATTAACCCAACCTCTTGGGTTAAGGAGGAGGGTAGCATTTCCCCGGCAAAGCTGCACCGGGCACCTCCGGTCTTTTGCCTCGACCTTTTCATTAATGGCATCATGTGCGCCTTTCGCGCCGCAGGGCGCTGGTTCTGATCTGGAGAAACGCTGTCATGGGCGCGCCGCACACCGCTACCGTCATCCCGCCTGGGTTTGCCTTGCATGGCCAGGTATCGCCGCCCGGCTCCAAGTCGATCACCAACCGTGCCTTACTGCTGGCCGCCCTGGCCAAGGGCACCAGCCGCCTGACCGGTGCGCTCAAGAGCGACGACACCCGGCACATGTCCAACGCCCTGCGGGCCATGGGTGTGACTGTCGATGAACCGGACGAAACCACCTTCGTGGTCACCGGCTCCGGCCGCCTGCAAGCGCCGAGCGCGCCGCTGTTCCTCGGCAACGCTGGCACTGCGGTGCGCTTTCTGACTGCCGCCGTGGCCACGGTCGACGGCGCGGTGACGCTGGACGGCGATCACTACATGCAAAAACGCCCGATCGGCCCGCTGCTCGACGCCTTGCGCGCCGCTGGTGTGCAGGTGTCCAGCGCCACCGGCTGTCCGCCAGTGCTGGTCCAGGGCATCGGCAAGATTCCGGCACGGCAGTTCGAGATCGATGGCGGTCTGTCCAGCCAATATGTGTCGGCGCTGCTGATGCTGGCCGCGTGCGGCGAGTCGGCCATCGACGTCAGACTGTCCGGCAAGGACATCGGTGCCCGTGGCTATGTCGACCTGACCCTGGCCTGCATGAAGGCCTTCGGCGCCCAGGTGGAAGTGGTCGATGACAGCACCTGGCGTATCGCAGCTACGGGCTACACAGCCTGTGATTACCTGATCGAGCCGGATGCCTCCGCGGCCACTTACCTGTGGGCTGCCCAGGAACTGACCGGCGGCAAGATCGACCTCGGCGTAGCCGACCAGGACTTCACCCAGCCCGACGCCAAGGCCCAGGCCTTTATCGCCGCCTATCCGAACATGCCCGCTGTGATCAACGGCTCGCAGATGCAGGATGCGGTGCCGACCTTGGCGGTACTGGCGGCGTTCAACAACACCCCCGTGCGCTTCGTCGAATTGGCCAATCTGCGGGTCAAGGAATGCGATCGCGTGCAGGCCCTCTACGACGGCCTCAACGCCATTCGCCCAGGCCTGGCGACAGTGGAAGGGGATGACCTGTTGGTGGCGGCGGACCCGGCACTGGCCGGCACGAGCTGCGATGCCTTGATCGACACCCACAGCGACCATCGCATTGCCATGTGCTTTGCGCTCGCCGGGTTGAAGGTCAGCGGTATCCGCCTGCTCGACCCTGAATGCGTCGGCAAGACCTATCCGGGCTACTGGGATGCCCTGCGTTCGTTGGGCGTGACGGTGGACATGGCCTGAACGCTAAAGTCTGTGGCGAGGGGGCTTGCTCCCGATCGGTGTGTCAGACACAGATGTACTGTCTGATATTGCCAATCGGAAGCAAGCCCCCTCACCACAGCGTCAGGCAGGCAGGGTCGAGCCAAGCAGATCCTCGATCCGCACCGGCAGATCCCGCACTACCACCCCCGTCGCATGGCGCACCGCATCGGTAATCGCCGCGCTCACGCCTGCCAGCCCGATTTCACCGATACCCCGCGCGCCCAGTGGATTGAGCGTGGTGTCTGGGTAATCGAGAAAGGTGATGTCCACCTCCGGCGCATCGGCATGGGTGGTGACGATGTAGTCCGCCAGATTGCTGTTGACCGGCTGCCCGGTACGCGGGTCGTATTCGGTGGCCTCGAACAGCGCCATGCCCACCCCCATGATGATCGCGCCTTCGATCTGGTTGCGCCCGGTTCGCGGGTTGATGACCTTGCCGCCATCGATCACCGTCACCACCCGATTGACCTTCAAGCGCGCCATCTCCGGCTCCCAGGTCACCTCGACAAAGTGCGCGCCATAGGAGTGGATCGAGAACTTTTCGTCGACGTCCTTGCTGCCCGGGGTCTTGCCGCTGCCGCTGATGTATTTCATCCGTGCATCGCTGAGCAATGCACCGACCTCCACACCGCTGGCAGGGTCGCTGTCCTTGGGGTAAATGCGCATCTGCGCGAACGCCAGCGCTTCGGGCTTCATGCCATGAAACGGCGGATGCTCCTCGATCGCCACGCCAATGGCGGCATCGATGGCCGCTTTGGTCGCCTGTTGCACCGCAGGCACCAGCGAGCCGGTGGCCATCGAACCGCCGGACATCGGCCCGGGCGGCAGGCTGCTGTCGCCGATGGTCACCTGGATGCGCGCCAACGGCAGGCCGGTCAGCTGCGCGACCATCTGCGCTATCACGGTATAGGTGCCGGTGCCGATGTCCTGGGTGCCGCTGAGTACGGTAGCGCCGCCCTGACTGTCGAACTGCACGGTCACTTCGGCCGGCAACGCCTTGGCCATCCAGGTGCAGGCCGCCATTCCCCAGCCGATCACCACGCCGGCGCCATTGCGCATCGAGCCCGGGCGCGGGTCGCGTTGTGCCCAGCCAAAGCGTTCGGCACCGGTGGTCAGGCATTCGGTGAGATGACGAGAGCTGAAGGGGGTGCCGGTGCTTTCGTCGCTGGCCGGTTCGTTGATCAGGCGCAGCTGCAATGGGTCCATGTTCAGCGCCACGGCCAGCTCGTTCATGCCTGACTCCAGCGCATACAAGCCGGGCACTGCGCCGGGCCCGCGCATCGAGGTCGGCGGGGCGATATCGCGGCGCGCGAACGACCAGGCCGCGCGCAGGTTCGGCGAGCTGTACAGATACCCCGTGGCCTCCCCGCAGTTTTCCTTGTAGGTATCCAGGCGCGCGTTGTGGAACAGGTAATCGTGTTGCACCGATTGCAGCTTGCCGCTGGTGTCGGCGCTGAGGCGGATACGTTGCTGGGTGTTGGTACGGTGGCCGACGTTGTGGAACATCATCTCGCGGTCGACCACCAGCTTGACCGGGCGCTGCAGCTGCCGTGCGGCCGCGGCGGCGAGCAGGGAATGGCTCCACGGCCACAGCTTGCCGCCGAAGCCCGACCCCAGGTACTCGGTGATGATGCGCACCTGTTCCGGCGCGACGCCGAGCATCTGCGCCATGACCATGCGGTGGTTCATGATCGCCTGGGAGGTTTCGTACAGCGTGAACTCCTTGCCGTTCCACAGGGCAACGGTGGCGTGCAGTTCGATCGGGTTGTGGGCGTGAGGGGGCGTGGTGTAGGTATGGTCGATCTTTACGGGCGCGCTGGCGAATGCCTTGGCGACGTCGCCGCGTTCGGTGTCGACCGATTCCTTTTCCTCGGCGCTCAGGCGCATGGCGACGTTGGCCTGGTCCGCGGCATAGCTGACCTTGACCGCTGCGGCGCCCGCCACGGCTTGTTCGTAGGTGTTGGCCACCACCAGCGCGACGTACTGGCCGTAGTAGGTGATGCGGTCATCGGTCAGCGGCGGCCGCGCCTCGTCGGTCTTGCCGCCGCCGCTTTGCTTGCGATAGACCTGATCGCTGAAGTTGCCCGAGTGGAACACCTGAATGACGCCGGGCATGCGCAAGGCCGCCTCAGGGTCGAGGGCCGTGATGCGGCCAGTGGTGATGGTCGCGGTTACGGGCACGGCATGCACCAGGCCGGGAAAGGCATGGTCTGAGGTGTAGCGGGCGGCACCGGTGACTTTCTTCGGGCCGTCGATGCGGGCAAAGCCGTGGCCGATCACGACCTCGGCGGTGTTGGATGCTGGTGCCATGTGGCCTCCGTTGGTTCGCCGCTTAGAGCGAAGCGAATCCTGAATTGATGTCGATCATAACGGCCCCTTCGCGGGCAAGCCCTGCTCCCACATGTCCGGTCGGAGCAGAGCCTGCCCGCAAAAGGACTCCATGCACCTGAGGGAGCAGGGCTTGCCCGCGAAGAGGCCATCCGCCTCACGCCAACGCGGCAACATTCGCCAACGCCTGCGCGACGCAGCGCTTGGCCAATTCGACCTTGAAACCATTCTCGCTCTGCGGTTGCGCGCCTTTTACCGCCGCCTCCGCCGCCAGCTGCCAGCTCGCCGCCGAGGCCGGTGCCCCGATCAACGCCTGCTCGGCAGCAATGGCACGCCAGGGTTTGGTGCCGACTCCGCCCATGGCGATCCGTGCCTGACGCACCCGCCCAGCGTCGATCTGCAACACCACGGCGGCCGAGGCGAGGGCGAACTCATAAGACGCGCGATCCCGCAGTTTCAGGTAGCCAGAGCGGCTATCGGGAGGCATGGCGGGCAGGCCGACATGGGTGACCAGATCGCCGGGCTGGAGGACGTTTTCCTGATCCGGCGTAGCACCGGGCAACAGGAAAAAATCCTCGATAGGCACCACGCGCTCACCGCCATTGCCACGAATATGCACCTGAGCCTCCAGGGCCGTCAGCGCGACGTTCATGTCCGACGGGTTGGTGGCGATGCAATGCTCGCTGGTACCGAAAATCGCCAGCGTGCGGTTGATGCCGCCAATCGCCGCGCAGCCGCTGCCCGGTTCGCGCTTGTTGCAGGGGCTGTGGTTGTCCCGGAAATAGGTGCAACGCGTGCGCTGCAACAGATTGCCGCCGGTGCTGGCCATATTGCGCAACTGCGCCGAAGCGCCCGACAGCAAGGCTTGCGACAGCACCGCGTACTCGGCCTTGACCGTCGCGTGCTGCGCCAGATCGCTGTTGCGCACCAGCGCGCCGACCTTGAGGCCGCCGCCGTCCGCGGCGCTGACTTCAGCCAACGGCAGATGATTGATGTCGACCAACTGCTGGGGATGTTCGACGCCCAGCTTCATCAGGTCGGTAAGGGTGGTGCCGCCGGCGATGAAACGCACGCTGGCGCCCTGTTGCGCGGTCTGGCTGGCGAGGCCCAGGCGAATGGCCTGGTCGGCGCTACTGGCGCGATTGAAAGCAAATGTCTGCATGACGGAGGCCTCAGGCTTTGCGAGTCTGCTGGATGGCAGCAAGGATGTTGGAGTAGGCGCCGCAGCGGCAGATGTTGCCGCTCATGGCTTCCTTGATCTCGGCATCCGAGCCGCCGCACGGCTCATTGGCCAGGGCCACCGCCGACATGATCTGGCCGCTGGTGCAGTAGCCACACTGGTAAGCATCGTGCTCGACGAACGCGGCCTGCATCGGGTGCATGTCGATCGGCGTGCCGAGGCCTTCGATGGTGGTGATCTCGTCACCCTCGTGCATCAAGGCGAAGCTCAGGCACGAGTTCACCCGCCGACCGTTGACCTGCACGGTGCAGGCGCCGCATTGGCCGTGGTCGCAGCCTTTCTTGGTGCCGGTCAGTTGCAGACGCTCGCGCAGGGCATCGAGCAGCGTGGTGCGTGGGTCGACGCGCAGAGAATGCTGCTTGCCGTTGATCAACAGCTTGAGCGGCTGGCTGCCGGGTTCGGTGGGCGCGGCATCGCGGGTGTCAGCGACGGCTTCAGCTGCCAGGCCGCTGCCCAAGGCAGCAGCGGTACTGCTGACACCAATGGCCTGCAACACCGAGCGGCGCGACATCGGCAGCAGCGGGGCGCCGACCTCGCTGGGATCGGCGGCGCGATCGTGGTTCTTCTTGCTCATGGGAGCATCTCCATCAGGACGGTAGGATCAGCCGGCACCTCTGGCGGGTACTCTGGCGGTTACTGGACACGGGCTTCGCAGCAGCGGACTCGCGTTATCCCTATTGGTCCTGCAGATTCGCGCGCTCGTTCCATCGGATGTCGCCGATCAACGGTTTGAACTCCTGAACGGTTGCCGCTTCGCATTCATATAAAGCCGATGACCGAGGTGGGCGATGAGTGAAGCGCTGCACGACTACAATCAGAAACGCAATTTCGACGCCACCCCCGAGCCTTCCGGCAGCGCCCGACGCGGCAAGGCCAAGAGGGGCGACCAGGCCTTGCAATTCTGCATCCAGAAACACGACGCCAGCCACTTGCACTACGATTTTCGTCTGGAGCTGGACGGCACCCTGAAGAGCTGGGCAGTGCCCAAGGGACCGTCGCTGGACCCGAAAGCCAAACGCCTGGCGGTGCATGTGGAGGATCACCCGCTCGACTACGCCAGCTTCGAGGGCCACATTCCCGAGGGCCACTATGGCGCCGGCGACGTGATCGTCTGGGACCGCGGTGTGTGGATACCCGAGGGCGATCCGCAGCAGAGTTACGCCAAGGGCAAGCTCAAGTTCACCTTGCAAGGCGAGAAGCTCGGGGGCCTGTGGAACCTGGTGCGCACCCATATGCCCGGACGCAAGGAGCAGTGGTTTCTGATCAAGCATCAAGACGAGCAGGCGCGTGCGCTGGAAGACTACGACGTGCTGGTCGCCGAGCCAGATAGCGTGTTGAGCGAGCGCACGCTTGTGCCCAAAGCGCGCGGCAAAGGCAAGACTGCAGCCGCCAGGCCGGCCAGCAGAAAAAAGGCCGGCACTGAGCCGGACATTCAGCCCGAGCCCGAGGCCGATACCGCCAAACCCGTCGCCACGCCGCACGCGTCGCCTCGGCGCAGCCGCAGTGGCAAGCTCGAAGGCGCTCGTGAAGCATCGCTGCCCACCAGCCTGAAGCCCGAACTCGCCACCCTGGTCGACTCCGCCCCCGCCAGCGGCGAATGGCGCTACGAGATCAAGTTCGACGGCTACCGCGTGCTGGCGCGCATCGACGGCGACAAGGTCCGCCTGTTCACTCGCAACGGTCACGACTGGACCGCGAAGATGCCGCGGCAGGCCCAGGCCCTGGCAGAGCTCGGGTTAGCCTCTGGGTGGCTCGACGGCGAGATGGTGGTGGCCAACGAACACGGCGTGCCGGACTTCCAGGCCCTGCAAAATGCCTTCGAGACCGAGCGCAGCGAACAGATCGTCTATTACCTGTTCGACGTCCCGTACCTCAATGGCATGGACCTCACCGAGGTGCCAGTGGAACAGCGCCGGGCGGCGCTGAAAAAGCTGCTCAAGGACAATGACAAAGGCACGCTGCGGTTCTCCGATGATTTCGACGAGTCCGCCACCTCGCTGCTCGAAAGCGCCTGCCAGATGCAGATGGAGGGCCTGATCGGCAAGCGCGTGGGCAGCCCGTATCGTTCGCGACGCAGCGCTGACTGGATCAAGCTCAAGTGCAAGCATCGCCAGGAGTTCGTGGTGGTGGGCTACACCGATCCCAAGGGCAGTCGCAGCGGATTCGGTGCGCTGCTGCTGGGGCTGCATGCCGAGGACGGCGGCGAGTTGCGCTATGCCGGCAAGGTTGGCACGGGGTTCAGCGACGCCACGTTGCAGTCGATCCTGCAACGCCTGGAGCCGCTGAAAAGCCGCAACAAAGCCGTGGTCAACCCACCGACAGGTGCCGATGCCAAGGGGGTGCACTGGCTGGAGCCGCGGTTGCTGGCCGAGGTGGCTTATGCCGAGATGACCCGCGACGGGGTGGTGCGACACTCGGTATTCCATGGCCTGCGCGACGACAAGGCGGCGCGGGATATCACTGAAGAGAAGCCTGGCGCTGCAGACTCGGTGGCAGCGGATGCTGCGCGCGATACGTCCAGCGTCGTGCGCAAGGGCAAGAAGCTCGGCAGGCAAAGCCCGCTCCCACCGCAGGGCGATGGCGCCAAGGCTCATGCAAAAGATGGCGCCAAGGCCAGCAAGGCGCCTGCAAGCGGCGGCGCCAAGGCGAGCAAAAGCGCCAGCAGCAATCAGGTGCGCATCACCCACCCGGACCGCGTCATCGACGCCAGCAGCGGCACTACCAAACAGCAACTGGCCGAGTACTACGCCAGTGTCGCCCCTTGGCTGTTGCCGCAACTCGAAGACCGCCCCGTGGCCCTGGTGCGTGCGCCCGATGGCATCGCCGGTGAACTGTTCTTCCAGAAAAACGCCGGCCAGCTGGCCATCGACGAACTGCTGCACTACGACAAGGCCGAGGCCGGGCAGGCGTGCATGGTCATCAACTCGCCCAAGGCATTGATCGGCGCCATCCAGATGGGCACCGTCGAACTGCACACCTGGAACGCCACCAGTGCCGACTTCGCCCACCCGGATCGGTTCATCCTCGACCTCGACCCGGACCCGGCACTGCCCTGGAAAGCCATGGTCGAGGCGACCCAGCTGACCCTCACCGTGCTCGACGAGCTGGGCCTCAAGTCGTTCCTCAAGACCAGCGGCGGCAAGGGTATCCATATCGTCGTGCCGCTCAAGCCCAAGGCCGACTGGGACAGCGTCAAGGATTTCAGCCACGCCATCGTCAACCATATCGCCAAGCTGGTGCCGGAGCGCTTCTCGGCGGTCTCGGGGCCGAAAAACCGCGTTGGCAAGATTTTCATCGATTACCTGCGCAACGGCCTGGGTGCCACCACTGCCTGCGCCTATGGGGCGCGAGCGCGCGAGGGCTTGCCGGTGTCGGTGCCGATTGAACGAGATGAAGTTGCGCAGCTCAAAAGCGCCAGCGAGTGGAATGTTCACAACCTGCATGAGCGCCTTGCCGAACTGCACACAGACCCATGGGCGGACTTGCACAAGAGCCGCCAAAGTATCACCGCCGCCATGCGCAAGCGCCTGGGGCTCAAAGCCTGATCCCTGGGATTGGGCCACTATCCAAAGAGAAACCCGTGTCGAAGATCATCACTGAAACCGATCTGCCTGCCAGCGAATCCAGCGCCACCCACATGTTCGGCTCGGCGAAGGACCGCCTGGATTTCTATCGCAAGGAAATCCACTACGAAACCGCGCTGCTGTCCAACCGCACCAACGCCTACCTGTCGGCGCAGTCGTTTCTGGTGATCGCCTTCGCTTCGTCGATGGCCAACCTCAACCCCGAATGGGGCAAGCTGTTCACGCTGTTCGTGCCGCCCTTGCTGGCGTTGCTGGGCATCGTCAGCTCCTTGCACGCCTGGCCCGGTATCCGCGCCGCCTATGACATCATCGATCACTGGCATTTCAAGCAAAGCCAGCTGTTGCAAAGCGAGCCCATCATGGGCATGGCCTACGACGACTCGCCGCTGTTCAGCACCCATGAGTCCACGGAAAAAGGCTATGCCAAATCGTTGCTGTTCTCCCTGCGTACGCCGTGGCTGTTCTCGATTTTCTGGTGCGTGCTGGGAGTCTTCGCCCTGTATGTGCAGTTCGGCAATCCGGGTGTCTGAAGCCCGCGAAATAGATTGAACCCCGGCGGCGGCAGGATGCCGTATGTCAATAGGCCGAGCGGTGACGGCTGCGATGCGATTCACAAGGACAGGTGCCCCCACCATGAATAGTCAGCTTCACAAGGACGCGCTCAGCGACTTCGCGCAAAGGCCAATCGCGCTCAGCGTCAATGAAAGCCTGCGCCAGGCCATGCTGAGCTGTATCGATCAGCGCTTGACCGAGCTGCCGCTACCGGGCGATGGCGATACTTTGGGGCGCTGGCAGGTGCTGGCCAAGGTAGCCGGAATGGACCTGGCCCTGCTCAAACTGTTCGAAGGCCATACCGATGCCATGGCGATCATGGAGGAGCTGGGCGCCAGCGACTTGCAGGCGCCGGGCATCTGGGGCGTCTGGGCCGCCGAGCCGCCGGACGCCAAGGTGCGGATCAGCGCAGGCAACCATGGCAGCGTGCTGCTTCAGGGCCGCAAGGCCTGGTGCTCCGGCGCGTTGCAGGTGGACCACGCATTGGTGAGTGCCTGGGACGAACAGGACCAGCCGCAGTTGGTGGCGGTCAAACTCGATCAACCGGGCGTGCGGCGTTCCGAGCAGGGTTGGCAGGCGGTGGGCATGGCCCAGACCGCCAGTGTCGACGTGCATTTCGATCAGGCGCAGGCCTGGCTTGTAGGGGCCAGCGGTGAGTACCTGAGCCGTCCGGGCTTCTGGCAGGGCGGTGCCGGCATCGCTGCGGCCTGGTATGGCGCAGCCCAGGCGCTGGCCGAATACCTGCGTGGCAGCCGCGGGCGCAGTGACCCCCACGCCGATGCCCATCTGGGCGCGGTGGACGCGGCGTTATTCGGTGCGGCATCGGCCCTGCGTGAGTGCGCGGCGTGGATCGACGCCTACCCGTTCGACAACGCGCAGCTGCCGGTGCAACGGGTTCGCGCCCAGGTGGAAGCCGCGGTCGAAACCGTCGTGCAGCACGTCGGGCGCGCGCTGGGCGCCGGGCCTTATTGTCGAGACCCGCACTTCGCTCGGCTGATCGCCGACTTGCCGGTGTTCATCCGCCAAAGCCATGCCGAGCGTGACCTGGCGGGCCTTGGCCGACTGGTGGCGGCGTTGCCGGCAGGGGAGTGGTCGCTATGAGTCGGGCCAACGTTGAATCCGTGGATGCACCGTTCGGTGTGGTGGGCACGCCCCTGCAGGACTGGCAGGCCAGCCGCTCGTTGCGCAAGGCCCCGGTGGTGTCGATTGATGACCTGATTCCGCAGGGCTCGCGTCTGGTGGTGGTCGCGCCTCACCCGGACGACGAGATCCTCGCCTGTGGCGGCCTGCTGGCGGCGATGGCTGACCGCGTGGCGGATCTGCACCTGATCTCGGTGACTGACGGCGACGCCAGCCATCCGGGTTCCCAACAATGGCCGGTGGCGCGCCTGCGTGCCCAGCGCCGGGTAGAAAGCGAATGCGCCCTGGCGCGGCTCGGCCTGGATCTGTCACGTCTCAGCTGGCAGCGCCTGGCGTTGCCCGACGCGCGGGTCGCCGAGCATGAAGCGGCGCTGGTGCTCGCCATCAGTGGCAGCCTGCAAGCCGGTGATTACATTCTCGCGACTTGGCGCCATGACGGCCATGGCGATCACGAGGCGGTCGGCCGCGCCGCTGCCCAGGCGGCGCGGATGCGCAATGCGACCTTGCTCGAAGTGCCGGTGTGGGCCTGGCATTGGGCCAATCCTGAAGACTCGCGTCTGCCGTGGGGGCGTGCCTGCAAATTCCTGCTCACCGACGATCAGCTCGAGCGCAAGCGCGAGGCCATTCGCGCCCACGCCAGCCAGTTGCACGACGACACCAGTACCGGAGCACCACCGGTACTGGATCGAACCACCCTGGAGCGGCTGCTGCAGCCCTTTGAACTGGTCTTTACCTGAGTGATGCCAACATGAGTCAAGCCGCCATGAAAGAAGGCAGCACCAGCGTGCCTGCCGAATACTTCGAGCAAATGTTCGCCGACAACGACGACCCCTGGGCTTTCCGCACCCGCTGGTATGAGCAGCGCAAACGCGACCTGACCATGGCGGCGTTGCCGCGCCAGCGTTATGAGCGCATTTTCGAGCCCGCCTGCGCCAACGGCGAGCTTAGCGTGCTGCTGGCCGAGCGCTGCGAGTCGATGCTGTGCATGGACCTGAGCAGCGAGGCGGTGCGCCTGGCTACCGAGCGATTGCGCGATTTCGCCGGGGTCGAAGTCATTCAGGGGCGCTTGCCGGGCGACTGGCCGGGCGGCGAGTTCGACCTGATCGTGCTCAGTGAAGTCGCTTATTACCTGTCGCCCGCCGACCTGTCGACGCTGATCGATCGCGCGGTGGCCAGCCTCAGCCCGGGCGGCGCTTTGCTCGCCTGCCACTGGCTGCATCCTATCGACGGCTGCCCCCAGGATGGGCGTCAGGTGCATGCCATGCTCGATGCGCAATTGCCGCTGCATCGCGCTGTGCGTCATGAGGAGGCGGATTTTCTCCTGGAATACTGGTGTGTGCAGCCCTGCGCCATCGACCTCGATGAGGCAGCGCTATGATCGGCGTCATCGTCCCCGCCCATAATGAGCAGGATCTTCTGCCGCATTGCCTCAAGTCCTTGCGCATCGCTGCTGGTCATTCGGGCCTTGGCGGCGAGGCGGTGGAAATACTGGTGGTGTTGGACAGCTGCGACGATGAGTCAGGGAGGGTAGCGCGTGGTTTCGACGCCATGACCCTGTCGATCAGCGCGCGCAATGTCGGCCATGCTCGCCGTGTCGGTGCTGCGTGCATGCTGTCGCGGGGCGCGCGCTGGCTGGCCTGCACCGATGCTGACAGCCAGGTGCCCGCCGATTGGCTGATGCAGCAGCTGTCGTTCAAGGCCGACGTGGTGTGTGGCACCGTGCAGGTGCTGGATTGGCAGAGCCATGGCGTGGAGACCCAGACGCGCTATCTGGACGGCTACCAGGCATGCGAGGACCACCGGCATATCCACGGCGCCAATCTGGGCATCTGCGCCAAGGCCTACCGCCGCGCGGGTGGCTTCAAGCCGCTGACCGCGCACGAAGATGTCGGCCTGGTGCAGGCGCTGGAGCGCAGCGGGGCGAAGATCGTCTGGACGGCGCTTAACAGTGTCAGCACCAGTGCGCGTTCCGATCCCCGGGCGCGAGAAGGTTTCGGGGATTATCTGAAGTCGCTGGCGGTGGCGGTCTGATCGATTTGGGTCCCTTGTGGTCAGGGGCTTGCTGCCAGTGGCTGTTCATCCTGTGGTGAGGGGGCGATGCCTCAAACATCAATCTGCAGTTCCAGATCCCCATTATCCAGGCGGCGCGCATGGACGAGGCTGCCGCTCAGGCGATTTTCCGGGGAGAGGGTGATGATCAGCGAGTGCGCTTTGTGCAAGTCGTCCGGCACCGGGGCCAGCACTTGTACTTGAAAGGCGCCCGGGGTGATGGGCGTGATGATGACGTCGCAGTCGACGCTTTTGGGGATGGGCCCGAACAAGGTGCCATGGGCGTAATCGAGGCGGGCAGGGGTAGCGGTCATGGCGCGGTCCTCGCGAAATCACAGCGTTATCACTGTGAGACCGCGAGGGGCGCCGGAGTTTCAATCCAACTGTAGCGGGGGGGCTTGCCCCCGAAAATCTTCCATTCAGCCACTTACCACCGGAGCCGAATCTTTCGGGGGCAAGCCCCCTCGCTACAGGGCAGTCAGGGCGCCGGGTTCGGCTGCTCGACGTGGATCGCTTCCAACCCGGCCAGCACCTCTGGCGACAGCACCAGATCGATACTCTTCAGGTTGCTTTCCAGCTGTTCCAGCGTCGTGGCACCTATGATGTTGCTGGTCACGAACGGACGCCCGGTCACGAACGCCAACGCCATCTGCGCCGGGTCAAGGCCATGCTCGCGCGCCAGCGACACGTAGGCCGCTGCGGCACGGTCGGTCTGTGGGTTGTTGTAACGCTGAAAGCGATCGAACAGGGTCAGACGGCCCTTGGGCGGGCGAGCGCCATTGAGGTATTTGCCCGCCAGCACGCCGAACGCCAGCGGCGAATAGGCCAGCAGGCCGATCTGCTCGCGAATGGCGATTTCGGCCAGGCCCACTTCGAAGCTGCGGTTGACCAGGTTGTAGGGGTTCTGGATCGACACCGCGCGCGGCCAGCCACGGGTTTCGGCCAGGTGCAGGAAGCGCTGCGTGCCCCAGGGGGTTTCGTTGGACAAGCCGATATGGCGGATCTTGCCGGCCTTGACCTGCTCGTCGAGCACCTCGAGGGTCTCCTCGATGGCGGTGAACTCGTCGTCCAGGTCATGCTGGTAATTGAGCTGGCCGAAGAAGTTGGTCTTGCGATCCGGCCAATGCAACTGGTACAGGTCCAGGTAATCGGTGTGCAGACGCTTGAGGCTGGCATCCAGGGCGGCGGGGATGTTCTTGCGGTCGAGCCGCGGATTGCCATCACGGATGTGGGCCATACGGCCGGGGCCGGCGACCTTGCTGGCGAGGATCCAGTCGGCGCGGTCGCCATGCTGCTTGAAGTACTCACCGATATAGCGCTCGGTGGTCGCGTATGTCTCGCCGTTCGGCGGTACCGGATACATCTCGGCGGTGTCCATGAAGTTGACACCGGCGGCCTTGGCCAGAAGGATCTGTTCGAAGGCTTCGGCCTGGGTGTTCTGCTCACCCCAGGTCATGGTACCGAGGGCGATGGCGCTGACGTTGATATCCGTCTTGCCAAGGGGACGAAACTGCATGACTGGCTTCCTTATGTATCGGCTCTTTTCAGCCCCAAACCATAGTGGAATGGGGCATTCAATGCCAGTGAAACCCAATGCAGCCAGCGGTGGGCGTCCTGCCACTTTGGCATATCAATAGATGTTTTTCGAAAACAGCGTGAACGGCGTCTTCACCAGAATCTTGATGTCCAGCCACAACGACCACTGGTTGATGTAGTTCAGGTCCTGGGCCACGCGCTGCTGCATCTTCTCCAGGGTTTCGGTCTCGCCGCGGTGCCCGGTGATCTGCGCCAGCCCGGTGATCCCAGGCTTGAGACGGTGGCGCGCCATGTAGGCTTCGACCTTGCCGGTGTAGTACAGGTTGTGAGTCACCGCATGGGGGCGCGGACCAACCAGTGCCATTTCGCCGAACAGCACATTGAACAACTGCGGCAGTTCATCGATGGAGCTGCGACGCAAAAAGGCGCCGACTTTGGTGATGCGGTCATCGGTGCGGGTGGCCTGGCGCACTTCGGTATCGTCATGCACGCGCATCGAGCGGAATTTCCACACCTTGATCACTTCACCGTTACAGCCGTGGCGGTTCTGCTTGAACAGCACCGGGCCGGGTGAGGACAGCTTGACGGCGATGGATGCGCCGATCAGCACCGGGCTGAGGGCGACGATCGCCAAGGCGGCCAGGGTGCGCTCCATCAGCTCCTTGCCCAGCAGAGCAGCGGGGTGGGAGCTGATCGGGCTTTCGTTGAGGTAGATCGCCGGCATCCGCTCGATCTCGGAAATCGACTGGTTGAGCAGCATCATACTGCCGAAGTCCGGGATCCAGACCACATCGACGCTCATGTCCAGCAGGTCGATGTAGAGCCCTTCGATGGTCGCCAGTTGCGCCAGCGGCAGCGCGATGTAGACGCGGCGTACCTCTTCGCGAACGATGATGTCGCGCAGTTCGTCGACATTGCCGAGCAGCGGCAGGGTAGTGGGGACCAGGCCGTTTTCACCGGAAGCGGCAATGAAGCCGATCACCGGTACGCGATTGGGGCTGGTCAGTTTTTTCGCCAGGGCGTCGGCCATGGGGCTGATGCCGATGATCACCGAGCGCCGTTCGTTGCGCACCTTGCGCGAGTGCATGCGCGCCAGGTAATGCAGCGGCAAAAAGCTGGCCACCTGGGCCAGATAGCCCAGGCCGGCCCAGAGCATGATCACCTGACGGGAAAACACCGCGGTGGTCTGGGTCAGGAAGGCGATGGCGATCAACGCGCCCAGCAGGCTCATCCAGCCCGCCAGCAAGCGGCCCATGCCCGACAGAATGCCGTGACGTTTGTGGTAGACCTGCAAGAAGCTGTAGGCCGGCACCGAGCCGAGCACGGTCAGAATCATCGCCACGCGGTATTCGCTGTCGACGCTGCCGACGCGATCCCACACCAGCAGAATCAGCACCAGATTGGCCAGGGCCATACCGCAGGCCCATTGGCTCCAGAACGTCAGGCCCTTGCGATGTGTAATGCGACTTGTGTATTGCGACGTCATAGTCTGGTCTCCGACACGTGTGGCTGTCCCGATAACGACGCACGAAAAATCGCGCGCGCACTTTCCTGCCACGCTGAAAATCAGCACGGGTTGAAAAGAAGTAGTAAGAAGGGCTCGGCACCGCGGCCGAACGGGTAAAACGCCATGCTACCGCCACAAGGTGGTTGATGACCTTGAGCAGCATGGAGATATCGTTGAGGTAAAGCAGGTGAAAGGGTTTTGCAACACGCTTACCAGGCGGGATCAGGACCGCCTGATATTAGGCGCCAGATAATAGTTGTCCGGCGCGTTTGAAACAGTATGTCGCGAGGCTGAATTTACACCAGCACCCGCTGCATTGCCAGTGAGTGAGCGAAATTAAAGTGCCGTTAATCGGTGGGGTGACATGCAACTTTTCAGTTGTCGTCAGGTCGCCGCCTGACGGTGCAGATTGGACTTTTGCGCAAACATCAGCGTCGCCAGGAAACGGTTGCTGCGACACAGATAGTAAAGCGCAATGGACACGCCGATCGCAATCACATAGGCCGCGCAGCCCACTATCAGATCCGAACTAATCCAGCGCGGCAATACTCGCAATAGTGTGTATTGCACCGGCGCGTGAAAGATCAGAATGAACAAGCTGACCCGACCGAAATAACCAAAGAACTTCGATATCTTTTCCGATTTCGAAAGGCCGTAGCACAGGCACAACATTACATAGATGCCGAATAGCGCCTCGATTGGAGTCAGTAATAAGTCGTCATAGAGTCGACCGTTCAGATCCAGTTTTAGCGGGAACGCCTGGCGCAGCAACATCAGGCACATCAATGCGCTCACCGCCTGGATCACGCTCGGCCGCAACTGTCGGGTGCGTGTCGACAAAAAGTGCCCGGCAAAAAAGAAGAAACAGGTAATCAACAGCAGGTCGGCGCTGAATGGCAAGCCGCAGTCGAACAGGTGCATGCTGAAGTCCAGCTGTTTGATGCACATGTCGTTCTGGTACGGCGAATCGAACAGGTGGACGAGGTAGAAACCACCCGCAGCGCACAGCCCCAGCAAGGTGATCCTGCTTAATGCCGAGGTCAGCCAGACCTGCCCGATAATCAACAGCGCTGCGCTGCAGCAATACACCAACCATAGATGCGGGAGAAACCACAACGGTGGCCAGGCGAGCGTGAAGCCAGCACCAAAGCTCAAACCGACCAGCAGGTTTTCGAGGGTGGCGCTACCGGCCAGGATCTTCGCCACCCCCACTGCGATGATCACCACGGCGCAGGGCTTGAGCCACGCATCGGCGCGCTCCGTGAGGATACGGCGCAGATCCCGGTCGCCCAGCGACAGGGTGACCCCGGAGACGAAGAAGAAAAACGGCAAGCGGAACGAAGTCAGCGTACGGGAGAACAGCTCGAAGTGGTCGATGAACACCAGATTGTGGCCCAGCACGATCAGCAGGATGCCGAGGCCTTTGGCGATGTCTATCATGGGCAGCCGAAGCTGGGTACGTCGGTTCACAGCAACTTCGGGTTCAGCTAACACCGACGATTGGGGCATCGAGGATCGTTCCTTGAAATGTGTGTCAGGGCCTAGAGGATAACTTTCAGGCGCTTGTTTATTTTGATCAGGAAAAACGACGCAATCAGTGACAGTCCCAAAATGACGAAGGTCAGGCGGGTACCGTCCATATCAAACAAGCGCAGACAGGCGAGCAAAAAGAAGATATGTACGAAGTAGATGCCGGCACTGTACAGCGACAGATTCTTGCTGCCTCCCTGGATATTCATTTTCAACGTACAAATGAAGATGGCCGGGCATACCAGTATCAACGAGGCCATGTTATCGAAACCCGTATCATTGGCCAGGTTATGGAAGTTCATCCACGACTCCGCCAGCAGTGAAATCAGCCCGACGCACGCAGCTGCCATCGCCACGCGGAGGGTGATCGTGCGATGCAGAGAAAACTTATTGATGAAGTAGCCCATGCAGAAGAACGGGAATGCGCTAAACAGGAAGTTGCGGTGGGTCCAACTGTCGGCGAGGAATCTGTCCACTGCCGGGTCATTTGATAACTGATAACTCACTGTGTATTGGAGCAGGGTGCCGACGCCGTACGCGAGCACCACCAGCGCCGTCACCCACGGCCATCGCCAATCTCGCATGAACGTCATCATCAGCGCCGCGCCTATCACCCCGGCGACATACCAGAGATGGTAATAACCGAGAAATACTATCAGCAACAGTCGCCCGAGCTCTTCAGACGACCAGGCGGTGGGCCTGAACCAGAAGTAGGAATAGAACAGCATCCAGAACGCGTACAGCATCAGCACGCGTTTCAACCAGCGGGCGTGCGTGTCCCCTGCCAGTGCTTGATAAAAATAGAAGCCGCTCGTCAGGAAGAATATCGGCACGGCCATCCTGAAAATGCCGTTTACGGTCAGATATTCAGCCAGTGAATTGATATCTCGAAGAAAAAACGTATGAATGCCGACGACCATGATGGCGAGCAAGACCTTCAAGATGTCCAATGCGATGTTACGCGTCACGATACGCCCTCCATGGAGCTATCAGGGTGCACGACAGTCCTCATATCTTGGCCGGGTAGGGCAGGCATGAAGTCAATTCCAAAGGCGGCCAAGGTGCAGACCCAATCGATGGGTCTGCTGGTTTTTATTAGCGGACGGGGGACGCGACGGCGTTTTTCTCGACCTGTCTGAGGCTGTTCAAGGCATTGATGTAGCCAGGCCGCGCGAAGAAGCTCTGCAGCTGCAAGGCCTGAGCGGTCTTGCGCGCCATCAGTTGCGGATCGTCCTTGATCGAGCGCAACTGCGCGGCGGCGTGATCGACATCGGCGTCAGCCCAGGTCATGGCGCCCATGCCAGCGAATTCCGGATGCCCGGAGTCGACGGCAATGGGCGTGTAACGCACGGGATAGCTGTTTTCTTCGGTGCAGAAGTCGGTGTTGCCGGACCAGTCCGTGGCCACTACCGGAGTGCCGACCAGCATGGCTTCGGCCATCGTCAGGCCGAAGCCTTCGGAGCGGTGCAGAGACAGGCAGACGTCCGACTCCTTGAGCAGGCCGACGATCTTTTCCTTGTCCCAGATCTCGCCGATCTGGGTGATGTTGGCATGCTGGGCGATCATCTTCATGAATGCCTGGGTGGTGTCCGAGTCATCGGCGCGGTTGGTCTTGAGCACCAGATGCGCATCCGGGGTATCGCCGAATGCCTGCAAAAAGGCCGCCACCATCGCGTAAGGATTCTTGCGTTCCAGCGCCGAGCCAAAGCTGAACACGCTGGTCACCACAAAGGCGTCTTCGTTCAACCCGAGCGCCTGGCGTACACCTTCTTGAGCAACGCCCGCGGTGACTGGGTGGGCGACCGTCAATACCGGTTTGTCGGTGTATTGGCGAATGGCCGTGGAGGTGAACTCGGACGGGCAGATGACCGCGTTGACATAGCCCAGCGCATTGCGCCATTCCTGCGGGATCTTTTCCAGTTCCCAGGCCCACACGCCGACGTTGAACACCCGTCGATAGCGACTCAGGCCCAGGCGAAAGATCACCGGCGGCATCATGGGCGGATTCAGGTGCAGGACGCGGCAACCGACCTCGTGTTCCTCGGCGGTGTCGCCCAAGTGCCACTCCAACTCCACCGGCTTGAGAAAGAACCGCTCGACACTGATGCAGCGAATCTTGTGACCCTGCTGATGGAGTTGCAGGGCGCACTGGCGCGCCGATTCGCCGAGCCCCGAAGCGGTATGGAAAAATCCGACGATCTCGATAGCGTGTTTCTGGCCGGCAAAGATAGGTGTGCGGCTACGCGGAATCATGCGCTGCAGCACCGTGGCGCGCAGGCCTCTGTAAAGGCGGCGAATAAACATCGTGCAACTCCAGTGGACAGTAAGCGAGGCGGTCAATCAGTCGGTGGGTTTCTTGGCGATCAGCGGCAGCGACGCGAGGCCGAAGCGGGTCTTGATCAACGCTTCACCGTTACGTTTCATCCAGCGACCACCAGGCGTCTCGATCAAACGGAAGCACAGGTAAGCGCACACCAGGATCACCACGGTGATGACCGCCGCCAACACGGCGGGATGAGGCGCCGGGCCCATGAATTTCTGCGCCACGTAGATGATCGGCAGATTCAGCAGGTAGATCGAGAAGCTCCACTCACCGCAGCGTTGCAGCGCGCGGTTTTCGAACAGCACGCGGTTGAGCAGGGTAGGGAACGAGAACACGAAGATGAACAGCCCCGCGAACAGCGACGGCAGCAGATCGTTGTACATCTCTTTCTTGGTGCCGACGTCGACGTAGATGACGTTGCTCACCACCAGCGCAATCAGCGCCAGCGCGGTGACCTGCAGCAAGGTGGTGCTCAGATGATTGAATTTGGCTGACGACGCCTGGGTACGGATCAGGCCGAACACCACACCAATGAAGAAGTAATGAATCATCGAGCCGACGAAGGTACCGGGCAGGTTGGCTCGCAGGCCCATGACCACGGCGATCAGCAGGCCGACCAGGGCGATCATGCTGAAGTCTTTCTGGCTGATGGCGCGCCAGATCGCGAACCAGATACCGACGAACACGGCGTAGAACTGCACTTCCGGCGGGATGCTCCAGAGCGCCGAGACGTTGCCCGAGAACAGGATGTGACGAGCGAAGTTCCAGCCGAAGATGCTGTAGACGAACTCCGGATCGATAAAGCGGCAGATCAGAAACGACGCGATGACCACCGTCAGGTAGGCCGGGGCGATGCGCGAGAAGCGCGCCACCGCGTACTTGAGCACGGTATCGGTGTTGAAGGGCTTTTCGCAGTACAGGTACGACATGAGAAAGCCGCTGAGGGTAAAGAACACCATCACGCCGACTTCACCGGGATGCAGGCGGTGAATGCTGAAAAAACCGTTCTCGGTGAGGTGGGCGTAGACCACCAAGAGCGCTGCAAATCCTCGGATGCCGGTGAGGGCGTCGATCCGCTTGTTACTGTCCATAGGGGTCACCTGGTGAAGATGGTTTCAGGGGCGTGACGCGGATGCGCGCGGCGTTTCTTTGTTGCGGTTACGCAGGATGTACAGAAAGAACAGGGGAATGCCGAGGATGTAGCGCTTGAACAAGCGCCGCGGTTCTCGGTAGAGCCGATAGGCCCATTCCAGCCCGAACCGGCGTGCCCATTGCGGAGCGCGTTCAACGCGCCCGGCGGCGAAGTCGACGATCGCGCCACCGCAGATGATCACCGCCGGGATACTCAGCGCGCGCTTGAGGCGCGCCGCTACAGCTTCCTGTTTGGGCATGCCCATCGCCAGCACCACCAGCGCCAGGTGGCCTGGCAGGTAATGCTGTTCGAAGAAGCGCAGATAGGCATCTTCGTCCTGAAACCCGTCCAGCGTATGTACCTCGCTGGTCCCCACCAGTGCCCGAGCGCCCGTGCCGAGCCATGGCTCCTGGGTGCCGAACACGAAATACTGCAGGGGCAGGGTGGCATGGGCCTTGAGGTGGCTGACGACCTGCGGAATGAAGTCGGTGCCGTTGAGGTTGAGCCCTGGGTCCAGACCATTGAGCTTGCAGGCGAGCTTGATGCCGGCCCCGTCGCGCAAGAGGTAGTCCATTTCCAGAAAATATTGTCGAAAGCCTGGTTGTTGCTCGATCAGGTTGTACCCGTGCTGGTTCAGAAACCCGACGATCTGTGCGCGTTCGGGGTTCTGCAAGCGGTGCAGCAACTGCTGGTACGCCTCTTCATCGCACAAATCCAGGCGGCTGAGAATGGCATCTCGGCGAGCGGTGGTCGTCATCGTGTATCCCGGCGATGTGGAGGTTCTGTGGCCCGGTGCGGTGATTTTCGGCAAGGCGCTACCGCCTCACCGAAGAAATAAGGTGCCCGGAGGGTCAAGGGCGCGCGGGCGCCCGGCAAAAAAACGTGGTGCGGTGAACGCCAGGGCTTAGAAGAAGCCTTCATCCACGGTGATGGTGTCGCCAGCGTTGACAGGGGTGTTGAGCGTTGCTTTTTCGGCGGTCCGGGCGCTGTCCGAACCGTGAATGATGGTGATGCGCTTGCTCGAACCTCGTTCGGTCAGGCCGCCCGCGAGGGCGATGGCGCCGTCGACCGTCAAGCCCGGCTTGAAGGCATAGCCGTTAGGGGTCTTGACCTCACCGCCGATGAAGAACGGGCGGTAACTGGCGACGCTGACCGATACCCGTGGGGAGACCAGATAGCCTTGACTCAGGCGAGCGGTCACGTCCTTTTCTACTTCGCTGGTGGTCTTGCCACCGGCTTTCACTTCGCCGATGAAGGGATAGGTGAAGGTCCCGCTGTCGTTGAGTTCGAGTTTGTCGATGCTCAGGTCTTTTTCGCCGTAGACGCTGATGTTGATGGTGTCTCCGGAACCCAGGCGATAAGGCGCGGAATCCGCTTGGGCAACCAAGGGCGAGGAGAGCAGCAGGATGAGGGTGGTGAAGGCGGCGCGAATATTCATGAGGATAGTCCTGAAGTCGTCAAAGGCTGAGTTCTACGCTGAGCAGATAGATGTTGCGGGTAAAACCTTCCAGCTCGGCGGTGGAGTCGTTCTTGATGTGCAGATAACCGAGGCTGACGTTGACCCAGCGGCGCGGGCCGTAGGTGATCTTGCTGCCAAGGATGTTCTGCTTGTCCTCGCGATCGACACCCTCGTACTCGAGATTGGCGTGGGAGTAGTCGACCGAGGTCTTGATGCGTTCGCTCCAGTGGTGCTCCCAACCGAGCTTGGTGGTCACCAAATGGATCGCGCTGGCGCCGTCGTCACCTTCGTCATAGGACTTGTGGGTGTTGAGACTGAAGGTCGAGTAGGTGCGCGGCTTGTAATCGATGCCCACTTCCCAGGTCGGGCTCTTGTCGTTGCGGTCGCTGTCGTTGAAGTCCTTTTGCTCTTCACCGATGCGCACCTTGCCTTTGGTCTTGGCGGTGGCGTCCCATTCCAGGCCGACCAGCGCCGCAGTGCCCACGCTGTTGCGCGGGTTGCCGCTTTGCAGGTAGTCGAAGTCGGTGTAGCGCACCTCGCCCAAGGCGCGGGTCTTGCCGCTGAGGCGGTGGTACCAGGTGCCGATGAAGGCCGTGGTATTGCGCTCCATGTCATCGTTGATGCCGTTGGCGTTCTGGAACCTGCGCTGTTCGTAATCCAGGCCCAGGTCGATCTGGTTCTGCGCGGTGGCGGCGCCGAAGGTGTAGCCGAGGCCGGCGTTCTTGACGGTGTAGCGATCGTTCTCGGTGCGCACCGTGGTGTCGGTGGTCTGCTCGAGCTTCTTGTAGCCCAGGTCGTAGCGCAGGCGGTTGCGCGAATCGAACTCCAGCACGCTGCGAAAGGTGAGCTGGTGATCGGTGTGGTTGGCGCTGGAGTCGTCCCAGTACGTCTGGTCGTTGCCGATGTACTGCAACTGATAACCGGTGTTGCGGGTTTCTGCCTGAAGCAGAAATATCGGCGCCACCGAGGTGATCCACGATGCCTGCTGGTGGTTGGGCAGCGTGCGGAAGTTATCGTCGTAGGACTGGGTCAGGTTCAGCGTCGGGGTGAAATCCAAGCCGCCGATGTCAATGCTGGCCGGCTTGGCCAGCTCGGCATGGGCATTGATCGAGAACGTACTGACGAGGGTGGCGGCCAAGGCGGATCTTTTGATCATTTGTGCAATCCTTTGGGAGGTACAGCAACACAAGGCTGTGCAGTGACGTCTTGTTGTTGTCGGTGTTGTCAGTTCAAGGCCCGTTCAAGCCAACAGTACGTTGGCGATGCGCTGGCGCCACAGGTAGACGGCCAGAGCGGTGATCAGCATGGCGACGGCAACGCCGGGCAAGCCGAACAAAGGCGCGGTAATCAGGGTGAAAAGCGCCGACAGCCCCATCGAAGCCAATGAGATCACGGCGATTTCGCGATCCTTGTGGTAGCCGTACAGAATGTTGCTGGTGCCTTCGGACACCGTGCGCAGCAGAATCGCCGCGAGCATGATGAACAGCACGCTCTTGTGCTCTTCGAACTTGTCGTTGCCCAGGTGCGAGAGCAGAGGTGGCATCAGACACACCAGCACCACCGACATGCCCAGGCACCACATCCAGATCTCGCGCTGCATCGCGCGGCAGGATGAACCGATCGAGGCCTTGTCGCCGCCCTGGATCACCGCAATGATGCGCGGCCCCAGCTGGCTGGTGACACCGAAGAAGATCACGTTGTTGATGGCGTTGGTCAGCGACCAGAAGAACGTATAGACCCCGGTGGCCTCGAGGCCGAGAAAACTGGTGACCAGAAAGCGGTCCAGATACAGCGAGCCGGAACTGCCGATATCGGAGATATAGAAGTTGCGGCCCTTGCGGATCATGTCCCAGGCCTGCTCGCGATCGAAACGCAGCAGTTTCCAAGCTTGCGTGACCAGTGCTGCGGCCCCGCAGATCAGCATCACCACCAGCAGGCTCGCCAGCCAGAACTCGACGATCACTGTAACGCTGCGGTACTGCGGCAGGTACCAGGCCATGGCGATGAACACCAACGGCCACGCACCGGAGCGAATGAACACCAGTATGGCGGCGAACTTGGACTTGAAGCGCGCCACCAGGGCGGCGTTGATGTCGGTGGCCAGGTGTTCCAGAAACAGGGTGATCGCCACCATCAGCAACAGCAGATGGTCCGCCGCCGGGATCAACAGGCTGATGATGAACACCGCCAGGGGCGTCAGCAGCGCATGCAGGATCAGGGTGATGCTGATCCGGGTCGACAGCAGCACCATCGCTTGCGGCCGGCTGACATTGACCAGGCTGCGGCTGCACGGGCCATTGAGGCCCAGGCCGTACAGCGCCGGGATCAGGGTCGCGCCGACGGCGATCAGTCCATACAGGCCGAGGTCCGAGAGGGTCATCTCCTTGGCGATGAACAGCGTCAGGACGAACTTCGACAGCAACCCGGTACCGCGCAGGCCCAGCAGGAACAGACGTTCGATGATTCTTTGCATACCAGCTCCGGCTCAGCGTCGATAACGACTGAGGTAATTGGCTATGGGCTGTTCATAGCCGCGAAATACAAGCAGGCCGACGGCTACCGACAGCAACTCGCACGCCAGGCAGAACACCACCTGGGTAAACAGGTCGTCGGCCGTGGTGAGGCGTTGGAACACCAGGCGGCACAGCGGCAGGCTGAACACATGGGTCAGGTACAGGCTGTATGAGGCATCGCCGATCGCCTGCAGCCATTTCGACTGTATGGCCGGGCGTTGCAACTCCAGAGCGCAGAGGCAGTAGACGATCCAGGTGGCCGGCAGGCCAAAGGCCCAGAGGCGATCTTCGACGGTGAAGCGCAGGTTGAGACCGAGCATCACCACGATACCGGCGGCCAGCATCATGGCCGCTATCGCTGGCCGGGGATACCAGCCGCGCTTGACCATCACCGCGACCAGGGTGCCCAGGTAAAACTCGAAGATGATCGGGTGGCCGAACACCGCCAACGCCGGCGAACCGCTGTTCAAGCTGGCATTGGCCCAGGTCAGCACGCCGAACAGCGCCGGCAACAACAGCAGCCGGGCCGAGGGCTTGGCGAACATGAACAGGCCGAACACCACGTAGAAGAACGCTTCGTAGTTCAGCGTCCATCCCGGCACCAGCAGCGGCGTGAGCAACATGCCGGTGTCGGCGTCACCGAGATAGGCCGGGTTCGGAGCTGGCCAGAACAGCAGCGAGGCGAGCAGGTGATGACCTTCGAGCACGGTGTGCTTGAGCACGTTAGGAGCCACCAGTGCCACTGCGGCGGCGCACAGGGTCAGGCTCCAGTACAGCGGAATGACGCGGATGATGCGTTTACGCATGAAGGTCAGCGGCGTCATCTTGCTGTTGACCGTGGTGATCCACATCAAAAAGCCACTGAGCACGAAAAACAGGTCGACACCGGGTTCGCCCAGCTTGGGCAGCGGCGACTTGATACCCATGGTCTCCAGCTGCACCAGAGCATGAAAGTAGACCACCATCAGCGCCGCGATACCGCGCAGGTATTGCAGGTAGTAGAAGTTGTGTACGGTCTTGGCCACGGCAGCAGCGGGGCGGGCGGCAGGCGCTGCGGTGCCGGCCAGTGCGCTGTCAGGGGTCATGTTGCTCATATCACTCCCTCGCTGGTGCCGTCGATGGCCGATGCCAAGGTATTTTGGTAAACCGCCATGATGTCCTTGGCCACAGCCGGCCAGGAGAACTGTTCGGCGTAGGTCTGCGCTTGTAGCGCTGCGGTGTGCGACCAGCTGTGGGTGAGCAGCAGATAGGCCTGCTCGAACGATTGGGTGTCGTGAGCGAACAAGCGCCCGCAACCGGAGCCGCGGACGAAATCGATAAAGGACGGCGGTTGGTCGGCCAGAAACGGCAGCAAGCCGTACGACATCATTTCCACCACGCCCAGGCCGAAGCCTTCGTATTCCGAAGCGCTGACCGTGTAGCGCGCGCAAGTCAGGTGCTGGCGGATCTGCTCGTCGCTCTGGTCGAGCACCAGTTGCACGCGCTCGCCACAGCCCAGTCGCTCGATGAGCGCGGTCAGGGCCTCGGCATCGCCGGTCTTGGTGCGCCCGATGATCTTCAGCACGCCCATCGGGCAGCTCAACTGCGCGTAGGCTTCGATCAGCCAGGGCAGGCGCTTGTTGGAGCTGAAGCGTCCCAGATAGACCATGTCATGGGTCCGGCTGGTGGCCTCGATCTGGCCGAATTTGCGCAGGCGCGTGCCGTTCTTGATCAGTTGCGTGCGCGGCGCGATCTGCTGGAACAGCGCATGGTCGTTGTCGCTGCAACTGAGGATGGCGTCGGCACCTGACAGGGTGAAGCGGGTGACGCTGCGGAAGAACAGCTGCTTGAGGCGCTGGTTCTTGTTGGTATGGAAGAAGCCACCGTGGGTCGAGACCACCAGCTTGCTGCCAAAGCGTCCCAGGCGCTTCATCAGGGACAGGTAGTCGACGATGAAATCGATGGCATGCACATGGACGATATCGACGCCGTCCAGGGCCTTGAGGTCCAGGCTGCATACCGGGTAGCGCTGCGAACCCTTCCAGGCGAAACGACGCACCGGGATGCCTTTGCAGACTTCGCTGGCGGGCAGGCGTTCATCAGTCTGGAAATCGCTGTCGAGGGTGAATACCTGGACCTCGTGGCCCGCACCGAGCTGCTCGTGCGCGAGGTTTTCCACGTAGTCCTCCAGGCCGCCGACGCTAGGATGAAATTGGCGGACTACATGGATGATATTCATGCTCGGCTCCTTGCTGGCTGTGGCGTTTGGGTGGCGGCCGAGCGCTCTTCAACGAAGCGCTCGGGGCTGGAAATGAAACCCACCAGAAGCCACAGCAATGCTGCGACCTTGATGGAAAAGATGGCCGTCCCGCCAATCAGCAGGTTGACGAAGATGTAGATCGTCAGGCCATAGGCGCAGCGCATCTGCGACGGTGTGCGCTGTGGAATCACGAACGACACCAGCAGCCAGAACAGGATGAAGCCGATGAAGCTGCTGGAGTAGATGACATAGGGGTAGCCGGCGTCCATGAGCACGGCCAGCTGATTGATCTGCAGCCCCAGGTACTCCGGGAAGCCCATGTTGGAAATGATCCTGCCGGTGTGGGAGACCCGGCCGGCGAAGTCGTCGTTGATGTAGTGCGGATACATGGTGTAGATGGTCACGCCGGCGACGATGATCAGCGGCGCGACCAGCACGTTCAGGTAGCGCGGCAGCCGCGGGTAGACGAAGTAGCCGACGATCGACAACACGAACAGGATCGAGGTGGTACGGGTGTTGTTCGACAGGATGATCAACGCCGCCAGGGCCACGTGCACCACGCGCTCGCGCAGGCTCAGGCGTGGCCAGCAGGCCAGCAGGAATACGCACAGGACGGCGGCGAAGTTGGCCAGCGACACCTGTTCCAGAAACAGCGACGAGGTACGCGGCCCGGCGAAGATACCGAACGAGAAACGACCGGCGAAACCCAGGGCGTTGCGGAAGATGCCGGTGTCATCCAGTTCGAACTCGGGCATGCCGCGGGTATTGAGGAAATACACCGCCGGCTTGAAGATCTGCGCATAGGTGAGCAGCGAGGTCATCTCGATCAACATGACCCCGAGCACCAGCACGCTGACCACCAGGAACGTCTTGCGCAAGGTCGCGAACTCGATGTTGCGCCCCAGACACAGAAACAAGGTGATGATCAGTGCATTGCGAAAGGCATCCACGAACAGCACGCCGTTCATGAGGCTGATGGTCATGGCGATGATCAGCGACGCCGCGCAGTACCAGAGGATATTGGCGCAATCCTGCTTGATGCCGTCCCTGGCCAACTTCGCCAGGCAGGCCCCCAGGATCATGATCTCGGTGACCGCGACCAAGCCGAAATTGACTGCGAACACATGGGCGTTGATGAACGCCAGCAAGGCGTTGTAGGTCACCGCCAGCAGTGTCAGTCCGAGCACCCAGCGATCCACGGGCGCTTGGGCTTGTACCTGCTGCACGGCGACCGGTCGGTCGTGGAATCGCAAGGTTGAATCGTTCATGTGCGTACTACCCCAGTGATTCAGATCGTCTTGGCGGAGCTTTTGTCAGGGTTGGGCAGGGCGCTGTAGTCGTAGTAGTCGTAGAAGCCGTCGAAGCGGCCGCCGTTCTGCAAGGACTTCTTGATGTCGACCTGGTTGAGGACCACGCCACGCAGCGGTGCGTTTTCCTGCGCCAGGCGATCAAGGCCTTTTTCCGCCAGACGTGCCGAGGTGGAAGCGGCCTTGATGATGTAGATCACCGAGTCGGCGAAGTACGACAGCACCAGTGCGTCGCTGACCGCGTGGGTCGGCGGGGAGTCGATGATGATAGTGTCGTAGCGCTCCTTGAGGACCTTCAGGGTATTCATGAAAGCGCGCGAAGACAGCATCTCCAGCGGGTTCGACACCTGAGTACCGGCGGCGAGGAAGTCGAAGCCGTCCTTGGTCTGGATGCACGCCTCGATGGACGCTTGACCGTTGACCAGGTCCGTCAGGCCGACGCCGTTGACCGGCGAGCCGAGCATGGCGGCCAGGCTGCGACGGCGCAGGTCGACGTCGACGATCAGGGTCTTTTTCAATTGGCCCATGGCACCGGCGAAGTTGATCGAGAAGGTCGACTTGCCTTCACGAGGAACCGAAGAGGTCACCAGGATGACTTGCTCGGCTTTCTCGATGGTGTTGAGGATCACGCCGGTGCGGATGGTGCGGATGGATTCGCTGAAACGCTGCTCGGTCACATCGCCGAAGAGGATGCCGGGGTGGCGTTTCTTGTTCAGCTTGGTTTTCGGCACGATGCCCAGCACCGGTACGTTGAGGCGGTTTTCGACCTGTTCGATGGTCTTGAAGGTCTTGTTCAGCGCTTCCATGATCAAGGCCAGGGCGCTGCCCAGGATCAAGGTCAGGACCGCGGCCAGGGCGACGATCAGCGGCTTGTTCGGACGCACCGGTACCATCGGCGTGATCGCCGGGTCGACGACGCGAATGCTGGCGCTGCCCAGATCGGACGTCGCCGAGGTTTCGCGCAGACGGGTGGCGAAGGTCTCATAAAGGGCGCGGTCGCCATCGACTTCACGCTGCAGTTCGCGCAGCTTGAATTCCTTGCGGGAGATGTCCTGGATCTGCGACTTGTTGTCGTTGAACGAGGACACCAGCGAACCTTCGTTGGCCTGGGCCAGTTGGTAATTGCGCTGGATGCTGGCGACCACTTGCTCGACCTGCGCCTTGAGGCTGCTTGTCGCGGCAGCGACGTCGGAGTTGGCGGCTTCCATGGCCGGGTGGCGCGGGCCATAGCGGCGCGACAGTTCGTCGGCCTTGCCTTGGGCCTCGGCCTGCTGCGCGCGGAATTTCTGTACCAGCGGGTCGGCCAGAACGGCAGGCAGGCTGACCAGCTTCTCCCAGCCGCCGGCCTGGTTGCTTTGCACCTGACGGTACTGGCTTTCAGCCTCGGCGCGTTGACGACGGGCTTCGATCATTTTTTCGCCGGTGACCGACAGCTGTGCGGCGCTCACGGTGCTGACACCCTGCACGTCGACCAGGTTTTCGGCATCGCGATACTGCTGCAGGCGTTCTTCGGAGTCCTTGAGCTTGGCGCCCAGCTCGCCCAGGCGGCTGTTCATCCAGGCGCTGGCGGTGCCCGACGCGCCGATGGCGGCTTGCAGCTGGCTTTCCATATAGGCATTGGCCAGGGCGTTGGCGGCCTTGGCGGCCATGACCGGATCGGTCATGTCGACTTGAATCTGCACCAATTGGCTCTTGCCGAGCTGCGCGATGTTGACCCGGCTCTGGAATTGGCGAGTGACGTTGTTGGCGACCTGATCCGGGGTCGGCGCCACATCTTCAGCCTTGAGCCAGGAGCCGCCGATGCCGTGGCTCTGCAGCCAGGTGGTGACCTGCTGCTTGATCGACGGGTGCTTGCTCTGATCGAACTCCGGATATTGCGCGAGCCCCAACTGGTCCACGACCTTGTTGGCGGTGGTGCGCGACTTCATCAGTTCGAACTGGCTTTCCAGGTACTGATTCGCTGCGTTGGAGTCACTGGCGGTATTGGGGTCGAAGGACACCACCTTGGCGTTCTTCTCGGTCACCATCAGCGTCGTGGTGGCCTCGAATACCGGCGCCATCTGCAGTGCCACGAAGGCGGTCGCAGCGGCAACCACCACCGTGCAACCGATGATCGGCCATTTTCTGCGCCAGACGGTCGCGGCCAGTTGCATCAGGTCGATATTGCCGGGGGCGCTATCGGCGCGATGGACATTCACAGCAGGGGACATCACGCGAACATTGGTTTGCATAGCTTGGGCTCTCATCAATAGGACAGCTACCCGCACACAGGGGCGGGTACCGACAGGGGCATGGCAGGACGGCGCGAAGGGACGCGGCTTGATTCGATCAGGTCAGGAAACGACGAAGGGCGTTACGGCAGCGCCGGGGCGCTGCTTGAATTGTGGTGTCATTTGCAGCTATTGGCCTGGGTCACATGGGGGCCTACGACGGCCCACTGCGGTTTGTCGACCTTGCCGTCAGGTTCGATCGACAACGCATAGTTGCCCCATAGCGGGCCGGCAGCCCAGTACGCCAGTGGCACGCACTTGGTATGCAGGTAGGTCAGTAACCGATCCATGGCTTGCAGGTAACGAGGGTCGTTGGGAACGCCAAACTCACCCAGCTGCCCGCGGCGATTGTTACGCGCTAGCCACTCGACGAAGGGCTTGACGCGGTTGACGGCCAGGTCCGGGTCGAAGTTGGCTGCAATGGCGGTCTGGTAAGTGCCGCTGGCGTCGACGTCGGCATACATGTGTGCCGAGAACACCAGATTGTTGGCAGGATCCTTGAGCAGCAGCAGATCACCGTTGAGGGTCGGCCAGTTCAGGGCGTTGGACCACGACTTGCCTTCCACATAAATAGCCTTGAGCGGATCGGAGGCGCGAACCCCATTGATGCCGGCCTGAGCGACGGCTGGCCAGTAAGCGTCGGCGTCGCCATAGGGTTCGTTCATCAAGTCATAGCCCACCAGGCCAGGTGTGTCTTTCCAACGATGGGCCACTCGGCGCATGAAGCTCTGGTAGTACGACAGGGGCACGTCGGCGGTACCGATGACCTTCTGGTAGTAGCGACCATAGTTGTGGATGTCGAGAATGACGCCCATGTTGCGCTTGGCTGCCTGGTTGAGGAATTTGTCGATGCTTTGGGCATATTCCGTATTCAACTCTTTATCAGGCACCGGCTGCAGTCGTTCCCACAGCACAGACAGGCGGATGATGCGGATGCCGCGGGTCTGCCAGCGATCCAGATAGTCGCTGGCGGGGAACGCATAGTCGTAACCATTACGCCCGGGCAGCACCCGGTCGTTGAAGCCAGGCCCTGCGACATTCATGTGCACCAATGGCAATCCGTTACCGTAGGGCACGAGTGCATCGGCTTCGACCTCAACTGCTGCCAACAGGCAATGGGAAACAAGCAGAGCTCCGATCAACTTTTTCATCATGGCGTCCTGTGCTGATGTGGCGTAAGGCCCGAATGCGAACGACAAAGGCCGCTGACACAGGGCAGTAAATCCTGAAACAGGCCAGATAGAGAGGTTAGTGGAGCGACAACAGCGGGCAGGGCACACAAGACGAGTGGTGCGCGTCGGGATCAGGCGATCAACCACGCTACCGCCACAAGATTCGTATGAACCTTGTGAATAAAAAATCATTTTTGGGGTGAGGCAGGATGACGAAAGCGTCAATCAACCGTCATTTGTCAATAAGCAATTTGCGGGCCGCAGATTGCGGTAGTGGCGCCAATTTACACGAGTTATATCCCTGTCGCCAATAACTCCTAGAAATATAAGGAGAGATTGTGACTATATCGTGATGAGTTCGACAGTCGGAAGCTCGAATCGTAGTCAATAAAATGTCGATATTTGTCTGTCGCAGTTGAAAACGCCCCCCGATGTTACGACAGGGCGGTTCAGGTGCACCGATTCAGGTCGCACGTGGATGTCAATTTGTCGCAGCACGTCCGTCGCAATACCTTGCATCATGTTCGAAACCGAAAATCAAATCAGTTATCATACAACTGCCACGGGGCTAATGGCCTTTTCATGGCATTTCTCGCGATCGGAAGGTCAGACACGCCTTCATCGCCACCGTTCCATTCAATCGAGGTGAAATTTCAGCCATGGGGCGCATCGTTCTGTTGTACCTGTTTCAATTTGCCAGACGCGTACTGCAAGGCTTCACCGCGCAGCCGCGCGAAGAGTCCTACAGCAGCTATGAAGACAGCGAAGGTCGTCTGTCGAAAACCGCCATCGCTATCATCGCCGGCCTGGCGTTCTACATCGTTGGTGGCTTGTGCTACTACGTCAAAGTGCACTGCTGGGATGAGCTGACCGACGCACAGAAAGGCGTCGTGGTTCAGGCGATGATCGCCAACGATCAAGCTCTGTAAGTCGAAGCAGCAACACGGTTGTACCCGCTACACCCCGTCCAGCGCGTTCGTGCGGACTCCCACAAGAATAATCACACCGGTGGCTGACGTTCGATCTCATGAGTCATATCAGGCTCTTGCGGGTTCGGCCGCGCCGTTTTTGTCGACATTTCGGCACGAAGCTGCGGCAGGCATTCGGGATATTGATGATTGACGAAGGCGATCAGACGCTCGCGCACGTGACAGCGCGCATCGAAGTTCCTGGATGAATCCAGCGAGCTGAGAAGGATGCGTATCTGCATGGTTTTCTCGCTGGTGTCGGTGACCTGCAGCACGAAGACGCGTCCATCGAACAGATGAGGGATCTCGTCGCAGGCGCGCTTGGCCTCTTCACGCAGGGCTTCGAGCGGCATGGAATAGTCGACCCAGAGGAACACCGAGCCGATGATCCTGGCGCTGGCGCGGGTCCAGTTCTGGAAAGGCTTTTCGATGAAGTAGGTGAGCGGTACCACCAGGCGGCGCTCGTCCCAGATCTTGACCACCACGTAGCTGCCGGTGATTTCCTCGATGCGCCCCCATTCGCCTTCGACGATGACCACGTCATCGAGGCGGATGGGCTGGCTGATGGCGATCTGCAGCCCGGCGATCAGGTTGCCCAGCACCGGCTTGGCGGCAAAGCCGGCAGCCAGCCCGGCGAGCCCGGCCGAGGCCAGCAGGCTGGTGCCGATCTGCTGCACGGCCGGGAAGCTCATGAGGATCAGGCCGCTGCCGAACAGGATGACCAGCACGTTGAGGCAGCGCACCAGCACCCGCACCTGGGTCTGGATGCGCCTGGCATTGAGGTTGTCTTCGACTTCCAGCGGGTTGCGCAGGGCGATGGTGTGAGCGACGGCGCGCACGAAGCGCAGGGCGAGCCAGATCACTGCGGCGGTGACCAGCAGGCCGTTGACGTGGCGCACGCTCTTGATTAGCAGCAGATCGTCGTCGGCCGAGGTCCACACCGATTGCAGTGCCAGCAACGGCATCAGCCACAGCGAGGGCTGCTCGGCGTTGTGCAGCAGCTGCTGAGCGAGCAAGAAGGGTTTGGAGAGGCGGCGCAGGACGACCAGGCCGATCCAGCGGATCAATAGAATGACGATGACGGCGACAAGGGCGGCGGCGAGGGTGGCCAGCCAGGGCATGGGCAGTTTATCGAGCCAGCGTTCGGGCAACAGATGATCCATGCGTAGGCAGCTCCGGTGAAAGGGTTCAGTAAGAACCGACCCTGCGCTGGAGCTGGGGTTCCCGGGCTAGACGCATTACTCACCGATGTAGCGAGGGGGCTTGCCCCCGAAAAAGCGTGCAGCCGCGACCAATACCACTGACACACCCTATCGGGGGCAAGCCCCCTCGCTACAGGTATCGGGTTCAGGCTTGGCGCCAGTGCACCTCTTCGATACCGAACTTCTCGGCGATCGGCTTGCTGGTCTTCTTGACCTGCTCGCGGCCGAATTTGCCGATGCGGCCAACGCCCGCGTCACAACTCGCCCAATGCCAGGCTTCGGCGTTGTCCATGTTTGCGGCACGAATCACAAAGGATTTCGGCGCCCCGTGGAGGGTGTAGTCGATGACGAAGAGTTTTGCGCTGTTCATGGTGCTGTGAATCCTCCTTGTGATGCAGTACAGAGTGTGACGTGCTTCAAATAATTCCATTTGATCGCTCGGCGGTTACCCTCCGGCCTAGGCCAGGCAGAACAGCGCTACTTGTGGGTCGTCGCTCAGCCACTGGTGGCTGACTTTCCAGCCGGCCTGGGCGGCCATTGCGGTGAAGGACTGTACGGTGAACTTGTGCGAGTTCTCGGTATGCAGCGATTCGCCAGCCTTGAAGGCGAATGCCTGCCCGGCTGCATGGACGATCTGGTCGCGCTGGCTCACCAGGTGCATCTCGATCCGAGCCAGCTCGGGGTTCCACAGCGCCTTGTGGGCGAAGGTGTCGAGATCGAAGTCGGCGTCCAGCTCGCGGTTCATGCGGGTCAGCAGGTTCTTGTTGAACCGCGCTGTCACTTGCCCGGCATCGTCATAGGCGGCTTCGAGGATGGCGCTGTCCTTGACCATGTCGACACCGATGATGAAGCGTGCGCCGCGGCCCAGCAGGTGGTGGGTCGCGCGCAGGAAGTCTACGGCCTGATCGTGGGTGAAGTTGCCCAGGGTCGAACCCGGGAAGAAGCCCACTCGGGCTCGCTCGCGGGTCACTTCGGGCAGGTGCATGACTTTGCTGAAGTCGCCCACCTGCGGCACGATCTGCAGCTTCGGATAGGCGCTGCGCAGTTGCTCGCTGGCACGCTGCAACGCGTTCGGGCAGATGTCGATCGGCACATAGGCGCCCAGCTGCGGGGTGGCATCGAGCAGCAGTCGAGTCTTCTCGCTGGCGCCGCTGCCGAATTCGATCAAGGCGGCATCGTCCGGGATCAAGGCGGCCATTTGCCCGGCCACGCGGGTCAGCAGTGCTGCTTCGGCGCGGGTCGGATAGTATTCCGGCGCTTCGCAGATGTCCTCGAAGAGCTGCGAGCCGAGGGTGTCGTAGAAATACTTGGGCGACAGGCTCTTCTGTGGCGCCGACAGGCCGACGATAACATCCGCAGCGAACGCTTTGCGCTCCTCACTCTGGCCCTCGGTTTCAGGGCCGTTGCACAGGGCAGGGCGGGTATCCCTGGCGAGGCGCACGGCGCTGAACATCCAGCGCAAGTTGGGGGCGAAGAAGTTGCGATAGGCAGGCCGCGCGTGGTCGGGGCTGGTGACGCTGGCGCCACCGCGCAGCACCATCTGATTGATCATGAACTTGCCGTTGTATTCGCCCACTGCGCTGGCAGCGGGGCGAAAGCCCGGGTAGGCGCTGTAGGCGCTCTGGGTCCACTGCCAGCCGACCGTGTCGATCTGCTCCAGCAGCCCTGCATGGGCCGCGACTTCCCATTCGGCTTCGGTGGGCAGGCGCGCCTCGGCCCAGTGGGCGTAGGCGGCGGCTTCGAAGTAGCTGACATGGGTCACCGGTGCATTCAGGTCCAGTGGGTGCAGGCCGCGCAGGGTGAACTCATGCCATTCATCCCCTTGGCGGTACCAATAGAACGGTGCCTGCCACTCTTGGGCTTGAACCGTCGCCCAGCCTTCGGACAGCCACCAGTTGGCTTGCTGATAACCGCCTGCTTCGATGAATGCCAACCATTGGCCGTTGGTGACCAGGCGATCGCTGATCTCGAAGGGCTCGAGCCAGACCTTGTGACGGGGGCTCTCGTTGTCGAACGAGAAACCTTCGCCGCGATGACCGATATCCTGCAGCCCGCCGTCCAGCGCGCGCCACTTGCCCTTGCGCCCCGGCTTGTCCCGTGGCCACAGCGCATCGTAGGCAGGCTTGAGCGAAGACAGGCTGAACAGATGCAGGGTGTCCATGAGCAGCAACTCCTGGTGCTGCTGCTCGTGAGCCAGGCCGAGCTCGAACAGTTCGCTGGCTTCTTCGTTCAGGGTGGTTTGCAGCAGGTCCTGCATGTGCAGGTCGACATAGGTGCGGTAGGCCAGCACCTGATCGAGCGTCGGCCGGGTCATCATGCCGCGCTGCGGGCGTGGCTGGCGGGGGCCTACGGCCTCGTAATAAGAGTTGAACAGGTAGGCGAAGTGCGCGTCGAACGGGCGGTAATCGGCCACGTTGGGCTGCAGCAGGAAGGTTTCGAAAAACCAGGTGGTATGCGCCAAGTGCCATTTGCCGGGGCTGGCATCGGGCATGGACTGCACGACCAGGTCTTCGGGGCTCAAGGGCGCGATCAATTGTTCGGTGTAGCGACGCACGTGCTGATAGCGTTGGGCCGCATCGCTGTGAGCGAGCGCGGATTTTACACTGTGGGCGATCTGGTTCATCTGTAGCGGCTCCAACGGCTCCGTCGCGGGCGACGATGGGGGACGGTAGGGGACTGCTGTCTGGACATGCACATGGCCGATGGCAGTGATGCGCGGGTTGCCCGGGGTCAGAGCGTTGGCACGACGCCGCACTCTGGCAAAGTCGGGTACCGTTGCGCTGCCCTGCAGCGCTCATGCCTGCAAGCTCCGGATCGAATCTGAAAGATGTGACTGGACTGAGCGTCCGTGGTTCGGATTATTTTCTTGCGCATGGCCGCCGACCGAACCGGGGCTCCAGGGTTTGGGAGTGAACTGGCCGTCTGCAGCCCGGGTCGGACCTTTAATACCCCAAGGCGGAGAAGCGTATGGCCGGCGTGCACATTGGTATTTCAGGTTGGCGCTACGCGCCGTGGCGCAAGGACTTCTATCCCGAAGGCCTGACGCAGAAGAACGAACTGCACTTCGCCTCGCGAGCGGTCAGCAGTATCGAAATCAATGGTTCGTTCTATGCCCTGCAGACTCCCGAGCGATATGCCCAGTGGTACAGCGAAGCGCCCCAGGGCTTTGTCTTCAGCGTCAAGGGGCCGCGTTACATCACCCACACGCGGCGGTTGCGCGAGGTCGAAACGCCGCTGGCGAATTTTTTCGCCTCGGGGGTGTTACAGCTCAAGGAGAAGCTCGGGGCGTTGCTGTGGCAGTTTCCACCGAGCTTCAAATTCGATGCCGAGCGTTTCGAGGCTTTTCTCAAGCTGCTGCCGCACACGTTTGCCCAGGCGCGCCAGTGTGCCGAGGGCTGTGACGAGCGGTTGCGCAAGCCGGGCTATCTGGATATCCCCAAGCGGGGCAGGTTGCGTCACGCGGTGGAGATTCGCCACGCCAGCTTTGCCGTCGCGGAATTTGTCGCCTTGTTGCGAAAGTACGAGGTGGCGCTGGTGATAGCCGACACTGCAGGCAAATGGCCCTACGCGGAAGACCTTACGGCGGATTTCGTCTATATGCGCTTGCATGGCGATGCCGAACTGTACAAAAGCGGCTATTCGAAGGACGCGCTTGAACACTGGCGTTGGCGTATCGAACGCTGGGCGGCGGGCGGGCAGGTCAGCGATGCCGTCACTATCGGTTCGGCAAAGAATGCCAAGCGCCAGTCGCGCGAGGTGTTCTGCTATTTCGACAATGACGTCAAGGTACGCGCGCCCTACGATGCTCGGGCGTTGATCGATCTGTTGCAGCTTGGTGCGCCGCTGGAGGCGACGCCGGGTGAAGCCTTGCGCTGAAGAGCCATGGGGAAACCAGACAAGTGGTCGTCTTGGTTTATCTGCCTGCTGAATCGGTTGTTGATGGGAGCTTGGTCGCCAGGTTGCCTGATCTGGATCAACCCTCGTGCGATTGCCGACGCTGCGGGTGCTGGGGCTTTTGCGGTCCATGGCTGACAGGTATATACCAGAAGACTAGTGCAGGCCCTGCCTGCCGCGTCGAATCACTGCCTGAGGACCGCCATCATGCAAGCGTTAGGTTTATGTCCGTTGGAAATGCGCCAGATCATCGAGTCGGAGTTTCTGCCCCTCAGGTGCGAGTGCCTGGAGGAAGAGGGGAACACCTTGAAGATCATGATTCACAACCCCGATACCGGATTGCTCGACCTGTGTGTCAGCGGGATTACCCATGAGCAGTTCAGCAGCAGTCGTGCGATCCTGCAGCTGGTGGGTCGATTGCATGAACAACTTGATCGCAAGTCGGTGCCGCACGCCAAGGCCAGCTGATCGGCTTTACCGCTGCAAAGGCCCCGCAGGCGCCGACTGTCCGCGCCTGCGTCCCGGGCGGCGATAGTGACCGGCTTTCTTGGTCACGGGAATCGTGGTTAACTTTGCCTCTTTCCCAAACAACCAGAAGGAATCCGTTCATGGCTCAAGTGACGCTTGGTGGCAACCCGATCACCGTTGATGGTCAACTGCCGCAACCGGGTGCTGCGGCACCGGCCTTCACCCTGGTCGCTGGTGATCTGTCCGAAGCGACCCTGGCGACCTTCGCCGGCAAGCGCAAAGTCGTCAATATCTTCCCGAGCGTCGACACGCCGACCTGCGCCACCTCGGTGCGCAGGTTCAACGCTCAAGCCAACGAACTGGCCAACACTGTCGTGCTGTGCGTCTCTGCGGACCTGCCTTTTGCCCAAGCGCGTTTCTGCGGCGCCGAAGGCCTGGAAAACGTCAAGAACCTCTCGACTTTCCGGGCTGCTGACTTCGCCAGCAGCTACGGTGTGGCCATCGCCTCCGGTCCGCTCAAAGGGCTGACCGCGCGCGCCGTGGTGGTACTGGACGAAAACGACAAAGTCCTGCACAGCGAACTGGTGCCCGAAATCAAGCAAGAACCTGATTACGAAGCGGCGCTGGCCGTGCTCAAGTAATTCGCGCGAGCACAGCGACGGCCTGGCCTATTTGCCAGGCCGTTTTTATTTGTGCGACGCCCGTCCGTCCCGTAATGGCCTAGTACTGGCGAGGGAAATCAACCCGCTGACATCTATCGATACGTAAATTGCCAGTAAAGGAGCTTTGCTAAATACGTATCAATGCTTATCTTGCATCCCTCTGAATGTAATAGCCTTCTTGAACAAGGGTCGTCCACCCCATGCAATCGTCCGATTCGCGCCGTTTCCCCCTTCGCTGGCTGTTGTTCGTGGTGCTATTACTGGGGCTGGCGGGCGCTGCCTGGTGGTACTGGGCGCACCGCGCTGAAACCAGTGAAACCGGCGCTGGCCACAGCGCTGCGGCGGGCAGCCATGGCGGGCACTCCGGGCGTCGCGCAGGCGGACCGGGCCGGCCCGGCTTCGGCGGTTCGGAGGAGCCCACGCCGGTGCGCGTCGCGGCGGTCACCCAGGGCGATTTCCCGGTCTATTACAAAGCGCTGGGGACAGTGACATCGACCAACACCGTGAGCGTGCGCAGCCGCGTTGCCGGGGAGCTGGTCAAGGTCAATTATCAGGAAGGGCAAGTGGTCAAGGCCGGCGATCTGTTGGCGCAGATCGACCCGCGCAGCTACCAGATCGCCCTGCAGCAGGCGCAAGGCACCCTGGCGCAGAATCAGGCGTTGCTCAAGAACGCCCAGATCGACCTGCAGCGTTATCAAGGGCTGTTCAAAGAGGACAGCATCGCCAAGCAGACCCTCGACACCCAGGCATCGCTGGTGGGGCAGTATCAGGGCACCATCAAGACCAACGAGGCCGCAGTCAACGATGCCAGGCTCAATCTCGATTTCACTCAGATTCGCTCGCCGATCAGCGGCCGCGTCGGGCTGCGCCAGTTGGACGTCGGCAACCTGGTAGCCGCCAATGACACCACCGCACTGGCGGTCATCACCCAGATGCAGCCGATCACCGTGGTGTTCACCCTGCCGGAAGCCGAGCTCAACCCGGTGCTGGAGCGCTATCACAGTGGCGCCACGCTACCCGCCGAGGCCTGGGACCGTGGCGATGCCAAGCTGCAGGCCACCGGCGTGCTGGCCAGCCTCGACAACCAGATCGATATCACCACCGGCACCTTGAAGTTCAAGGCGCGCTTCGAGAACCGTGACGAGGCGCTGTTCCCCAATCAGTTCGTCAATATCCGTCTGCTCGCCAATACCCTGAAGAATGTCGTGCTGGCGCCGAGTGCGGCGATCCAGTTCGGCACCGATGGCAGTTATGTCTACGTGGTCGGAGAGGACAAGAAGGTCAGCCTGCGCCAGCTCAAACTCGGCGCCAGCGACGGCTCGTCGACGGTCATCGTCGATGGCCTCAAGGCCGGCGAACGGGTGGTGCTCGAAGGCACCGATCGCCTGCGCGATGGCAACGTCGTAGAGGTGGTCAACGATCCGAGTCAGGTGCCCACGGAGCCGCGCCAGCATCTGCAAGGCAAGGACGCGAACGTCGGTGAAGGCAAGCGCGGCGCATGAACCTCTCCCGCCTGTTCATCCTGCGCCCGGTCGCCACCACCCTGAGCATGCTGGCCATCATCCTTGCGGGTGCCTTGGCCTATCGGCTGCTGCCGGTGGCGGCGCTGCCCCAGGTGGATTACCCGACCATCCGGGTCATGACGCTGTACCCCGGCGCCAGCCCCCATGTGATGACCAGCGCGGTGACGGCGCCGCTGGAGCGCCAGTTCGGGCAGATGCCGGGCCTGCAGCAGATGGCCTCGACCAGTTCCGGCGGTGCTTCGGTGCTGACCCTGCGGTTCAGTCTCGACATCAATATGGACGTCGCCGAGCAGGAAGTGCAGGCCGCCATCAACGCCGCCACCAACCTGCTACCCAGCGATCTGCCGGCGCCACCGGTGTACAACAAGGTCAATCCGGCCGATACCCCGGTGTTGACGGTCGCGGTCAGCTCGAAAACCATGCCGCTGCCCAAGCTCAACGACCTGGTCGACACCCGTATGGCGCAGAAGCTGGCGCAGGTGTCGGGCGTCGGCATGGTCACCATCGCCGGCGGCCAGCGCCAGGCGGTACGGATCAAGGTTAACACCCAGGCGCTGGCAGCCCACGGCCTCAATCTGGAGGATGTGCGCACCTTGATCGGTGCCTCCAACGTCAACCAGCCCAAGGGCAATTTCGACGGCCCGACGCGGGTGGCGATGCTCGATGCCAACGACCAGCTGCGCTCGCCGCAGGAATACGCCAACCTCATTCTCGCCTACAGCAACGGCTCGCCGCTGCGACTCAAGGACGTTGCCGAGATCGCCGACGGTGCCGAGAACGAACGCCTCGCGGCCTGGGCCAACAAGAACCAGGCGGTGCTGCTGAATATCCAGCGCCAGCCAGGCGCCAACGTCATCGAGGTGGTCGATCGCATCAAGGCGGTACTGCCCTCGATTACCGACAACCTGCCCGCCGGCTTCGATGTCACCGTACTGACCGATCGCACCCAGACCATCCGCGCCTCGGTCAAGGATGTGCAGCTCGAGCTGTTCATCGCTATCGCCCTGGTGGTGATGGTGACCTTCATCTTCTTGCGCCGTGCCAGCGCCACACTGATTCCGTCGGTAGCGGTGCCGCTGTCGCTGATCGGAACCTTCGGGGTGATGTACCTGGCGGGTTTCTCCATCAATAACCTGACGCTGATGGCCATGACCATCGCCACAGGCTTCGTGGTGGACGACGCCATCGTCATGCTGGAAAACATCTCCCGGCATATCGAGGAGGGCGAAACACCGATGCAGGCAGCGCTCAAGGGCGCCCGGCAGATCGGTTTCACCCTGGTGTCCCTCACCCTGTCGCTGATCGCGGTGCTGATTCCGTTGCTGTTCATGGCCGACGTGGTGGGGCGCTTGTTCCGCGAGTTCGCCATCACCCTGGCGGTAGCGATCCTGATTTCGCTGGTGGTGTCCCTGACCCTGACGCCGATGATGTGCGCGCGACTGCTCAAACGTGAACCGCAACCCCACGAGCAGGGGCGTTTCTACCGGGCCAGCGGGCTGTGGATCGACTGGCTGATCGAACGCTACAGCCACGGCCTGCGCTGGGTGCTGCGGCATCAGCCACTCACCCTGCTGGTGGCCGTCGCCACGTTGGGCCTGACCGTGGTGCTCTACATCCTGGTGCCCAAGGGCTTCTTCCCGGTGCAGGACACCGGCGTGATCCAGGGTATTTCCGAGGCGCCCCAGGCAATTTCGTTCAAGGCCATGAGCCAGCGCCAGCAAGCGCTGGCGGACATCATCCTGCAAGACCCGGATGTCGATAGCCTGTCGTCGTACATCGGCGTCGATGGCGACAACGCCACGCTCAACAGCGGGCGCTTGCTCATCAACCTCAAGCCCCATGATCAGCGCAGCCTCACCGCCAGCCAGATCATCGCCCGCCTGCAGCCCAAGGTCGATACGCAGGTGGGCGTGCGCCTGTTCATGCAGCCGGTACAGGACCTGACCATCGAGGACCGCGTCAGCCGGACCCAGTATCAATTCAGCCTGTCGTCCCCCGACGCCGACATGCTCGCCACCTGGAGCGACCGCCTGGTGCAGGCGCTCAAGCAGCACCCCCAGCTCACCGACGTCGCCAGCGACCTGCAGGACAAGGGCCTGCAGCTGTACCTGAACATCGATCGGGACACTGCCAAACGCTTGGGCGTCAATGTGTCCGATATCACCAATGCGCTTTACGACGCCTTCGGTCAGCGGCAGATTTCCACCATCTATACCCAGGCCAGCCAATACCGTGTGGTGCTGCAAGCGGCCGACGGCGGCGTGATCGGCCCGCAGGCGCTGGAGCAGATCTACGTCAAGACCAGCAATGGCGCCGCCACCTCGACCAGCAATACCGCCACGGGCACCAACTCCGACACCTCGACCACCGCAACGGGCGGCCAGGTCCGGCTGTCGAGCCTGGCGCGCATCGAGCAGCGCCAGACGCAGTTGGCGATCGCCCACATCGGCCAGTTCCCGGCGGTCATGATGTCGTTCAACCTGGCGCAGGGCGTATCCCTGGGCGAAGCCGTCGCGCTGATCGATCAGGTGCAGCAGGACATCGGCATGCCGCTGGGAGTACGTACCGAATTCCAGGGCGCGGCGCAGGCCTTCCAGGCATCGCTATCGAGCACCCTGTGGTTGATCCTGGCGGCCATCGTGACCATGTACATCGTGCTCGGGGTGCTCTACGAGAGTTTCATTCACCCGGTCACCATTCTGTCGACGCTGCCATCCGCTGCCGTCGGCGCCTTGCTGGCGCTGATCCTCACCGGTAACGATCTGGGCATGATCGCCATCATCGGCATCATCCTGTTGATCGGCATCGTCAAGAAGAACGCCATCATGATGATCGACTTCGCCCTCGACGCCGAGCGCAGCCGCGGTATCGATCCGCAGACGGCGATCTTCGAGGCGGCGCTGCTGCGTTTTCGGCCCATTCTCATGACCACGCTGGCAGCGCTGTTCGGTGCGGTGCCGCTGATGCTGGCAACAGGTTCCGGCGCGGAATTGCGTCAGCCACTGGGCCTGGTGATGGTCGGCGGGCTGCTGGTGAGCCAGGTGTTGACCTTGTTCACTACGCCGGTGATCTACCTGTATTTCGATCGACTGGGCCGTCGCTGGCGGCCGAAGACTCGTCCTCAGGAACCGCAAGGCGATGACAGCGCGCTAGCGACAGGGCCGCGCCATGAGTGACGCGCGATGAACATCTCCGGGCCGTTCATTCGCCGCCCCGTGGCGACGCTGCTCCTGAGCCTGGCGGTGATGCTGCTGGGTGGGGTGGCGTTCCGGCTGCTGCCGGTGTCGCCGTTGCCGCAGATGGACTTTCCGGTGATCGTGGTCACGGCGCAGTTGGCCGGCGCCAGCCCCGAGGTCATGGCTTCGACGGTCGCTACGCCACTCGAGCGTGCCTTCGGCAGCATCGCCGGGGTCACCAGCCTCAATAGCCGTTCCACCCAGGGCTCGACCCGGGTGATTCTGCAGTTCGATCTCAAGCGCGACATCAACGGCGCCGCCCGTGAAGTCCAGGCCGCCATCAACGCCTCGCGTTCGCTGCTGCCCAGCGGCATGCGCAGCATGCCCACCTATAAAAAGGTCAACCCCTCGCAAGCGCCGATCATGGTGCTGGCGTTGACCTCGACGGTGCTGCAGAAGGGCGAGCTCTACGACCTGGCCTCGACCATCCTGTCCCAGAGCCTGTCCCAGGTGAATGGCGTCGGCGAAGTGCAGGTGGGGGGCAGTTCGTTGCCGGCGGTGCGAGTCGAGCTCGAGCCCCAGGCGCTCAGCCATTACGCCGTGTCGCTGGACGACGTGCGCAGCGCCATCGCCAATGCCAACGTGCGCCAGCCCACCGGCTTCGTCGAGGACGCCGCCAACAGCTGGCAGGTGCAGACCAACGACCAGCTGGAAAAGGCCAAGGACTATCGACCGCTGATCATCCGCACCCAGGACGGTGCGGTGTTGCGGCTGTCGGATGTCGCTCGGGTCAGCGATGGCGTCGAGAACCGCTACAACGCCGGCTTCTTCAACAAGCAGGCAGCGGTGTTGCTGGTGATCAACCGCCAGACCGGCGCCAACATCATCGAGACGGTCAGGCAGATCAAGGCGCAGTTGCCGGTGCTGGAGTCGCTGCTGCCGGCCAGCGTCAAGCTCGACCTGGCGATGGACCGCTCGCCGGTCATCACCGCCAACCTGCACGAAGCCGAGCTGACCTTGCTGATCGCCGTCGGCCTGGTGATCCTGGTGGTGTTCCTGTTCCTCGGCAACTTCCGCGCCTCGGTGATCCCGTCGCTGGCGGTGCCGGTGTCTCTGGTCGGCACCTTTGCGGTGATGTACCTGTACGGGTTTTCCCTCAACAACCTTTCCTTGATGGCCTTGATCCTCGCCACCGGGCTGGTGGTGGACGATGCCATCGTGGTGCTGGAGAACATCTCGCGGCGCATCGACGAGGGCGAGGCGCCGCTGCAGGCCTCTTACAACGGCGCTCGGGAGGTGGGTTTCACCTTGCTGGCGATGAACGTCTCGCTGGTGGCGGTGTTCCTCTCGATCCTGTTCATGGGTGGCCTGGTCGAAAGCCTGTTCCGCGAGTTTTCCGTGACCCTGGCGGCGGCGGTGCTGGTGTCGTTGCTGGTGTCGGTGACGCTGACCCCGATGCTCTGCTCGCGCTGGCTGCGGCCACACACCAAAGGCACGGAAACCCGTCTGCAGCTTGCCAGCGCGCGGCTCAACGAGCGGCTGGTGGCCGGCTACGACCGCACCCTGGGCTGGGTGCTGCGCCATCCGCGCCTGACCTTGCTGGTGCTGCTGGTGACCATCGGCGTCAATATCGCCCTCTACGTGGTGGTGCCCAAGACCCTGCTGCCCCAGCAGGATACCGGGCAATTGATGGGGTTCATCCGTGGCGACGACGGCATGTCGTTCGCAGTGATGCAGCCGAAAATGGAAATCTATCGCCACGCCTTGCTGGCGGACAAATCGGTGGCCAGCGTCGCCGGCTTCATCGGTGGCAACAACGGCACCAACAACGCCACGGTGCTGGTGCGCCTCAAGCCCATCGAGCAGCGCGACGACAACGCCCAGCAGATCATCGATCGACTGCGCAAGGATCTGCCGCCGGTACCAGGCGCGCGGCTGTTCCTGATGGCCGATCAGGACTTGCAGTTCGGCGGCGCCCGCGACCAGCAGACTTCGCAGTACAACTATGTGGTGCAGAGCGACGACCTCGCGGCGTTGCGCCTGTGGTTTCCCAAGGTGGTGGCGGCGTTCCGGGGGCTGCCGCAGCTGACCGCCATCGACGCCCGCGAAGGCCATGGCACTGCCCAGGTCACGCTGGTGGTCGATCGCGATCAGGCCAAGCGCCTGGGCATCGACATGAGCAGGGTCACGGCGGTACTCAACAACGCCTATAGCCAGCGACAGGTTTCGACCATCTACGACAGCCTCAATCAGTACAAGGTGGTGATGGAAATCAACCCCAAGTACGCTCAGGACCCGATCACCCTCAATCAAGTGCAGATCATCACTGCGTCCGGTGCCACGGTGCCGCTGTCGGCAATTGCCCATTACCAGAACAGCCTGGCGGACGACTCGGTCAGCCACGAGGGGCAGTTCGCATCGGAAGACATCTCGTTCGATCTGGCCGAAGGCGTATCTCTGGATCAGGCCGGTGCGGCCATCGAGCGGGCACTGGCTGGCGTCGGCCTGCCATCGAGCATCATCGTCAAGAATGGCGGCACCGGCGGTGCCTTCGCCGCGGCTCAAAGCGGCCAGCCGCTGATGATTCTGGGGGCCTTGGTGATGGTGTACCTGGTGCTCGGGATCCTCTACGAAAGCTATGTGCATCCACTGACCATCCTCTCCACCTTGCCGTCGGCGGGGGTAGGGGCCTTGCTGGCCATTTACCTGACTGGCGGGGAATTCAGTCTGATTTCGTTGTTGGGCTTGTTCCTGCTGATCGGCGTGGTGAAGAAAAACGCCATCCTGATGATCGACCTGGCCTTGCAACTGGAGCGCAACGAGGGCATGACCCCGCTCCAATCGATCCGCCATGCCTGTCTGCAACGCTTGCGGCCGATCCTGATGACCACCATGGCCGCCATCCTCGGCGCCTTGCCCTTGCTGCTGGGCACGGCGGCCGGGGCCGAGATGCGCCGTCCGCTGGGCCTGACCATCATCGGCGGGCTGGTGCTCAGCCAGATTTTGACGCTTTACACCACCCCGGTGGTTTACCTTTCTCTGGATCGCCTTCGTCACCGGGTCAACCGCTGGCGCGGGGTGCGTACCGATGTTGCCCTGGAAACTCCGCTATGACTGCTCGCTTTCCTGATTCCCCGCCCGCGGCCCTGACGGTGCATCTGTTCGCGGCCCGCGGCTCGCGCGTGGTGGGGCTCGCGCTGTGCGCGCTGATGCTCAGCGCGTGCGCCGTGGGGCCGGATTACCATCGCCCGACGGTCGCCGCGCCTGCGCAGTTCAAGGAGGCCAGCGGCTGGCGCCAGGCTCAGCCCAGTGACGCCTTGGCGCGCGGTGCCTGGTGGGAGTTGTATGGCGATGCACAGCTGAACGGGCTGGTGGAACAGCTCAACCGCTCGAACCAGACGGTCGCGCAATACGAGGCCCAATACCGTCAGGCGGTGGCGTTGGTGCGCAGCGCCCGCGGCGCGTTCTTCCCCAGCCTGACGCTGAACGCCAGCAAGAACCGCGCGAGCCAAGGCACCGGCAGCAGCGGTTCGAGCCTGAGCAGTTCCAGCAGTGGTATCCGCGACACCTACAGCACCCAGCTCGGGGTCAGTTGGGAGGCCGATGTATGGGGGCGCCTGCGCCGCGGCCTGGAGGCCGATACGGCCAGCGCCCAGGCCAGCTATGCCGATCTGGCCGCGATGCGCCTGAGTCTGCAATCGCAACTGGTGCAAGCCTATCTGCAGTTGCGGGTACTGGATGAACAGAAGCGTCTGCTGGAATCGACCCTCGAAACCTATCAGCGCTCCCTGACCCTGACCCAGAACCAATACAAGGCTGGCATCTCGGGCCAGGACGCTGTGGCACAGGCGCAGACGCAGTTGAAGTCGACCCAGGCCGATCTGATCGACCTGATCTGGCAGCGCGCCCAGCAGGAAAACGCGATCGCCGTGCTCACCGGGCAGGCGCCGGCGAACTTCAGCCTAGCGGCGGTGCAGAGCGTGCCGCAATTGCCGGCGATTCCCTTGGGCGTGCCGTCACAGTGGCTGGAGCGCCGCCCTGACATCGCTTCCGCCGAGCGCGCGGTGATCGCCGCGAACGCCAATATCGGCGTGGCCAGGACCGCCTATTATCCGGACCTGACCCTGAGCATGGCCGGTGGCTACAGCAGCAGTACCTTTGCCAATTGGATCACCTTGCCCAACCGCTTCTGGTCGGTGGGGCCGCAATTGGCCATGACCCTGTTCGACGGCGGCCAGCGCGCCGCTGAAGTGCAGCGCACCGAGGCGGTCTACGACCAGACCGTGGCGCAATACCGGCAAACGGTGCTCAACGGTTTTCAGGAGGTGGAAAACTACCTGAGCCAGTTGAAGGTGTACGAGGACGAGGCGGGGGTACGCCAGCAGGCGCTGGATGCGGCGCGACAGTCGTTGCGCTTGACCACCAACCAGTATCGCGCAGGGGTGATCGGCTATCTGGACGTGGTGACGGTGCAAGCGACGGCGCTGAGCAATGAACGCACGGTGTTGGCGTTGCAGCAAAGCCGCCTGATCGCTAGTGTGCAGCTGATTGCCGCATTGGGTGGCGGCTGGGATGGGGCGTTGAATCGCCCGTGACGTAGGGCACTGTAGGAGCAGAGCTTGCTCGCGAAGGGGCCGGTGGCCACACCACATGATTCAGGGTGCTACACCTGACGCCTTCGCGGGCAAGCCCGGCTCCCACAGGCTACTGCGGTGTACGGCACTGTAGGAGCAGAGCTTGCTCGCGAAGGGGCCGGCAGCCACACAACATGATTCAGGGTGTTGCGCCTGACGCCTTCGCGGGCAAGCCCGGCTCCTACAAGTTATTGCGGTGTAGGCCACTGTAGGAGCAGAGCTTGCTCGCGAAGGGGCCGGTGGCCACACCACATGATTCAGGGTGCTACACCTGACGCCTTC
>NZ_JBYSWB010000024.1:82502-95090 GCF_058986725.1 Pseudomonas sp. GW821-FHT01A09
TCGCGGGCAAGCCCGGCTCCCACAGGCTGCGGTTATACCGGGAACAGCTCGCTCAGCTTCATGGCCAGCATCATGTCGCCTTCAGCGCGCAGCTTGCCGCCCATGAACGCCTGCATGCCGTCGGTTTCGCCGCTGACGATGCCCTTGAGGGTTTCGCTGTCCATTACCAGGGTCACGTTGGCGTCCGGGTTTTCGCCTTCGCGCAGTTCGCAGGTGCTGTCCTTGACGATCAGCGAGAAGTGCTTGTCTTCATCGATGCGGAAACCGAACACCAGGTCCAGGCCACCAGCGGCGGCGGGGTTGAACTTGGCCTTCATGGTTTCAACGGCTTTGGCTACATCGGTCATGGTGCATTCCTTATTGAATGAAAAGGGCGTCCGCTGGATGGCAGCGGTCCGCAGCGTGGTCGTCGATAAATACCACCCACGGCAAGACTCAGCGAGGTTAGGACGCCTCAATCGGCCTGTCAACGGAAAAACATACAAGCGTTTGAAAAGGTCGTTTGAATGGCTCGCGACGATCTTCGCGACAAAAAAACAAAAGGCCGATAAATCGGCCTTTTGTTCGAGCTTCACACCTCAGCGGCGCCGGAATAGCGGCAGCGGTTCGTCGGTGGCAGCCTGGTAGGTCACGCTGAAATCCTTGAGGCTTTCAAGCGCTTCATACGGGTCTTTGTCGGCGCGCAGGGCGAAGGCATCGAAACCGCAGCGGTGCAGGTAGAACAGTTGATCGCGCAGCACGTCGCCGATCGCCCGCAACTCGCCCTTGTAGGCGTAACGATCGCGCAGCAAGCGCGCGTTCGAATAGTTACGGCCATCGGTGAACGCCGGGAAGTTCAGGGCGATGACCTGGAAGTGCTCGACGTCGGCGCCGATTTCTTCGGCTTCTTCATCGGCATCCAGCCATACGCCGAGGCCGCCATCGCGGGCCTGGAGCGCGTGGGCATGTTCGCGCCACAGCGCCAGCGGCACGATCAGATCGTCGCAGTTGCTGATGCTGTCGAAGCTCGTGTCCTTGGGCAGCAAGTGCCAGGTTTCGTCGATGACTTCGTTGTTCTTAATGATTCGCTGCATAGACGCGCTCCTTGAACGGATCGATACCAATACGCTGGTAGGTGTCGATAAAACGCTCGTCTTCCGTGCGCTTCTCTACATAAACGTCGATCAGCCTGCCGATCACTTCCGGCATGGCTTCCTGGGCGAACGACGGGCCGAGGATCTTGCCCAGGCTGGCGTCCCGGCTGGCGCTGCCGCCGAGGGAGACCTGGTAGAACTCTTCGCCTTTCTTGTCGACGCCGAGGATGCCGATATGGCCGACGTGGTGGTGACCACAGGCGTTCATGCAGCCGGAGATGTTGACGTCGATGTCGCCGATGTCGAACAGGTAGTCGAGGTCGTCAAAGCGGCGCTGGATGGATTCGGCGATAGGGATCGACTTGGCGTTGGCCAGCGAGCAGAAATCACCGCCAGGGCAGCAGATGATGTCGGTCAGCAAGCCGATGTTCGGCGTGGCAAAGCCGCCTTCGCGCAGTTCCAGCCAGAGGGCGTGCAGTTGTTGCTGCTCGACGTCGGCAAAGATGATGTTCTGCTCGTGGGAGGTGCGCAGTTGCCCGAAGCTGTAGCGCTCGGCCAGGTCGGCCACGGCGTCCAGCTGTTTGTCGGTCAGATCGCCCGGAGCGACGCCGGTGGGCTTGAGCGACAAGGTCACGGCGACATAGCCGGGCTTTTTGTGCGCCAAGGTGTTGCGGGCGCGCCAGCGGGCGAAACCCGGGTGCTCGGCTTCCAGGGCGGCGAGTTGCGCGCTGAAGTCCGGCAGGGCTTTGTACTCCGGGTCGACGAAGTGCTTGGCCACCCGTTGCAGCTCGGCTTCGGTCAGCGTCGTGCTGCCGCCGCGCAGGTGCTCCATTTCGGCGTTGACCTTCTCGGCGAACACTTCGGGGGTCAGGGCCTTGACCAGGATCTTGATGCGCGCCTTGTACTTGTTGTCGCGACGGCCATAGCGGTTGTAGACACGCAGAATGGCGTCGAGGTAGCTCAACAGGTCTTGCCAAGGCAGGAATTCATTGATGAAGGCACCGACTACCGGCGTACGGCCGAGGCCGCCACCCACCAGCACGCGGAAGCCCAGCTCGCCGGCTTGGTTGTACACCGGCTCGAGGCCGATATCGTGCACTTCGATGGCCGCACGGTCGGTGCTGGCGCCATTGAGGGCGATCTTGAACTTGCGCGGCAGGTAGGCGAATTCCGGGTGGAAGGTGGTCCACTGGCGGATGATTTCGCACCACGGGCGCGGGTCGATGACTTCGTCGGCCGCCACACCAGCGAACTGGTCGGTGGTGACGTTGCGCAGGCAGTTGCCGCTGGTCTGGATCGCGTGCATCTGCACGGTGGCCAGCTCGGCGAGGATGTCCGGGATGTCTTCGACCGCCGGCCAGTTGAACTGGACGTTCTGGCGGGTACTGATGTGGGCGTAGCCCTTGTCGTAGTCACGGGCGATCTTGGCCATCATTCGCGTCTGCCGCGAAGTCAGTTGGCCATAGGGCACGGCGACACGCAGCATGGGTGCGAAACGCTGGATGTACAGCCCGTTTTGCAGGCGCAGTGGGCGAAACTCTTCTTCGCTCAACTCCCCGGCCAGGTAGCGGCGGGTCTGGTCACGGAACTGCTTTACGCGGTCCTCGATGATCCGTTGATCGTACTCGTCATAAACGTACATAGTGGTCCTGTTCTCAGGCTGCTACAGCATATCTGCATAACTGCGCGCACGGCCGCGCACTCCGACTACGGAGCCGACGGAATATACCCGTTTGCGGATATGCTTAATAGTGACGTTTGAATATAAGTAAATAACTCGAGGTTATAACTAAGGTGTAGTTCACGCATTCAGTACCGATTTTGGCCGATATCCCTACTTGTAAGAAGGGCATTGCTGAACTTGACTACTGTGTATGTCCTCCCCGCAGTGACATCCCGTCCTGATAATAATCACAAGAGACGATCCCTGATGAGCCATTCAATCAAGCCGCGTAAATCTGCCAATCATGTCGATGCCTGGGCCATAGCCTTCGTGGTCATCCTGGTGGTGGCCGCCGTAGTGTTCTGGGCCAGCCATACCGCCTGACCCTGTAGCGAGGGGGCTTGCCCCCGACCGCGATCTTCGGCCACACCAGAGTGACTTGGAGCGTTTTCGGGGGCAAGCCCCCCCGCTACAGTGGGTTAGCTGTCGTACCCCAGGTTCGGCGACAGCCAGCGCTCGGTCACGCTGATGTCCTGGCCCTTGCGTGCGGTATAGCTTTCGACCTGGTCCTTGTCGACCTTGCCGACCGCAAAGTACTGCGCCTGCGGGTGGGCGAAATACCAGCCGCTGACTGCAGCGGTCGGGAACATCGCGTAGTGCTCGGTCAATGTCACGCCGCTTTGGTTGTCGGTATCCAGCAGCGCGAACAGCGTGCCTTTCTCGGTGTGATCCGGGCAGGCTGGGTAGCCGGGCGCAGGGCGGATGCCGCGGTATTTCTCTTTGATCAGCTCTTCGTTTTGCAGCTGCTCGTCCGCCGCGTAGCCCCAATGCTCCTTGCGCACCTGCTGGTGCAGCCATTCGGCGCAGGCCTCGGCCAGACGGTCGGCCAGGGCCTTGACCATGATCGAGTTGTAATCGTCGCCAGCGTCCTGATAGGCCTTGGCCACTTCCTCGGCGCCGATACCGGCGGTGGTGATAAAGCCACCGACGTAATCGGTCACGCCGCTGCTTTTGGGTGCCACGAAGTCGGCCAGGGAGAAGTTCGGCTTGCCGTCGGTCTTGATGATCTGCTGGCGCAGGTGATGCAGTTTGGCCAGCGGTTGACCGTCGTCACCATAGACTTCGATGTCGTCGTCCTGCACCTGATTCGCCGGCCAGAAACCCAGCACCGCGCGGGCCTTGATGAGTTTCTCGTCGATCAGTTTGCGCAGCATGGTCTGCGCATCGGCGAACAGCGCGGTGGCCGCTTCGCCCACCACTTCATCGGTGAGGATGCGCGGGTACTTGCCGGCCAGGTCCCAGGAGATGAAGAACGGCGTCCAGTCGATGTATTCGGCGAGCACATCGAGGTCGATGTCGTCCAGCACCTTGGTACCGGTGAAGCTCGGCTTGACCGGCGAGTAGGTGCTCCAGTCGAACGTGGCCTTGGCTTCCAGCGCCTTGGCGTAGCTCAGGCGTTCGGTACGGGCGCTGCGGGCGGCGGTGCGCTCACGCACTTCGACGTATTCGGCACGGGTACGCTCGACAAAGCCGGCCTTGAGCTCCTTGGACAGCAACTGCGTGGCCACGCCCACCGCGCGGGACGCATCGGTGACGTAGATGACGGCGTCGTTGCTGTACTTGGGTTCGATCTTGACCGCCGTGTGCGCCTTGGAGGTGGTCGCGCCGCCGATCATCAATGGCAGGTGGAAGTCCTGACGCTGCATTTCGCGGGCGACATGGACCATCTCGTCCAGCGACGGCGTGATCAGGCCGGACAGCCCGATGATGTCGCACTTCTGCTCGCGCGCCACCTGGAGGATCTTGTCCGCCGGCACCATGACGCCGAGGTCGACGATGTCGTAGCCGTTGCAACCCAGCACCACGCCGACGATGTTCTTGCCGATGTCATGCACGTCGCCCTTGACCGTGGCCATGAGGATCTTGCCCTTGGCTTCGGGCTTGTCGCCTTTTTCCAGTTCGATGAACGGAATCAGGTGAGCCACCGCCTGTTTCATCACCCGCGCCGACTTGACCACCTGCGGCAGGAACATCTTGCCCGAGCCGAACAGGTCGCCGACGATGTTCATGCCCGACATCAGCGGCCCTTCGATCACTTCGATCGGACGGCTGAACGACTGACGGGACTCCTCGGTGTCTTCGACGATGTGGGTGGTGATGCCTTTCACCAGCGCGTGTTCCAGGCGCTTGTTGACCGGCCAGCCGCGCCACTCTTCGGTTTCGGCTTCCTTGACGCTGCCGTCGCCCTTGTACTTGTCGGCGATGGCGAGGAGGGCGTCGGTACCTTCCGGGGTGCGGTTGAGGATCACGTCCTCGACCGCGTCACGCAGCTCGGCGGGGATCTGATCGTAGATTTCCAGCTGGCCGGCGTTGACGATACCCATGGTCAGGCCGTTGCGGATCGCATACAGCAGGAACACCGAGTGAATCGCCTCGCGCACCGGGTTGTTGCCGCGGAACGAGAACGACACGTTGGACACGCCGCCACTGGTCAGGGCATAGGGCAGCTCGTCACGGATGTAGGCGCAGGCGTTGATGAAGTCGACCGCGTAGTTGTTGTGCTCTTCGATACCGGTGGCGACCGCGAAGATGTTCGGGTCGAAGATGATGTCTTCGGGCGGGAAGCCGACTTCGTCCACGAGGATGTCGTAGGAGCGCTTGCAGATCTCCTTTTTGCGCGCTTCGGTGTCGGCCTGGCCGTCTTCGTCGAAGGCCATCACCACCACGGCGGCGCCATAGCGTTTGCACAGTCTGGCGTGGTGAATGAACTGCTCGACGCCTTCCTTCATGCTGATGGAGTTGACGATGCCCTTGCCCTGGATGCACTTGAGGCCGGCTTCGATCACGTCCCACTTGGACGAGTCGATCATGATCGGCACGCGGGAAATGTCCGGCTCGCCGGCGATCAGATTGAGAAAGGTGACCATCGCCTTCTTCGAATCGAGCATGCCCTCGTCCATGTTGATGTCGATCACCTGGGCGCCGGCTTCCACCTGCTGCAGGGCGACTTCAAGGGCTTCGGTGTAGTTGTCTTCACGGATCAGGCGGGCGAATTTCGCCGAGCCGGTGATGTTGGTGCGCTCGCCAACGTTAACGAACAACGAGCTGCGATCGATGGTGAACGGCTCGAGCCCCGACAGCCGGCAGGCCTTGGGGATGTCCGGAATGGCCCGCGGGGCATAACCGGCGACGGCCTTGGCGATCGCGGCGATATGCCCGGGCGTGGTCCCGCAGCAGCCGCCGACGATGTTGAGGAAGCCGCTCCGGGCGAACTCTTCGATGATGGCCGCGGTTTGCGCAGGCAGTTCGTCGTATTCGCCGAAGGCATTCGGCAGGCCGGCGTTGGGGTGCGCGGAGACGTGGGTCTCGGCCTTGTTGGCCAGCTCTTCGAGGTAAGGGCGCAGCTCGGCGGCGCCCAGCGCGCAGTTCAGGCCCACCGAGATCGGCTTGGCGTGGCGCACCGAGTTCCAGAAGGCTTCGGTGGTCTGGCCCGAGAGCGTACGGCCCGAGGCGTCGGTAATGGTGCCGGAAATCATGATCGGCAGTTCGAAACCCAGTTCTTCGAACACGCCCTGCACGGCGAAGATCGCGGCCTTGGCGTTGAGGGTGTCGAAAATGGTTTCAATCAGGATCAGGTCGGCGCCGCCTTCGATCAGGCCTTTGGTGGCCTCGGTGTAGTTCTCCACCAGTTCGTCGAAGGTAACGTTGCGATAGCCGGGGTTGTTGACGTCGGGCGACAGCGAGCAGGTGCGGCTGGTCGGGCCCAGGACGCCCGCGACGAAACGCGGTTTGTCCGGGGTCTCGAGGGTCTTGGCGTCGGCCACCTGGCGGGCGACGCGGGCACCTTCGACGTTGAGTTCGTACACCAGCGACTCCATGCCGTAGTCGGCCTGAGACACCTGGGTAGCGTTGAAGGTGTTGGTCTCGAGGATATCGGCGCCAGCGTCGAGGTAGGCTTTCTCGATGGCCGCGATCACGTCCGGGCGGCTGAGCAGCAACAGGTCGTTGTTACCCTTTACGTCGCTGGGCCAGTCGGCGAAACGCTCGCCGCGATAGTCCTCTTCCTCGAGTTTGTAGCTCTGGATCATGGTGCCCATGCCACCGTCGAGGATCAGGATGCGCTCTTTGAGTGCTTGCTTGAAGACTGACAGGCGAGTGCTGCGATCGGACATGGGAGGACATACTCTTTATAGACGATTCAGGCGCTGAGCACCGTTTACAGGGGGTCGATGATAGCAAAGACGCGGCAGATTTGAGGGGGGCGGGGTTGAAGATGAATTTTGCTCATGTTCAACCGGGCTGTCGCGAGGGGGCTAGCCCCCGACTTAGGTTGCCGCGAGCAGATGGCTGTTGTTCGGGCCGATTTCGGGGGCAAACCCCCTCGCTACAGTGTTGTTCTGGCTCCCATCGCTCGCCGCCGGTATGCTGGGCGGACAAGCGTGCCGGGACAGCCGGGCGCTGTGCATCGGTTAAAGGAGCCCTCTTGAATTTTCTGTTCGATTACGCCAGCTTCCTGGCCAAGACCGTTACCCTGGTCATTGCCATCGTCATCGTCCTGGCCAGTATCGCCTCGCTGCGTGCCAAGGGCCGTCGCAAGAGCGGCGGGCAGCTGCAGATCAGCAAGCTCAACGATTTCTACAAAGGCCTGCGCGAGCGCCTCGAGTCCAGCATGCTGGACAAGGATCAACTCAAGGCACTGCGCAAGACCCAGGCCAAGGCCACCAAGGCCGAAAAGAAAAAGCCCGAAGCCAAGGCGCGGGTGTTCGTGCTGGATTTCGACGGTGACATCAAGGCCTCCGCCACTGAAAGCCTGCGTCATGAAATCACCGCCTTGCTGACCTTGGCCACGCCCAAGGACGAAGTAGTGCTGCGCCTCGAAAGCGGCGGCGGCATGGTCCACAGCTATGGCCTGGCCTCCTCGCAACTGGCGCGCATCCGCCAGGCCGGCGTGCCCCTGACCGTGTGCATCGACAAGGTCGCTGCCAGTGGCGGTTACATGATGGCCTGTATCGGCGAGAAGATCGTCAGCGCGCCGTTCGCGGTGCTGGGCTCGATCGGCGTGGTGGCGCAGTTGCCGAACGTCAATCGTCTGCTGAAAAAGCACGACATCGATTTCGAGGTGCTCACGGCAGGCGAGTACAAGCGCACGCTGACGGTATTCGGCGAAAACACCGAGAAGGGCCGGGAGAAGTTTCAGGAAGATCTGGACATCACCCACAAGCTGTTCAAGAACTTCGTCGCTCATTACCGTCCGCAGTTGCAGATCGATCAAGTGGCTACGGGTGAAGTCTGGCTGGGGGTTGCGGCCATGGACAAGAAGCTGGTCGACGAGCTGAAGACCAGCGACGAGTACCTGGCCGAGCGCGCCAAGGTCGCCGAGGTGTTCCATCTGCATTATGCCGAGCGCAAAAGCTTGCAGGAGCGGGTCGGGATGGCGGCGAGCACCGGCATCGAACAGATGGCCATCAAGGCCTGGGGCAAGATCAGCCAGCAGCGTTTCTGGTAAAAGGCAGCGGTCGGGAGCGGGGGGGCATTCCCTCCCTTCCGGTCCCCATGGCGCTCAGTTTCATCTGCCGTATTTGACGCGAGGCGTTACAATCGGCCGCTGATGATTGAGGGAAACTGGCCAAATGCCTTACCGTTCTATCCTTTGCGCTCTCCTGCTGTTGTTCTGTGGGAGCCCTCAGGCGCAAACCCCGGCGACCCCGGCCATTTCCTATACCCGCGACGTGCAGCCGATCTTTACCGAGCGCTGCATCGCTTGCCACGCCTGTTACGACTCGGCCTGCCAGCTCAATCTGGGCAGTGCCGACGGCGCCACCCGTGGCGCCTCCAAGGTGCCCGTGTATGACGGCGATCGCAGCAAGGCGCAGCCGCCAACGCGCTTGTTCATCGACGGTTTCAGCCCGGAACAGTGGCGGCACAAGGGTTTCTATTCCGTCATCGACGCCCAGGGCAGCCAGGCCGCACTGATGGCGCGCATGCTCGAACTCGGGCATCAGGCGCCCTTGGCGCCTAACGCCAAGCTACCGGACAGCATCGTGCTGGGCCTCGATCGTCAGAACATCTGCCCGATGCCGGGCGAGTTCAATGCCTATGCCGGCGCCCATCCTCGCGAAGGCATGCCCCTGGCGGTCACCGGACTCACCGATGGCCAATACCACACCCTGCAAAGCTGGCTGGCCCAGGGTGCCCCTGTCGATTCCCAGGCGGTGCAGCCCAATCCCAGCGAGGCGCGGCAGATTGGTGAATGGGAGCGCTTGTTCAACGCCGCCGGCGCACGCGAGACCCTGGTGAGCCGCTGGCTCTTCGAGCATCTGTTTCTCGCCCACGTCTATTTCGATGGCGGCCAATCGGGGCACTTCTTCCAGTGGGTGCGCTCGCGCACGCCCAGCGGCCAGCCCATCGATTTGATCGCCACCCGCCGACCGGACGACGATCCAGGCACCACCTTCTACTACCGCCTGTGGCCAGTGGAGGGGGCGATCGTCTACAAGACCCACATCACCTATCCGTTCAATGCGGCGAAGATGGCGCGGATCAAGGAGCTGTTCTATAGCGGCGATTGGCCGGTTACCCATTTGCCGGGATACGGCCCGCAGCACCGCGCCAATCCGTTCGAGACCTTCGCGCAGATTCCGGCAGGCGCCCGTTATCAGTTCATGCTCGACAACGCCGATTACTTCGTCGACACCTTCATCCGCGGCCCGGTCTGCCGCGGACAGATCGCCACCGACGTGATCCGTGACAACTTCTGGGCGTTGTTCCAGGCGCCCGAGCATGATCTGTACATCACCGATCCGCTCTATCGTGCCAAGGCCACGCCGCTGCTGGCGATGCCGGGGCAGAATGACGACGTCGGCAGCGTCCTCGGTCTGTGGTTGCGCTATCGCGACAAGCGCAATGAGTACGAGGCGCTGCGCCGCGATACCTACGCTCACGCGCCAGCGCCGAGCTGGTCGAGCCTGTGGGCGGGCAACGACAACGCGCTGCTGAGCATCTTCCGTCACTTCGACAGCGCCACAGTGACCAAAGGGCTGGTCGGCGAGGTGCCGCAGACTCTGTGGCTGTTCGATTACCCGCTGCTGGAGCGCACCTATTACCAGTTGGCGGTGAATTTCGACGTATTCGGCAACGTCGCCCATCAGGCGCAGACCCGCCTGTATTTCGACCTGATACGCAATGGCGCGGAGGTAAACTTCCTGCGCCTGATGCCTGCCTACAGTCGCGAGGACTACCTCGATGACTGGTACCAGAACGGCGGCAAGCTGAAGATGTGGCTCGATTATCAGAAAATCGACGACGACAAGGCCACTGGCCTGATCCTCGCCGAGAAGGATCCCAAGGCCGATTTCGCCAGGCAACTGCTGGCTCGCTACGCCACGCTGGACGCCAACCCTGACCCCATCAACCGTTGCACCGGTGCCTACTGCTCGCGCCCCGGCCAGCCCGCGACCATTCAGAGCACGGAGCAGTCCTTGAGTCGCCTGACGTCACGGCCGGCGGGGGGGCTGAAGGTGATCGAGCAAATGCCGGAAGCGACCATGCTGCGGGTCGACGACGGCCAGGGTCACCGAGTCATCTACAGCATGCTGCGTAACCGCGCCCACAGCAATGTGGCGTTCCTGCTGGGCGAGGCCTATCGTTATCAACCGGAACTGGACACCTTGACGGTGTTCCCGGGGGTCATGAGCAGCTATCCGAATTTCATGTTCAATGTGCCCGCCGCCGAGGTCCCGGAATTCGTCGACCGGATGACGGCAGTCAAAGATAACGCCGGCTTCGAAAAAATCGTCGATCGTTGGGGGATACGCCGCAGTCATCCGCAGTTCTGGTTCTATTTCCATGATCTGAGCCGATATATCGAGCAGACCGATCCAGTGAATGCCGGTGTACTGGACATGAACCGGTACGAGAATCTGTGACACCGCCGAGCGCGCCGGATCCGATTTTCTCGGGACCTTTTGCGCCGAAGTGAAGTCTCACGGGGTACAGGGCGCCCCGAAAGGGTGCGCCAGTTGTGGGATTCAAGACAGGCGTTTGCAATGCTGATTTCGCTCCAAGCACTAAGGGCGCTCGCCGCCTGGATGGTGGTCTGCCATCATTTCATGCAGATTTTTTTCGACTTCCACCCGAGCGGCCCGATCGGGCGCTTCTTTACCGACAGGGGGGCCGTGGGCGTCGATATCTTCTTCGTGATCAGTGGCCTGGTGATCTACCTGTCGACCCAGGACAAAGACATGCCCGCCGGGCGCTTTCTGCTCAATCGCGCTATCCGCATCGTCCCGGCCTATTGGCTCTATACCGTGCTGATGGGGCTGATGCTGGTCGGCCTCGGCCAATGGCTGCCGCATCCGGCGGTGGATTTGCCCCATTTCGTCCTGTCGCTGTTGTTCATTCCCGCAGAGAATCCCGGCGGATACGGCCTGTATCCGACTCTGAACGTGGGTTGGACACTGAACTACGAGATGTTCTTCTACCTGCTGTTTTCCATGGTCTTCACTGTGCCCAAGCGTCATCGACCGCTCATCGTCGCGGCGGCGTTGTTCGTGGTTAGTGAGGTGCTGGGGCGCTACGGGGTGGTCAGTCGCTTTTATGAAAACAATATCATCTACGAATTTCTGCTGGGCATCGGTATCGGCATTCTGTATCGCCGCGGCTGGGTGGTGCAGGGGTTGTGGGTGCCGCTGGCGCTGATCGCCGCGTCGATGCTGGCCATCCGTGAATTGGACGCCAGCGATCGCTCGCTGCATTGGGGCGTGCCCAGCGCGCTGATCGTGCTCGGTTGCGTGGCCATGGAGCCGTATTTCAAAGGCAGCCGCTTGCTCAAGGCACTGGGGGACTGTTCCTACTCGGTCTACCTGGTGCACGTGCTGGTACTGTATGGCGGCTGGCTGGCCAGCGAACATTGGCAGCTCAACCCCTATCTGGTGTTTGCCGTGTGCGTGCCGTTGATCGCGCTGATTGGCTGGGGAAGTTATGTATTGATCGAAAAGCGCCTGTATTGGCGGATTAAAGGCTGGACGGATCGGCATCAATCCGCACCGGCCCCGGCGATTATATCCCGACAAAAATACTAGGACTTTGTCAGCGGCCCAGGTTTGGCGTAAACTGCGGACAAGTCTGTGAGGAACTTACATGAGCGCTATAACTATTACCGACGCTGCCCATGATTACCTGGCCGATCTGCTGCAAAAGCAGAACACGCCCGGAATCGGCATCCGCGTATTCATCACTCAGCCTGGCACCCAGTACGCTGAAACCTGCATAGCGTATTGCAAGCCCGGTGAAGAAAAGCCCGAAGACACTGCACTGGGGCTCAAAAGCTTCACCGCGTGGATCGACGCGGTCAGCGAGGCGTTCCTCGATGACGCGGTCGTCGACTACGCGACCGATCGCATGGGGGGTCAGCTGACCATCAAGGCACCGAATGCCAAGGTGCCGATGGTCAACGAAGACAGCCCGGTCAACGAGCGCATCAACTACTACCTGCAAACCGAGATCAATCCGGGGCTCGCCAGCCACGGCGGTCAGGTGAGCCTGATCGAAGTGGTCGAGGACGGCATCGCCGTGTTGCAGTTCGGTGGTGGTTGCCAAGGCTGCGGTCAGGCCGACGTTACCTTGAAAGAAGGCATCGAGCGCACCTTGCTCGAGCGTATCCCGCAGCTCAAGGGCGTGCGCGACGTGACCGACCACACGCAGAAAGAAAACGCCTACTACTGATGGCGTCGCCTGCGTGACATGAGAGACGGCACCCGTAAGTGCCGTTTTTTTATGGTGCGCCAGGCATGGCGCGTTGCGCGTAAGCGCAACCAGCTTGGCTGTGGTGGCCACGCTGGTGACTTGGAGGTG
>NZ_JBYSWB010000025.1:0-93581 GCF_058986725.1 Pseudomonas sp. GW821-FHT01A09
AGTCACCAGCGTGGCCACCACAGCCAAGCTGGTTGCGCTTACGCGCAACGCGCCATGCCTGGCGCACCATAAAAAAAACCCGACTCGCGTCGGGTTTCTTGCGTTCGCTGATGCGCCGGGGCGCTGTCAGCCAACAGGTGCGCCGTTACTTGGCGCGACCTTTGTACGAACCGCCTTCGCGGGTATCGATCTCGATCATGTCGCCGATTTCGATGAAGTCGGCAACGCTCAGCTCGGTACCGTTTTTCAGTTTGGCAGGCTTCATGACCTTGCCCGAAGTGTCGCCGCGAGCGGAACCTTCGGTGTAGTCGACCTGGCGAACGATGGTGGTTGGCAGCTCTACGGATACCAGACGGTCTTCGAAGAACACGGCTTCGCAGACGTCGGTCATGCCTTCTTCGACGAACGGCAGAACGGCTTCGATATCTTCAGCGTTCAGCTCGTACATGGTGTAGTCGGTGGTGTCCATGAACGTGTAAGAGTCACCGCTGATGAACGACAGGGTGGCTTCCTTGCGGTCCAGGATCACGTCTTCCAGCTTGTCATCGGCGCTGTAGACGGTTTCGGTCTTGTAGCCGGTCAGCAGGTTCTTCAGCTTGGTCTTCATGATGGCGCTGTTACGGCCGGATTTGGTGAATTCGGCCTTCTGTACCAGCCATGGATCGTTGTCGATCTTGATCACGGTACCAGGTTTCAGCTCTTTACCAGTTTTCATTACAAACTTCCGAATAGGGTGGGGATTACAAAATTCCAGGCCGCATATCATAGCCAATTTCGATGAAACTGCACCAGAGCCGTGGCTAGATCCGCCTGACGGCCCTTTTCGTCGCTCCAGGCCTGGGCATGGGCCGACAGCTCGGCCCAGTTCGCCAGCATCTCCCGCCAACTGTCGGCGATGTCCTGCTCCATGTTCCAGGCGCGCCAGAAATTCACCGTGGCGGCCTTGGCCGCAGCGCCAAGCCCTTGAGTGTAGAGGGCCAGGAAGGCTTCGAGCTTTTCCCAGTGGGCATACTCCTCCTGCTTGTAGATGTGCCAGACCAGCGGTCGCCCCGCCCACTGCGCGCGAACGAAGGAGTCCTCGCCGCGCACGGCATTGAAGTCACAGCACCACAGCAGGTGATCGTAATCATTCTGGCTGACGAACGGCATCAGCTGCAGGGTCAAGTTGCCGCGCTGGCGAGGCTCGTCCAAGCGCAACGGCCCCTCCCCCAGCCACCGCTCGACATCCCCCAGCACCCGCCCACGCGGCACCAGCAGATGGCTCGGCTGCGAACCCTCGGCCAGCGCCTGCAACCAGGCTGGCACCTGTGGATGCTCGTAGGCGAACAGCGACATCAGCCGCGCCCCGGCGGCCACTTGCACACCCCACCGGGCCAGGAAAGCCTGCCGCCCGGCCGGATCCTCCTGCCACTGGCGGCGCCGCTCCAGCAATCCGGCCTCGCGCAGCAGTCCGCCGGTATCCGCCTGAAACCCCGGGAAGAAGAAATACTTCTGGTAGCCGGCGGTTTTTAGCGACGGCAAGCCATGACACCCGCCCACCCAGTCCTCGGCGCTGAGGTAATCCAGATTGAGCCACAACCGCACCGGGCTGGAACTGGCCATGGCATCGACATAGTCCGCCGGTAACTTGCAGGCAAAGGCTTCAATCACGACGTCCGGCAAGTCGACCTTCTGCCACACTTGCGGCCATTGGCGAACGTCGACGCCTGCTTGCCATTGCTGCCCCGCCTGAGGGTCGGCACCTGGGCAAAGTGGCGCGAAGGAGGCCAGATCATCCACCCAGAGACGCACCTGCAGATCGTGCTCGGCCACCAACTGGCGAGCCAGGCGCCAGGTCACACCGATATCGCCATAGTTGTCGACGACGCTGCAAAAAATATCCCAGGAGGCTTTCATGTCAGACACCAATTATGCTGTTCCCTTGAGGCGATAGATCGGCTCGTTGAAGCGGCCCAGTGGGCCAAACCGCCGATTGTCCGCAGTTTCGCGCGTCGACAACAGCAGCAAAGCAGATAATTCAGCGGCAAGCCGTGCAACAATGTTTTGCCCGAGAAGTTATTTCAGAATGTACCGAGAGAACTGCGAGCAACGCATCGGGTCCACAGACGTATCCTGCAAGCCGCTTTCCAGCCTGCAATTCACCCCAAGCCAGGAGGCTGTGATGCCTGTTCCAAGCAATAGCCGCGAGCTGCCCGCGCGCGCCAGACGCCCCCTGCGCCTGGTGCTGATCATCGCCCTGGGTATCTGGCTGGGCTTCATGGCCCTGGGCCTGAGTGGCTGGTTGATCTACAAGACCCTGTACACGCCCATCGACGCGCCGGCCGAGATCAGCAACCTCACCACCCCGCCGAGCATTCGCCAGCCCCAGGCACCGGCCCTGCCAGCGATGCCCAGCGATCCCGCCCTGGCCTCGCAGAACCACATGTTCGAGCAGTATCAGGAAAACCTCAGCCGCCAGGAAATGTCCGGTGCGGTCGAGGAAGCGCGGCGCAACCCGGATAATTTCTCCAACCCCAAGTGCCAATTCTGGTTGCAGCAGGCGCAAACCGCGCCCAGCGACAAGAGCCGCGCCAACGTATTGATGTTTTGCAACTGACATGGCCAAAACGCAACTGCTCGAACTGATCACCGCGACCCTGGCGCGTAACCTCGACATCGCCCAGCGCGCCGCGCAGACCGCATACGAAACGGCGACACACGAAGAAAACGTTGCCGAGAACAAGTACGACACCCTGGGCCTCGAAGCCTCTTACCTGGCCACCGGGCAGGCGCGCCGCACCGAGGAAATTCGCCAGGCACTGCTGAAGTATCAGGCTTTGGTGCTGCGTGATTACGATGCCGCCGCGGGTATCCAGGTCGGCGCGCTGATAGATCTGGAGAATGCCCGGGGCGAACGCCAGCAAGTGTTCCTCGGCCCGGATGCGGCCGGGCTGACACTCACCCTCAATGGCACCGCAGTCACCGTGATCACCCCCCATGCCCCCCTCGGCAGGGCGCTGCTGGGCAAATTCGAGGGTGACGAGGTGAGCATCCGCATCGACAACCGCTTTCAGCAATCGGAAATCCTCGGCATTCGCTGAGCGCCTCACACCGCGCTGAAACGCTGATACAGCCCCTGAGCCTTGAACTGCTCGATGACGAAGTCCACAAAGGCGCGGGTCTTGCCGGACAGCAGCTTGTGCTCGGCGTAGTACAAGGAAATGTTGCCGTCGTCTACGTACCAGTCCGGCAACACTCTTACCAGCGTCTGACGCTCGAAGTAAGGCAAGGCGAACGGCATGCTCACCAGGGCGATGCCCAGGCCCTGCTCCGCCGCCGCGCAGGCCGCTTCGGAATCGCTCATGGTCATACGCGGTTTGAAGCGCAATGGGGCTTGCTCCTGCGTGCGGTGGGTCAGCGGCCAGTTGCGTACTCGCCCGGTCTGCGGCGAGCGGATAAGGATGCCGTCGGCTGCCTGCAGGTCATCGGGATGCGCCAACGCCCCCAGACGCTGCAGATAGCCAGGCGCGGCGACCAGAATCCGGTGGGCCGGCGCCAACTTGCGCGCCACTACGCCTGGGGGCAATTCGAAGCCACCGCCGATGGCCGCATCGAAGCCTTGGCCGATCAAGTCCACTTGGCGATTATCGAAATGCCAATCGGCGACGATAGCCGGGTATCTCTGCAAAAACGCCCCCAGCAACGGCACGACATACAAGCGCCCGAACACCAGGCCCATGCTGACCTTGAGCGTGCCCACTGGCTGGCCCTCAGCGCTGGCCAGGTTAGCCACGGCGTTCTGGATAATGGCGAAACTGCCGCTTACCTCCGCCAGAAAGCGCTGCCCGGCTTCGGTCAAGGTCAGGCGACGAGTGCTGCGCAGAAACAGCCGCACGCCGAGGCGCGCTTCCAGGCCGGCGACGTTCTTGCCCACGGCCGCCGGCGTCAGGCTCAGCCGCCGCGCGGCCTCGGCGAAGCTGCCCGCTTCGGCGCTGCGAATGAAGCTTTCTATGCTGCCAAAGTTTTCCACGACTAGACTCCGAGCCCGGACGGTAACGGTAAAACCGCTGATTATAAACTTTTGGTTTACATAGCCTATGCCAATCATGGTCTACACGACAGGTAATCCAGCGCAGATACTCATACCCACACCAGGGCACCACGCCCTGCTCACTTGAGGAGAAACATCATGTCCAGTCTTACCGGCAAAGTCGCATTGATCCAAGGCGGTTCCCGCGGCATCGGCGCCGCGATCGTCAAACGGCTCGCAGCCGATGGCGCCAGCGTGGCCTTTACCTATGTCAGCTCCGCGGCAAAAGCCGAGGCGCTGCAGAACGAAATCATCGCCAGCGGCGGCAAAGCACTGGCGATTCAAGCCGACAGCGCCGACGCTGAAGCCGTACAACGGGCAGTCGCAGCAGCCGCTGAAGCCTTCGGCGGCCTGGATATTCTGGTCAACAACGCCGGCGTGCTGGCTCTGGGCTTGGTCGAAGAGCTCGCCCTGGCCGATTTCGACAAGACCTTGGCCATCAATGTGCGTAGCGTCTTCGTCGCCAGCCAGGCGGCCTTGCAGCACATGGGCAACGGCGGACGGATCATCAACATCAGCAGCACCAACGCCGACCGCATGCCCTTCGCCGGCGGCGCTACCTACGCCATGAGCAAATCGGCCCTGACCGGCCTGGTCAAAGGCATGGCCCGCGACCTCGGCCCACGGGGCATCACCGTCAACAACGTGCAGCCTGGCCCCGTGGACACCGACATGAACCCGGCGGATGGCGAAATGGCCCCTGGGATGCTCGGTTTGATGGCGCTGGACCGTTACGGCACGGCTGAAGAGATCGCGGACTTCGTCGCCTACCTGGCCGGCCCGCAGGCGGGGTACATCACCGGGGCGAGCTTGACGATCGACGGCGGCTTCGGGGCCTGAAGCGGGCTGGAATGGCTCGTTGCCCAGAGCTCATGCGCGCAATCTTTGCGAGCATGAGCGGCTGCCGCGCGCTCATAGATCGGCGTCGAACACCACTGTTACCCGCCCTTTGTAGTGAGTATCCGGGTGGGTGACCATTTCCTTGATGGGCTCGCCGTTGACTTCAAAACGCAGGTAGGAGCGCCGCTGGAACACTGCGCCTTCCTTTGGGGAGAATCTCGGCACATGGGTGAACGATTGCGTCAGCGGGTAATCCAGCGCCTCCATGAAACTGCCGTCGTTACGCCCCAGCAACCCCGGCATGGTGATGGCCACATCCAGTGGTACCGTCGAAGCACCATTGGAAATGCCGCAACGGCCATCCGGCATCAAGTGCTCGCAATTAAGGTTCACCGAAAAATTGGTTGAACCACTGACCTGGAAGTGCAGGTCCTTGCGCAAGGTCGTCGGCACTTTTTTATAGTCGGTCCATTGATTCCAGCCACCCAAGGGCTTGAGATTCACCGTCTCGCTGCCTGGCGGAAAATCCAGGGAAAACAGGTGATTTACCGTCAATACAAAATTGACGTTAATATTGGGGTCAACGACGTGCACGACACCATCACCCAGATCGAAATCGCTGCCTCGCCCACCCTGGGTATAATAAGTACTGCCACGATAGATCCCATTCTTCATATTCAACGGCTCAGGCGTATCGAGCTCATAGATCATATCGAACGCATGAATGCCAAACTCGGCGTCAGCCAGCATCCCATAGGCGCAACTGCTACGTCCACCGGCGCCGTTATCGTTACGCGTGATAATTCGCATGATACTCGTTGTACCATTGGCATTACCGAATACCTCCCTACATCCCCTTAAATCTCGGGTATCGCTGGGCAATACTCCATTATTGCGCTGCCCATATCTGAACGCCACGCCCGTGATACGAAGAATCAATTCTGCCGTCTCCCCGGTATCCGAGGTTACGGTAATCGTCCTTTGAGCAGGCAGCTCAAAAAAAATCGACCCCCGGCCATGATCCGTCACACCGTTGCCCAGTTTGGTACTCTCGTAGCCTATGCCTGTCGCGATGCTGAATACATTATTGGCTTTACACCATTCATAATGCGCGTTGCTGCAGACCCCACTCACAGGCGTCGTATTGGTAAAGGTGCGATTGTTCGGGTTGTTTCGATTGGGCGTAAACTCTGCACTGACCCTGACACTATAAGCCCGCGCCGGCGTCTGCCACAGAAACTGCACTATCAGAAGTAATACCAGTAGCAGCAAGCAACTACGATTATATTTAGCCAGACTCTTGGATTTCATGAATTATCCTTGCTGCTCGACACTTGCACTGAGTAACGGGTCACGCGCGTCCAGATCGTCACACTTCAACTTGCCGACCATGACCACATCGCCCTCACGCGGGTAACGCTTGTCGTCAAGATGGAATGTGCAGCCTCTGATACTGGGATGAGCCACTTCCAGTACCGGCTGACGGGCACTCATCTCGAGGGTAAAGAAGCCATCCGCTTCAGCGACACTGCGCCCGGCATGGTTACGCACATGGGCGCCGCGCAACGGCTTGCCGGCGGCATCGAGGACCTGCCCCATGACGGTCAGGGTCTGCATCACCGTGACCTGACGGTAGGCAACGCCGCCCTTGTTCAGGTGGTAGCTGGTGGTTGCAGGGTGGATGGACGCCGCAGGCGCATCGCGCCCGGCGAAGTCCAGTTGCAAGGTGCCCGGCTTGTAGGCTGTTACGGGCACGAAGTTGCGGCCAGGCTTGAGCGTCGTGCTGCTGCCGTTGGTGCCCTGAGCTATCAGTTCAACCTCCGGCATGTCGGATTCGACATCGACGATCATGCCGGTGTGAGCGCCGCTGTTGACGCCATTGCCGGCAGTGACCATTTTGCCGCCACCGATGGCCACCGTACTTTCCAGGTTGACCCCGCCCGCGAGGCCACCTTCGAGGGACGAACGCTGGGCAAACAGGTCGCCCCTCATCACATCACCGTCAAAGGCAGCGCCGCCATTCAAGCCAACGCCATAGCGGTCGCTGGAGACCGCGCCATTGACACTGGTCAGCAGGCCGCCTTGCAGCTCCTGGTAAACCCCAGCATTCACATACTGATCACGCCCACCTTTACTGGCCGCGCGCGAGCCGGCACCGACGCTATAGCGCCGACCCGCTCCCCCCAGGGCCATGCTCAACGTGACATCGATCCCGCGATTGCGCTGGTTGCCACTGCTGGCGGTGGCCGGCCGATCGAACACCGAGGTCCGCCAGTTGGCATCGCTGCCCATCACCTTGGCACGTCGACTGAAAGACAGGTCCAGCCCCACGCCATTGGTGACGCCGTTACTGTGCGAAGCACGGGCGGTCAGGCTGTTGACGTCATCCAGACGATGATTGAGTGCAATCGCCGAGTTCTGTTGGGTGCCGGCCCGAAGCTTTGAATACTTGTCGGCGTTCTGCCAGTTCAGGCTGTGGTTGAACATCACGCTGCCAGAGGCATAGTTGCGGATCGCCTGCACATCAAGCCCCACACCATGCTCGCTGGAATGAAATACGTTGGTATACAGATTGGAAGTATCACTGGCGTGCCAGTTGAGCGAGCTGCCCACCGCTCGCTCTTTACCGATTTGCTGCGCCATGGCGCCCAGCACCGCGCGAGGGTGAGCGAGATAATTCACCACCCCGCCGACGGCCAGATCATTGGTTTCGTCAGCGCTATAGCTGTTGAGCAGATTGCGCTGCTGCCCGATGAACGAACTGTAGCGCCAGCGCTCCTGCGAGTTGCTCCAGTGCACCGGCTTATTGATCAGTTCAGTCTCGGTCGAGGTCACCTTGCCGTCTTCGACCAAGCGCACCTCCACTTCGTAAATCCCCCCGGGCAGGCGACGGGTGTCGATGAGCTGCAAACCAGGCTCCACCGGCTGGGTATAGATGAGACTGCCGTCACGATAGATTTCAACCGTACCCTGGCGATTGGCCGTTACGTAGACCGGGTAAATACTCGGGCTGGAACCGTTGACGGCCAGGCTGTCGGACGAGCCGAACATGAGGCCGGCAATGGTGTTGGGTACCGCCCCAGGCGTACTTGGCTGGCGCGCTACCCCTTGGAAATTGGGCAGGAAAAAACCGGCCTTGAAGAAGTGCTTGTCATGCTCGCGCTGGCCGTAGAGGCTCTGGATCGACTGCCGGGTCTGGGCATCGTCGGCGCGGCTGCGGTCGATCTGATAACTGCCAACCGTGGTCCAGTTGCCCAGACTGCCCTGGGCGTCCACCACATAACGCCCGCTGCCCTCGGTACCGCTGCCACCGAACACGTTGAGCTGGTTGCGCAGCATCAGGCCATGACTGCCACCCTCCGGCAACCGGTGATAGCGAATTTCAGCAGGGTCCGACTCGGCAGCATCGGTCACCAGTGACAGCAGCGAATTGTCCAGGCTGTAATGGATCGCCCGCAGGCCGTTGTCACAGCCGCTGACGCACTCACCGAGCAACCGTGGCTGGTTGAGATAATCACTCCAGCGCTGACGGTCGGCGACACTTAACTTGCTGTCGTGAAATTCGCTGAATTCCAGTAATTGGAGGGTGTTATTGCGCGACAGCACCACTCGACCATCACCCAGAAACTTGCCGTCCAACTCAATTCGAACGGTCAACGGCAGATCGAAGAAATGCTCGAGAAAATCTTTAGGAAGGCCTTCTGTCTGCTCCAGCAAACTCAATGAAGCTTTGTTTCTCGCCTGCGCAGGCTCAGGCGTTACTGTCGCTGCCTGAGCAGACGCGCAGCAGAACAGGAGTGCCATACTCAGGGCGTTCGGATTAAAAAACACAGCAGCTCCCAAAGACGGGGGATGAATTAAGCCCCGCTTCAGGAGCTTTGTTACTCTATCCGGCCAGCTTTTTATTGATCAAGGCGCGACGGAGTCGAACAGCATGTGCACGGGGCCGGAGTAAGTACCCGTGGCATAACCGGTACCCGTTGCCGGTGCGGCGGCCACCACCAGCTGCATACGCTTGCCGGCTGCAGCTTCCGTAGCAGTGGCCACTTTTACCGCCGCGGCCGAACCGACTGCCAGGCCGATGCCGCCGACACTGACGAGCAAGGGAATGCTGTCAGCGCCACTGACCAATTGCGGAGCAAAGCTCAAGTAAGCCTCGACATCGCCGACGCCGCCGATTATCTGCAGCGGGCCACCTACCGTTCCGAGGGTTTTAGCGACGCGGTCGTAATTCATTGCCAATGGGGCACCGGCCCAGCCACCCACGTCATAGACATCGAGCGTGGTCGATGACGGAATATAAGCGGTCACGTCCACATCAACGCTAATTGGCGCGGCAAAAGCGGCACTGGCAGAAAAGATCAAGGCGGCGCCAAGCATCATAGGGGTTTTCATGTTTACATCTCTCTCGCTGGTTAAACGTCCCTGTACGGAACAAAGTAGTAGTACTTTTATTCGGCAGCCAAGCGAATCGGTTTTTCGTGATTCCCTTCGATAAGTTTGAACTGGTAGGTCTGCTGCTCGGTTTTGCTGAAGGTTTCGCTGCGTTTGGGAAGCAGATGAATCTTTCGGGAGGCTAGGCAATTGGCGCCTTTGGCGTCACACACTTTGAAGTCATCAAGTACAACAGTGCTGTTACCGTCATTGCGCACGGTATATCCGGCCGTATCGTCTTCATGTCGAGTGGCATAGTGTGCATGGGTTGGATGCACGATGATAATGGTGCCAAAGCCTGCCATCACGCTCACGCCGGCGGACAGTTCTCTTGCATATTCACTGCGCTCTTGCGCTGACAGCGCGAAGTCATCGGACTTCTCAGGAACGGCGGGTACATATCGAACTCGATAATAGCGTTCGCGACTTCTGTCACCCGAATAGACCAACCGCGTCGACTGCTGACTGTTCGCTGGAATGATCATCCGTGCCGGGCTGGCCACAAGACCATCCTTGTCAGTCCCCAGGCGTGAGTTTTCGACCGCCTGTTCGCTAGGCTTGCCGTCCTCGCCGTAGACGATTTCACTGATTTCCACGCGCACGAACGCTGTTGCGTCACCACCGTTGCGAACACGCTTCAAGAAAGTCCCTTTATCGGAGTCAATATAATCAAACATCGACCCTACATTGATTTTAGGTGTCGCCGCTTGCGCATGAGATAGTGTAAGACCCATGCAACATGCCAAAGAAAACATTAACACTTTCATTCATTTCTCGCTGACAGATCTACGGCCAAGGTCAATCCACACTCAGACAACACAATAACCATTGGCCGATGGCGGGCACTGCAAGCCCATCTCTACAATTGCTACTTGCTATTACGCGGAGAACATCTTGAAAATCGACGGCACTATCGAGCGTTGATGGCATAGGTCGCGCGTATTGTTGTTGTGACTGAGCTGTCGGTGGGGGCTCATCCTATAGACCTTCGCGGCCCTCGAAAATAAGACAAGTCTTAAATTCAAGAGTCGGCGGAAAAACGCGGCATTTTGGTCGGGTTCGGCTCAGGGGGTTGCGATCACAGACGTGCGCAACGGCGGATCGAGATCTGCGGCGTTTATCCTCAAGGCTCTACGCGCTTACGAATCGCCGGGGCCCAGAAACCAAAAACCCCCGCAAGCCTGGGCTTGCGGGGGTTTCGGGCGTATCGAATATGGCGGTGAAGAAGGGATTCGAACCCTTGATACAATTTCTTGTATACACACTTTCCAGGCGTGCTCCTTCAGCCACTCGGACACTTCACCGTATCTCGGCACACCGTTAGGTCTGTCGAGGCGCGCTAATGTATTCGAAAGCCCCGCAGATGGCAAAGGTTTTTTGCAGAATTTTCATGCGGTTAATACGGATTGCCGTGCTGTCGGGTGTTGCAGGCTCAGGCGGGGCGTTTCCACATGGGTCAACCCGCGTGACCGCCCAGTCAGTCACGGCGCTTTACCTTGGGCCGTTGCGTGGGTAACGTCTGCTGCACTTCATAACAAGGAATCGCGTCATGAGCGAGCTGATCGACTACCGTCTCGAAGACGGCATTGCCACCTTGAGCCTGCATAACGGCAAGGTCAACGCGCTGTCGCCAGAGGTCATCAGTGCCTTCAACCAGGCACTCGACCAGGCCGAGCAGGACAAGGCCGTGGTGATCGTCACCGGCCAGCCGGGCATTCTTTCGGGCGGCTACGACCTCAAGGTGATGACCAGCGGCCCGCAGCAGGCCATCGATCTGGTGACCTCGGGCTCGACCCTGGCACGGCGCCTGCTGGCCCACCCCTATCCGGTGATCATCGCCTGCCCCGGCCACGCCGTGGCCAAGGGTGCCTTTCTGCTGCTGTCCGGCGACTACCGCATCGGCGTCGAGGGGCCGTTCCAGATCGGCCTCAACGAGGTGATGATCGGCATGACCATGCACCACGCCGGCATCGAACTGGCCCGCGATCGCCTGCGCCGCTCGGCCTTCCAGCGGGCCGTGATCAACGCCGAAATGTTCGACCCGGCAGCGGCGCTGAACGCCGGATTCTTCGACAAAGTGGTCAAGCCCGAGGCGCTGATGGAAGAGGCCCTGAAGGCGGCGCAGCAATTGAAAAAAATCAACATGACCGCGCACCGCAACACCAAGCTCAAGGTCCGCAAGAAACTGCTGGATAACCTGCAAGAGGCTATTCGGCTGGACCAGCAACTGGGCTTTTAGCGCGCATGCGCGTCGCCATGGCGGCCATCTCGTCATACAGCGCTTGAGGCTGGCGCTGTTTGAGCTGCCAGGCGGCGCGGCCTTGCTCGTGGGGCAGGATCATGAATGTCTCGCGAGCCACCTCGACATAGATGTAATCGGCAATATCCGCCGCTGATATCGGCGAACTCTCCAGCAATCTGGCCACCTGTGCCTTCATCGTCGGGGTCGGCCCGCGGAACGAATCCAGCAGCGCGGTCTGGAAGAACGACGGGCAGACCACATGCACGGCCACCTGCGCGTCACGCAGCTCCACCAGCAGGCTCTCCGACAACGCCACCACCCCGGCTTTGGCCACGTTGTAATTGCTCATGCCCGGCCCCTGCATCAAGGCCGCCATGGAGGCAACGTTGATGATGCGTCCGCGGCTGCGCTCCAGTTGCGGCAGGAAGGCCTTGCAGCCCTTCACCACGCCCATGAGGTTGATCGACAGCTGCCAGTCCCAGTCTTCCAGCGACAGCTCGGCAAAAAACCCACCCGACGCCACACCAGCGTTATTGACCAGCACATCGATGCCGCCCCATTGCGCCTCGCAGCGTTGCGCCAGGGCCACCAATTGGCTGTAGTCCCGTACATCGCAATGCTGAACGAATCCGTCGCCGCCCACCGCCCGCACCTGCGTCAGGGTTTGCTGCAAGCCCTGCTCGTTCAGGTCACACAGGGCCAGCTGCCAGCCCTCACGCCCCCAGCGCAGGGCAATTTCGCGACCCAGCCCGGACCCAGCTCCGGTGATCATCATGCGCATGGCCATCGCCATCACCTCCCCGTCATCGACTGATGAGTCGAGACTAGCCTCCCCGGTACAGGCGCGCAGGTACAATCCACGCCCTGAATATATCGAGCGCGGGTGAGTCGGCGGGTAGCAAAGTTCCGTGCGCCTGCAAAAATATCGTGCAGTAATAAAATGACTTTTTTCGACAGACCGGAGTCGGACTTGTTAAGCGGTCATGAATATCCCGACCGGCGAACATAACTACAGTCCAAATAAGGAAGTCACCATGGGCACCATACTTATCATCATCCTGATCCTGCTGCTGGTGGGCGGTCTGCCCGTGTTCCCGCACTCCAGAAGTTGGGGCTACGGGCCGTCGGGGATCATTGGTACCGTACTGATCATCCTGCTGATCCTGGTATTGCTCGGGAAGATATAGCGTTCGGACATAATGAAAGAGGCAGCCAAATGGCTGCCTTTTTCATGCCTGCGATTTGCTTAGTGAGAGACCGCCCCACTCGCTCCCAGACCGGTCTGCGAACGCACGAACTGCGGATAGAACTTGGCCCGCTCTTCGTCAGCGGCAGTGGACTTGTCGGTCACCGAGAAGAACCAGATACCGATGAAGGCGATGATCATGGAGAACAGCGCCGGGTACTCGTAAGGGAAGATCGCCTTGGCATGGCCCAGGATCGACACCCAGATGGTCGGCCCGAGGATCATCAGGCCCACGGCACTGATCAGGCCCATCCAGCCGCCGATCATGGCGCCGCGGGTGGTGAGCTTCTTCCAGTACATGGAGAGCAGCAGGACCGGGAAGTTGCAGCTGGCGGCGATGGAAAACGCCAGGCCGACCATGAAGGCGATGTTCTGGCTCTCGAACAAGATGCCCAGGCCGATCGCCAGTACGCCGAGGGCGATGGTGGTGATCTTCGAGACGCGGATCTCGTCCTTGTCGTTGGCCTTGCCCTTCTTGATCACGCTGGCGTACAGGTCATGGGACACCGCCGAGGCACCGGCCAGCGTCAGGCCGGCGACCACCGCGAGAATGGTGGCGAAGGCCACGGCCGAGATGAAGCCCAGAAACAGACTGCCCCCCACCGCATCGGCCAAGTGCACCGCCGCCATGTTGTTGCCGCCCAGCAAGGCACCCGCGGCGTCTTTGAAGGCCGGATTGGTGCTGACCAGCAGAATCGCGCCGAAACCGATGATGAAGGTCAGGATGTAGAAGTAGCCGATGAAGCCGGTCGCATAGAGCACGCTCTTGCGCGCTTCCTTGGCATCGCTGACGGTGAAGAAGCGCATCAGGATGTGCGGCAGGCCGGCGGTACCGAACATCAGCGCCAGGCCCAGCGAGAATGCCGAGATCGGATCCTTGACCAACCCGCCGGGGCTCATGATCGCCTCGCCTTTGGGATGGACCTTGACGGCCTCGGCGAACAGCGCATTGAAATCGAAGTTGACGTGCTTCATCACCATGATCGCCATGAACGAAGCACCGGACAGCAGCATCACCGCCTTGATGATCTGCACCCAGGTGGTCGCCAGCATGCCGCCGAACAGTACATACAGGCACATCAGAATGCCGACCATGATCACCGCCACATGGTAATCGAGACCGAACAGCAACTGAATCAGCTTGCCGGCGCCGACCATCTGCGCGATGAGATAGAACGCCACGACCACCAGCGAGCCACAGGCCGACAGGGTACGGATCTGGGTTTGCCCCAGGCGATACGAAGCCACATCGGCGAAAGTGTATTTGCCCAGGTTGCGCAAGCGTTCGGCGATCAGGAACAGGATGATCGGCCAACCCACCAGAAAGCCGATCGAATAGATCAGGCCGTCATACCCGGAGGTGTACACCAGCGCGGAAATCCCCAGAAACGAAGCGGCCGACATGTAATCGCCGGCAATCGCCAGACCGTTCTGGAACCCGGTGATCTTGCCGCCCGCAGCGTAATAGTCAGCCGCCGACTTGTTGCGTTTGGACGCCCAATAAGTGATGCACAGCGTTAAACCCACGAACACCACGAACATGATGATGGCGGAGATATTCAGCGGTTGTTTCTGCACGGCGCCTGATATTGCATCGGCGGCTAATGCGGCCGGGGCAACAGCGCCCAGAGCCAATGTCGCCAGCAAGGTACGGATCATTGTTGCGCCTCCTTGAGGATCTCGTTGTTGAGGTCATCGAATTCGCCATTGGCCCGCCGTACATAGATGGCGGTGAGCACAAAAGCGCTGACGATCAAACCGACCCCGATGGGAATACCCCAGGTGATCGACGAGCCTGCACTGATCTTGGTGCCCATGATCTGGGGCCCATAAGCAATCAGAAGGATGAAGGCGGCGTAGAGGCCGAGCATGATCGCTGAAAGAATCCAGGCGAACCGCTCGCGTTTGGAGACCAGTTCCTTGAAGCGCGGACTGTCTTGTATCTTGCTGTAAATGCTGTCGTTCATTATTTTTGTCCTAGCAGCACAGATTATGTTGGAGCGTAGCCACTGTATGCTGGCCATAGACGCGTTCCAGACGACTTTAGTCGTATAGCCAGTATGGACGTGCAAATGAAAAAGGCCACCGCGAGGGTGGCCTTTTGATGACTTGCAGCCGTACTTATTTAGCGGTCCATTGCGCAACGCGATCAGGGTGGGCGGCGACCCATGCCTTGGCGGCCACATCCGGCTTCTCGCCATTCTGTACCGCGAGCATCACGGTGCCGATCTCGTCAGCCGAGGCCCACTGGAACTTCTTCAGGAAAGCGACCACGTCCGGGGCTTTCTTCTCCAGCCCCAGGCTGCCGACGCTGTCGACCGTTTCAGCTGCACCGTAGACGCCTTTCGGGTCTTCCAGGAAGCGCAGCTTCCACTTGGCGAACATCCAGTGCGGTACCCAACCGGTCACGGCGATGGATTCTTTCTTGTCTTCGGCACGGGCCAGTTCAGCGGTCATGGCGGCGCCGGAGCTGGCCACCAGTTTGTAGTCCAGACCGTAGTCCTTGATCGCCTGGTCGGTCTTGAGCATGACGCCCGAGCCAGCATCGATACCGACGATCTTCTTCTTGAAGCTGTCATCGGTGGCCAGATCGGCTACCGATTTGGCCTTGACGTACTCGGGCACGATCAGGCCGATCTTGGCGTCCTTGAAGTTCGGGCCATAGTCGACGACCTTGTCCTTGTTCTTGGCCCAGTACTCGCCATGGGTGACCGGCAGCCAGGCCGAAAGCATCATGTCGAGCTTGCCGGTAGCCACGCCCTGCCACATGATCCCGGCCGCGACGGGCATCAGTTTGGTGTCGTAACCCAGTTTCTCCTTGATGATTTCGGAAGCCACGAAGGTGGTCGCCACACTGTCGGACCAGCCATCGACATAGCCGATGCTTAACGTGGGCTTGGTATCAGCGCTGGCGAGGGTGGTGCCCATGGCCAGAACCAGAGCGGCACCCGCTCCCAAAAGACGTCGCATTTTCATGTTGCTTCCCCGAAAAGGCTGGGCTCGACAGTATCGAGCACTGAGAATGTTGTGTGTTGGTGCAAGGCGCCTGCGTTACGCCCATTGCCGGTCCTCGGCCCATCGGCGCTATCCGGGTGAGCCCGCCCGACGCACTGATCATCGGCCCAGGGACACAACCATCCTGCTCTGCCAGCGACCTTGACGGGGTGGAAAACGACATCACTCGGCCATTAGCGAAGAAGAAACAAAAAATCGCCCGAACCTTGCATGGTGAAGCTCAAGGCAACCGCAAATACGGGTAACATGCGCCCAGTGTTTTTGCCTGGCGCCATCATGTCCTCCACCGCTCGCTCTGCCCTGCTGCCCTATCTGCTTGCCTGCCTGATCGCCTTCGCGGCGCTGTGTGCTTTCTGGTACGCACTGGGCGAACCCGTGACCCTGGCCGATGCCGCCAGCCCCTCGCACAAACTGCAATGCGCGTCCTATACGCCGTTCGACAAGGACCAATCGCCGTTCGACCAGCCTCTCAAGGTGCGTCCGGCGCGCATGGACGCCGACCTGGCCTTGCTGGCCACGCGTTTCCAGTGCATTCGCACCTATTCCATGACCGGCCTCGACGCCATCCCGGACCTCGCGCGCAAGCATGGGCTCAAGGTGATGATGGGCGCCTGGATCAACAGCAATCCGGTGGACACCCAGCTCGAGATCAAAGCGCTGATCGCCTCGGCCAATGCCAATCCGGACGTCGTCACCTCGGTGATCGTCGGCAACGAGGCTTTGCTGCGCAAGGAAGTCACCGGCGCGCAGCTGGTCGCGCTGATTCGTCAGGTCAAGGCGGCGGTCCAGCAGCCGGTGACCTATGCCGATGTCTGGGAGTTCTGGGATCAATACCCGGAGGTCGGCAAGGCTGTGGACTTCCTGACCATCCACCTGCTGCCGTACTGGGAAGACAAACCCAGCGGCATCGACGACGCCCTCGCCCATGTCGCCAACGTTCACGACGATTTCGCCAAACGCTTCGCGCCGCGCGAGATCGTCATCGGCGAGACCGGCTGGCCAAGCGAAGGACGTCAACGCCAGACCGCGCTGCCGAGCCGAGTCAACGAGGCCCGCTTCATCCGCAGTTTCGTCGCCATGGCCGAACAGCGCGGCTGGCACTACAACCTGATCGAAGCCTTCGACCAGCCATGGAAGCGCGCCAGCGAAGGCGCCGTGGGCGGCTATTGGGGGCTGTTCGATGCCGACCGGCAGAACAAGGGCGTGCTCGAAGGCCCGGTGAGCAATCTGCCGTTCTGGCCGCAATGGCTGGGGGCGGGCACCTTGTTGGGGCTGCTGGTGCTGGTCATCGCGGGGCGTCTGCAAGCCACTTCGTCGGCTTTGAAACCGGCGCTTTTGCCATTGCTGGTGGTGGTCGGCGTTGCCAGCCTGGGTGTCTGGGGCGAGCTGATGCGGGTGACCGCACGCTTTGTCGGGGAATGGCTGTGGGCCGCGGTAATGGTGGCGCTGAACCTGATCGTGCTGGTGCATGGCGCGCTGGCACTGGCGAACCCTGTCGGCATTCGTGCCCGTCTGCTGGACTGGCTGCAAGCCCGTGCCGGCGCCTGGGCCATGGCCGCCGGTTTCGCCGGTGCGGTGATGATGCTGACCATGGTGTTCGAGCCACGCTATCGCAGCTTCCCCACCGCAGCCCTGGTGATACCGGCGCTCGTCTATCTATGGCGACCGGTGCGGGTACGTCGTAACGAAACCCTGCTGCTGGCACTGATCATCGCTGCCGGCATCATCCCGCAACTGGCCCGTGAAGGCCTGCAGAACCCGCAGGCGTGGGGCTTTGCGCTGGTCAGCGCGCTGCTGGCGCTGGGCTTGTGGCGCTGTGTCCAGGTACCGCGCTAACCCGCGCCGCCCCCTTCGCGAGCAAGCTCTGCTCCCACAGGTGTACCACTGCAGCACCGCCAACTCTGTGGGAGCAGAGCTTGCTCGCGAAGAGGCCCGCAGCCTCCCCCCCAATCAGCGACGAACCAGCCGCAACCCGGCAATCACCACCGCGAAGACCGACAAGCTGGCGCTGTAGAGCGCCAGCCCCGGTGTGCCGATGACCAGGCCCACACCCGCCAGCCACTTGCCCACTCGCCCCGGCACGACAAAACCGAGCACGGCGAATCCCAGCGCCGACCAGCCGATCACGCCCAGATAGATGATCAAGCCAAGGTGCGAGCGCGCCTGGCACTGCCAACGACCGGGATCGTCGACGCAGGCCGCCAGCCATTGCGTGCTTTCCATCAGCCCATAGCGCACGCCATAGCTGAGCAGAACCCACAGCGACAACAGGATCAGGCCAATCCACAAAGGCATCCGACGGGACATGCACTACTCCAGGCTGAGAAAATCGTCGCACAGCATAATCACCTTGAGCGACCTTGCAAGCAAAAGCCCGCGCCACTCTGTCAGCGCCGTGCCCATTCGGTGTATCGTGCGCGCTGGGGTGTACCGGCGCCCCCCCTTTTCTTGCACTAAATAATGCAACGCTTGGCAACTTGCCATTAGCCAGATGGTCTGAGCCTGCGTACATCAAAATCAGCATCTGCCGTTCCAGGGAATTAATTCATGCTCCGATCATTGCGCTTCGCTGCCTTGCTGGGCGGTCTCATAATGAGTGCGTCTGCGTTGGCGAAGGATGTCGATCCTGCCACCTATGGCTATCCACTGCACAATCCCTTCGAGGCAACGATCGCCTCGACGCCGCCGGACCTGCGCCCTAAGCTGCCGGCCAACAGCGATATCGATCAGGACGATTACACCCTCAACCTGCGCCCCGAGCGCGAGCAGATCCTGCCCGACAACTTCTGGGCGGTGAAAAAACTGCGCTACCGCCTGGCCAAGCAGGACCACCCCGCGCCGCTGATCTTCCTGATCGCCGGTACCGGTGCGCCCTACACCAGCAGCCTCAACGAGTTTCTCAAGAAGCTGTTCTACCAGGCTGGCTACAACGTCGTGCAGCTGTCGTCGCCCACCAGCTATGACTTCATGAGCGCCGCCTCGCGGTTCGCCACACCCGGCGTGAGCACCGAAGACGCCGAAGACCTGTACCGCGTCATGCAGGCCGTGCGCGCCCAGCATCCCAAGCTGGCCGTCACCGACTACTACCTGACCGGCTACAGCCTGGGCGCGCTGGACGCGGCCTTCGTCAGCAAGCTCGATGAAACCCGCCGCAGCTTCAACTTCAAGAAGGTCCTGCTGCTCAACCCGCCAGTCAACCTGTACACGTCGATCTCCAACCTCGACAAGCTGGTACAGACGCAGGTCAAGGGCATCAACAACAGCACTACCTTCTATGAGCTGATGCTGGCCAAACTGACGCGCTACTTCCAGGAAAAAGGCTACATCGACCTCAACGACGCACTGATCTACGATGTCCAGAACTCCAAGGAGCACCTCTCCAACGAGCAACTGGCGATGCTGATCGGCACCTCGTTCCGCTTCTCGGCAGCCGATATCGCCTTCACTTCCGACCTGATCAACCGTCGCGGCCTGATTACCCCGCCCAAGACCAAGATCACCGAAGGCACCAGCCTGACGCCCTACATGCGCAAGGCCCTGCAGTGTGACTTCAACTGCTACCTGACCGATCAGGTCATCCCCATGTGGCGTGCCCGCACCGACGGCGGCAGCGTGCTGCAACTGGTCAACCAGGTCAGCCTGTACGCGCTCAAGGATTACCTGCACGACAACAACAAGCTCGCCGTTTTCCATAATGCCGACGACGTGATCCTCGGCCCTGGCGATATCGGCTTCCTGCGCACCACCTTTGGCGATCGCCTGACGCTTTTCCCGTACGGCGGCCATTGCGGCAACATCAACTACCGCGTCAACAGCGACGCTATTCTGGAGTTCTTCCGTGGCTAGAAAATTCCTCTTCGCCGCGACGCTGCTTTGCGCAGGCCTGGCACACGCTGACGACGCACCGCGCACCACCGATGCGGACGGCTTCACCGAACCGAACAAGGCGCTCAAGTTCAACCCCGGCCTGGACCAACGCGAGTTCGAGCGTTCGACCATGACCGCGCTGAACGTCTACGACCCGCTGGAATCGATGAACCGTCGCCTGTACCACTTCAACTACAAGCTCGACGAGTGGGTACTGCTGCCGGCAGTCAATGGCTACACCTACATCACCCCGCGGTTCTTGCGCACCGGTGTGAGCAACTTCTTCAACAACATCGGCGATGTCGGCAACCTGCTCAACAGCCTGTTGCAGTTCAAGGGTCGCCGCTCGCTGGACACCACCGGCCGCGTAGTGCTGAACACCACCGTGGGCATTTTCGGCCTGTGGGACCCAGCGACTGCCGTGGGCCTCAACCGTCAGCCGGAAGACTTCGGGCAGACGCTGGGCTACTACGGCGTACCGGCCGGCCCTTACCTGGTGCTGCCGGCGTTCGGCCCCTCGAACGTGCGTGACACCACCGGCCTGGTCTTCGATTTCGCAGCCGAGTCGCAGATCAACTTCCTCAATGTCTCGCAGGTCAGCAGTGACCATCCGGAACTCTATGTGTTGCGCACGGTTGACCGTCGCTACCAGACCAACTTCCGCTATGGCTCGCTGAACTCACCGTTCGAGTACGAGAAAGTGCGCTACATCTACACCGAGTCGCGCAAGCTGCAGATCGCCGAGTAATATCCTGGCGGCAACAAAAAAGGCCGGACCTGTTTATACGGGGCCGGCCTTTTTTCTGCGTCGATCTTGATGGCCTCTTCGCGGGCAAGCTCTGCTCCCACAGAGACAGGAATCACTCTGTGGGAGCAGAGCTTGCTCGCGAAAGCCTTGTCAGCGCTTGCGCTTGTCGTACAGCTTCTCGGCTCCCGGCGGGCGCGACTTGAAGCGTCGATGGGCCCACAGGTACTGCTGGGGGCACTCGCGTATCACCTCTTCGACCCACTGATTGATCCGCACGCAATCCGCCAGTTCGCTTTCCCCCGGAATGCCTTCCATCGGCGGATGGATCACCAGGCGGTAGCCGCTGCCATCACGCAGGCGCTGTTGCGTGAAGGGGATCACCCGCGCCTTGCCCAACCGCGCGAAATGACTGGTGGCGGTCACCGTGGCCGCCTCGATGCCGAACAGCGGCGCGAAGACGCTCTGCTTGGCGCCGTAGTCCTGATCCGGGGCATACCAGATCGCCCGGCCCTTGCGCAGCAGCTTGATCATCCCACGCACATCCTCGCGTTCCACCGCCAGGGCGTCGAGGTTGTGACGCTCGCGCCCGCAGCGCTGGATGTAATCGAACAAGGGGTTCTTGTGCTCGCGGTACATGCCGTCGATGGTGTGGCGCTGGCCCAGCAAGGCGGCGCCGATCTCCAGGGTGGTGAAGTGGCAAGCCATGAGGATCGCCCCCTGCCCGTCGGCCTGGGCATCGCGCAGATGCTCCAGCCCTTCGATGTGCGCAAGGCGCGCCAGCCGGGCCTTTGGCCACCACCAGGCCATGGCCATTTCGAAAAAAGCGATACCGGTGGATTGCAGATTTTCTTTCAACATCCGCTGCCTTTCGACCAACGGTATTTCCGGGAAGCACAGCTCCAGATTGCGCGCCGCCACGTTGCGCCGCTCGGCCGACACCAGCAGCATGATGCGCCCCAGGCAACGGCCCAGGCGCAGCAGCGTGCGGTACGGCAGCTGCACCACCAGCCAGAGCAGGCCAAGGCCCAGCCATAGCGGCCAAAAACGCGGATGAAGAAAATAACGCTGAAAACGCGGGCGATCCATTAACAATTCCGGAGCTGGGAGCGGGCCGCGCATTCTACATCGGTTCATCGCGGGTTGCGGCATGAAGGCGTTCTCGCTATAAGTCTCGGCACTTTTTTCGTAACAAGGCGCGACTTGCCGACCATGAGCCAAACAGAATTCCAAGACACGACGCCCGTGTTCCAGTTGAAAGGCAGCATGCTTGCCATCACGGTGCTCGAGTTGGCGCAGAACAATCTCGAAGGACTGGATCGCCAGTTGGCGGCCAAAGTGGCCCAGGCACCGAACTTCTTCAGCAATACGCCGCTGGTGCTGGCGCTGGACAAACTGCCGCCCAGCGAAGGTGCTATCGATCTTCCCGGGCTGATGCGCGTGTGCCGTCAACACGGCCTGCGCACCCTGGCGATCCGCGCCAGCCGTATCGAAGACATCGCCGCCGCCATCGCCATCGACCTGCCCGTGCTGCCACCGTCCGGCGCCCGCGAGCGGCCGCTGGACGAGCCGCAAGTGCCGAAAAAACCGCCTGAGCCGGTGATCATGCCGACCAAGGTGATTACCACGCCGGTGCGCGGTGGCCAGCAGATCTACGCCCAAGGCGGCGATCTGGTGATTGTGTCCTCGGTAAGCTCGGGTGCGGAACTTCTCGCCGATGGCAATATCCATGTCTACGGCCCGATGCGCGGCCGCGCTCTGGCGGGGATCAAAGGCGATACCAAGGCGCGAATCTTCTGCCAGCATCTTGGCGCCGAATTGCTGTCGATCGCCGGGCAATACAAGGTCTCCGAAGACCTGCGCCGCGATCCGCTGTGGGGCTCGCCGGTTCAAGTCAGCTTGACCGGAGATGTGTTGAACATCACCCGTCTTTAACGGATACTGCGGCCTTTTTACGCATTACCGCTTCATACGCACAATCAGAGCGCAGTGGCATCAGCCCGGTTTCATCGGATATGCCGTCCGGAGCCGCTGCCCAAGTGCTTTTTCAAGTCATGTTTTCAGGACTAGCAATCCTTTTTCTCTAGGGGTGATACACCTTGTCCAAGATTCTCGTCGTTACATCCGGTAAAGGTGGTGTGGGTAAGACCACCTCCAGCGCTGCCATTGGTACTGGTCTGGCCCTGCGCGGCCACAAGACCGTCATCGTCGACTTCGACGTCGGCCTGCGTAACCTTGACCTGATCATGGGCTGCGAGCGACGCGTCGTGTACGACTTCGTCAACGTCGTCAACGATGAAGCCACGCTCAGCCAGGCCCTGATCAAGGACAAGCGTCTCGAGAACCTGTATGTCCTGGCCGCCAGCCAGACCCGCGACAAGGACGCGCTGACCCTCGAAGGCGTCGAAAAGGTCCTGAACCAGCTCAAGGCCGATTTCGAATTCGTCATCTGCGACTCGCCGGCCGGTATCGAGAAAGGCGCCAGCCTGGCCATGTACTTCGCCGACGAAGCCATCGTCGTGACCAACCCCGAAGTGTCCTCGGTACGTGACTCGGACCGCATGCTGGGTCTGTTGGCCAGCAAGTCGCGGCGCGCCGAAAAAGGCGAAGATCCAATCAAGGAACACCTGCTGCTGACCCGCTACAATCCAGAGCGTGTGAGCAAGGGCGAAATGCTCGGTGTCGAAGACGTCGAGGAAATCCTCGCCATTCGCCTGCTCGGCGTGATCCCTGAGTCGCAAGCGGTTCTCAAGGCCTCCAACTCGGGTGTGCCGGTGATCCTCGACGACCAGAGCGATGCCGGCCAGGCGTATAGCGATGCGGTGGATCGCCTGCTGGGCAAGGAAGTCGCGCATCGATTCCTCGATGTGAAAAAGAAGGGCTGGATCGAGCGCCTGTTCGGAGGTCGTGAATGAATATTTTTGACTTCTTTCGAGACCGCAAAAAGGGTAACACCGCGTCGGTAGCGAAAGAGCGTCTGCAGATCATCGTGGCGCACGAGCGTGGCCAACGGACAACGCCGGACTACCTGCCCGCCTTGCAAAAGGAACTGGTGGAGGTCATCCGCAAATACGTGAACATCGAAAACGATCAGGTTCAGGTTGCCCTGGAAAGCCAAGGCAGCTGCTCGATCCTGGAACTCAACATCACCCTGCCCGATCGCTAAGCGACCCGGACCAGGCGCCTCGGCGGCTCCGAGCCTCGATTCCGATCGAGCGCTCGCGAGTCGCCGTTGCCGTTTCAGCGCCCGTAGAGATATCAAACGCATGCCGCTGTCGAACATCCGCATCATCCACGAGGACCCGGCCTTTCTGGTGGTCGACAAGCCGACCCTGTTGCTGTCGGTGCCGGGCCGCGCCGATGACAACAAGGACTGCCTGATCACCCGCCTGCAGGAGAACGGCTATCCGGAAGCGCTGATCGTGCACCGGCTGGACTGGGAAACCTCGGGCATCATCCTGTTGGCGCGCAACCCGGACAGTCATCGCGAGTTGTCCCGGCAGTTTCATGACCGGGAAACGGAAAAGGCCTACGCGGCGTTGTGCTGGGGCCAGCCAGCGCTGGACAGCGGCAGCATCGACCTGCCCCTGCGCTACGACCCGCCGACCAAGCCAAGGCATGTGGTGGATCACGAGTTCGGCAAGCATGCGCTGACCTTCTGGCGCGTGGTCGAGCGCCTGGGCACCCATTGCCGCGTCGAACTGACGCCGATCACCGGCCGCTCGCACCAACTGCGGGTGCATATGCTGTCGATCGGCCATCCGCTGCTGGGCGACGGCTTGTATGCCGAGGGCGAAGCGCTGAGCGCCTACCCGCGCCTGTGTCTGCATGCTGCCACGTTGGGGTTCACCCATCCGGTGACTGGGGAGCGGTTGCGCTTCGAGTGTCCTGCGCCGTTCTAGGTGTTCACTGTTGGCCTTCAGGCCCTCTTCGCCGCCGAACGCGCAGCCCGGCTCCCACAGGTGGGGGAGCAGAGCTTGCTCGCGAAGAGGCCGGCACAGACGCAGCAAGTCCTTGATCAATACGTTAAACTCGCGCCATTGCTGTCTGGAGCGAACCATGCACGACATTTTGAACCAAGGCCTGATCGAATTCCTCAAGGCTTCCCCGACCCCTTTCCACGCCACCGCCAGCCTGGTGCAGCGCCTCGAAGCCGCCGGTTACCACCACCTCGACGAGCGCGACAGCTGGCAGACGGTGCCCGGCGGGCGCTACTACGTGACCCGCAACGACTCTTCGATCATCGCCATCCGCCTGGGCCGCAACTCGCCCCTGATCAGCGGCATCCGCCTGGTTGGCGCACACACCGACAGCCCGTGCCTGCGAGTCAAGCCGCAGCCCGAACTGCAACGCCAGGGCTTCTTCCAGCTGGGCGTCGAAGTCTACGGCGGCGCCTTGCTGACGCCCTGGTTCGACCGCGACCTGTCGCTGGCCGGCCGCGTGACCTTCCGCCGTGATGGCAAGGTCGAAAGCCAGCTGATCGACTTCAAGACACCGATCGCGATCATCCCCAACCTGGCCATCCACCTCAACCGCGAGGCCAACGAAGGCTGGGCCATCAACAAACAGATCGAACTGCCGCCGATCCTCGCCCAGGTGGCCGGTGACGAGCGCGTCGACTTCCGCGCCATCCTCACCGAGCAACTGGCGCGCGAGCACGGCCTCAACGCCGACGTCGTGCTGGACTACGAACTGAGCTTCTACGACACCCAGTCCGCCGCGGTCATCGGTCTGCACGGCGAGTTCATCGCCGGTGCGCGCCTCGACAACCTGCTGTCGTGCTATGCCGGCCTGCAAGCGCTGCTCAATGCCGAGGGCGACGAAACCTGCGTGCTGGTCTGCACCGACCACGAAGAGATCGGCTCCGCCTCGGCCTGCGGTGCCGATGGCCCGATGCTCGAGCAAACGCTGGGTCGCCTGCTGCCCGACGGCGACGATTACGTACGCACCATCCAGCGCTCCTTGCTGGTATCGGCCGACAACGCCCACGGCGTGCACCCCAACTACGCCGACAAGCACGATGGCAACCACGGCCCGAAACTCAACGCCGGCCCGGTGATCAAGGTCAACAGCAACCAGCGCTATGCCACCAACAGCGAGACGGCGGGGTTCTTCCGCCACCTGTGCATGGCCGAAGAAGTGCCGGTGCAAAGTTTCGTGGTGCGCAGCGACATGGGCTGCGGCTCGACCATCGGCCCGATCACCGCCAGCCATCTGGGCGTGCGCACCGTGGACATCGGCCTGCCGACCTTCGCCATGCACTCGATCCGCGAACTGGCGGGCAGTCAGGACCTGGCGCATCTGGTCAAGGTGCTTGGCGCGTTCTACGCCAGCCGTGATTTGCCTTGATACCTCGGCCGTCGCCCTTGTAGCGAGGGGGCTTGCCCCCGACAGGTGTCAACGCTATCAATGCGTCTGACCTGCCAAGTCGGGGGCAAGCCCCCCCGCTACAGGTACTCATTGTTGATTTGCACAGGTAACCCTTCCCCATGGCTGCATGCCGGCGCCTGCTGACCCTTTCCCTCCTCCTGCTGGCCTGCCTGCTCTGCCTGACGCCTGCTCAGGCCGCTGGTTTGCCGAGTCTGCTGGGGAGTTCGCAAAAAACCCAACCCCAGGCCACCGAGCCGCTGGCCCAGTCTCTGGATGAGGTGATCAAGGGTCTGGAAAACGATCAGCAACGTACACAATTGCTGGCCGACCTGAAAAAACTGCGCGACAGCACGCTCAAGGCGCAACCGCCTGCAGAGCAAGGCGTACTGGGCTTGATCGGCACGACCTTGCATCAGATCGAACAGCAATTCTCGGGCGATGAAAGCCCGTTCTTGCGCTGGGGTGACGAAATCACCCTGGCCGGCGAAGAACTGCGCGCCCTGGCCTTGCCGCTTTCCGAATGGCCGCCGATCATCGCCGGATTCGTCGTAGTGATCGCCATCTGGAGCCTGCTGGCCTACAGCCTGATCTGGCTCAGCCAGCGCATCCGCCAACGCTTCGGGCTCAGCGCCGAACTGCCGCGCCATCCGCGCACCGTCGACTTGCTGCGCTTCGCCCTGCGCAAGCTGGGGCCATGGCTGGTGGCGCTGCTGATCACCATCTTCGTCGGCTACGCGCTGCCCACCTCGCTGGGCAAGAGCCTGGCCATGGTGCTGGCCTATGCACTGGTGGTCGGCACCTGCTTCTCCGCCACCTGCGTTATCGCCTTCTCCTTGCTCGACGGCCCCCATCGCCATCGCGCGCTGGACATCCTGCGTCACCGCGCCTTTCGCCCGCTGTGGCTGATCGGCAGCTTCGCCGCCTTTGGCGAGGCCTTCAGCGACCCGCGCATGATCGCCACGCTGGGCCTGCACCTAGCGCACAGCGCGGCGACCCTGGCCAACGTCCTGGCGGCGCTGTTCAGCGGCCTGTTCATCCTGCGCTTTCGCCGGCCCGTGGCGCACCTGATCTGCAACCAGAGTCTGGCGCGACGCATGAGCCGGCGAGCACTGACCGACACCATCGAAGTGCTCGGCACCTACTGGTACCTGCCGGCGCTGGTGCTGGTGGCAGTGTCGCTGTTCGCCACGTTCTTTTCCGCCGGCGACGCCAGCACCGCCTTGCGCCAGGCGCTGATCTGCACCGTGCTGCTGGTGCTGTGCATGGTCATCAACGGCCTGGTACGCCGCCACTCGTTGCGCCCGGCCAAGGGCCACAAGCGCCACGCGCTCTACTCCGAGCGCTTGAAGGGCTTTAGCTACACGCTGGCACACCTGGTCATCTGGCTGATCTTCATCGAGCTCGGGCTGCGGGTGTGGGGGCTGTCGATCATTCGCTTCTCCGAAGGCGATGGCCATGACGTCAGCGTGCGTCTGTTCAGCCTGGCCGGCACTTTGATCCTCGCCTGGCTGGTGTGGATTCTCGCCGACACGGGCATTCACGCCGCTCTCACCCGCTCGCGCAAAGGCCTGGCCAACACCCGCGCGCAGACCATGATGCCGCTGATTCGCAACGTGCTGTTCGTGGCGATCCTGATCATCGCCGCCATCGTCGCCCTGGCCAACATGGGCATGAACGTCACGCCGCTGCTGGCCGGTGCCGGGGTCATTGGCCTGGCGATCGGCTTCGGTGCGCAATCGCTGGTGGCGGATTTGATCACCGGGCTGTTCATCATCATCGAAGACTCGCTGGCCATCGACGATTACGTGGATGTCGGCGGTCACCTGGGTACCGTCGAAGGCTTGACCATCCGCACCGTGCGCCTGCGCGACATCGACGGCATCGTGCATACCATCCCGTTCAGCGAGATCAAGAGCATCAAGAACTACTCGCGCGAATTCGGCTACGCCATCTTTCGCGTGGCGGTGCCGCACAGCATGGGCATCGACGACGCGATCAAGATGATGCGCGACGTCGCCCAGAAGATGCGCAGCGACCCTCTGCAGCGGCGCAATATCTGGTCGCCGCTGGAGTTTCAGGGTGTCGAGAGTTTCGAGTCCGGCACGGCGATCCTGCGGGCGCGCTTCAAGACCGCGCCGATCAAGCAGTGGGAAGTGTCGCGGGCGTTCAATTTGGCGCTCAAACGCCAGCTGGATGCCGACGGCCTGGACCTGGCGACTCCGCGCTTGAGCGTGCAGGTGGTGACGACGGCGAGTGGTGAAACGGTGAAGGACAGTGATCAACCGGGGCAATAGTTGTATCGATGCGACGGGCCTCTTCGCGGGCAAGCCTTGCTCCCACAGCTGTACGACTCAGGTACAGCCAACCCTGTAGGAGCAGAGCTTGCTCCCACAGCTGTACGACGCAAGTGCAGACAACCCTGTGGGAGCAGAGCTTGCTCGCGAAGAGGCCGGTAGCCTCATCCCACCTCGACCCGCACCCGAATGGCGTCATGGCGCCAGTACTCGACATCGCAATCGATCACCCGGCCCTGGCGATCCTCGTTGATGCGCAGGATGCGCAAGCCAGGGCTGCCCTCGGAGACTTTGAGGGCAGCGGCGGCCTCTGCGTATAGCGCCGTGGGCGCCATCTCGAACCGCACTCGACCGTATTCGATGCCGTAGTGGCGGGCGTAGAGTTCGGTCAGCGGCAGGCTCAGGTCGTGCTCGAGAATATCCGGAAAATACTGCCCGTCGAGATGATGCTCGACGTACAGCACCAGGCGCCCATCGATGCGCCGCGCACGGCTGATGCGTACCACGCTGGACAGCGGCGCCAGCCCCAGGCAGTCGCAGACCATGGCCGGTGCCGGTACCCGCTGGGCAGCCAGCAACTGCGTCGATGGCTCACGCCCCTGGGCCCGCACCATTGCATGGAAGTGGCTGCGCTCGACCAGATCGTAATCGAGGCGCGGCGGCGAGATGAACCAGCCCCGGCGTTCTTCGCGATAGATCAGCCCGCGCGCCTCCAACTGCACCAGCGCCTCGCGCAGGGTAATGCGCGTGGTGTCGAAGACCTCGCTGAGCTTGCGTTCGGCCGGTAGCTTGCAGCCCGAGGAGAGCAGGCCGTGCTCGATCTGCTCCTGCAACGCCTGGCAGATGGCGGTGACCGCTCGAGGTGCACTCGCGCCCATTGCTGCTCCTTTCTGGTCTAGTCCAACGCGCTGAAATGGCCTTCACTCTAAACGCCAATGAAGGGCGAGACTAGGCGCAATGCATGAACGGCAGATGACAAGTTCGCTCACACATCCCTCGCCGGTTTGCCCAAAGCCTTGCAGATAGCGGCTTGAATCATGGTCTACGCTAGTTCCAGAAGCGCATCGACTGCGGGGTGATACACCCACAGACATAAAAACGTCATCGCTGAGGCCTACATTGGCTCGGGTATTGCTGACCTAGACCAAACGCTTCGTCTCAGTCGTCTTAAAACGACGTCCTTCAAGGAGTTTCGGATGAAAAAGCTGTTCCTCGCCTCACTGCTGGGTTCGACCATCGCTTTATCCAACCTCGCCCTGGCCGCCGATTCGGATGTGGCGGCGCTCGAAGCCGCCGCCAAGGCCGAAGGTGCCGTCAACAGCGTCGGCATGCCTGATAACTGGGCCAACTGGAAAGGCACCTGGGACGACCTGGCCAGCAAGTACGGCCTCAAGCACATGGACACGGACATGAGCTCGGCCCAGGAAGTGGCCAAGTTCGATGCCGAGAAAGACAACGCCAGCGCCGACATCGGCGACGTAGGTGCCGCCTTCGGCCCCATCGCCACTGCCAAGGGAGTAACCCAACCGTACAAGCCCACCACCTGGGCGCAAGTGCCTGACTGGGCCAAGGACAAGGACGGCCACTGGGCGCTGGCCTACACCGGCACCATCGCGTTCATCATCAACAAGCAACTGGTCAAGGAAGGCGACGAGCCCCACAGCTGGGCCGATCTGAGCAAAGGCAAATACAAGGTCGCCATCGGTGACGTCAGCACCGCCGCCCAGGCCGCCAATGGCGTGCTCTCGGCAGCGCTGGCCCGCGGTGGTGACGAAACCAATCTGGCGCCTGGCCTGCAACTGTTCACCGAGCTCGCCAAACAGGGCCGCCTGTCGCTGGCCAACCCGACCATCCAGACGCTGGAAAAAGGTGAGATCGAAGTGGGTGTGGTCTGGGACTTCAACGGCCTGAGCTACCGCGAGAAGATCGATCCCAAGCGCTTCGATGTGTTGATCCCGTCTGACGGTTCGGTGATTTCCGGCTACACCACCATCATCAACAAATACGCCAAGCATCCCAACGCCGCCAAGCTGGCCCGCGAGTACATCTTCAGCGATGCCGGGCAGATCAACCTGGCGCGCGGTAACGCTCGGCCGATTCGCGCCGAGCACATCACCCTGCCGGATGACGTGAAGGCCAAGCTGCTGCCCAACGAGCAGTACAAGAACGTCAAACCGATCAAGAACCCCGATGCCTGGGAGAAGAGCTCCAAGGCCCTGCCGCAACAGTGGAACGAGCAAGTGATCATCGAGATGCAGCAGTAAACGCTGCCCTCCTGAGCCTGATGCAGGCCTGCGCAAGCGGGCCCCTTCCTCGTGGTGCGGGCATGACGCCCGCACCGATAGCGCAATCGGCGGACGCAGGATCAGCGTCTGCCGTCGGTGTTTTTCGGGAACCGCCCCATGCCGCACAAAGTCATTCTGGTTCTACTCGACGGCCTCAACTACAGCGTGGCCGAGCACGCAATGGGTCATCTGCAGGCCTATGTCGGCAGCAGCAAGGCGGCGCTCTACAAGCTGCAATGTGAATTACCCGCCCTGTCGCGACCACTGTACGAATGCATCCTTACCGGCGTGCCGCCCATCGACAGCGGGATCGTGCACAACCAGGTGTCGCGTCTGTCCGTCGAGCAGAGCGTGTTTCACTACGCTCGCGCGGCCGGTTTGAGCACGGCGGCAGCGGCCTATCACTGGGTCAGCGAACTCTACAACCGCACGCCCTTCGTTGCCGCGCGCGATCGCCATACCGATGCACCGGACTTGCCCATCCAGCATGGCCACTTCTATTACGCCGACCACTATCCGGACTCACACCTGTTTGCCGATGGCGAAAGCCTGCGCCTGCGCCACCACCCGGATCTGCTGTTGATTCACCCCATGAACATCGATGACGCTGGTCATCGCCATGGTCTGGACAGCGCCCAATACCGTAACAGAGCGCGCACCGCCGACGTGCTCCTGGCCGACTACCTGCGCACTTGGCTGGACAGCGGCTATCAGGTCTTGATTACCGCCGACCACGGCATGAACAACGATCGCTCGCACAACGGCCTGCTGCCCGAAGAACGGGAAGTGCCGCTGTTCGTTCTGGGCAGCGCCTTCAGCCTCGACCCGGCGGCCCGGCCGCTGCAGACCGAGCTGTGCGGCACCGTCTGCCAGTTGCTCGGCATCGCCCACGACAAACCTTATTGCCGGGAGCTACTCAAGTGACTGCCCTCCGAGGTAAATGGCTGGCACTGCTGTGCCTGCTGCCCTTCGCTGTCTTCTTCATCATCTTCCAGATCGCGCCGCTGGTATGGGTGGCCATCCACAGCCTGCAGATCGACAGCGGCTGGAGCCTGGACAACTTCACCAAGGCTTTCACCTCGCGCTTCTACCGCCAGGCCATGCAGTTCAGTCTGGAGATCAGTCTGTACTCCAGCGTGTTCGGTCTGCTGATCGCGCTGATCGGTAGCTACTCGCTTGGCCGGGTCGATTCGCGGCTGCGCAATTTCGTCAATTCGTTCGCCAACATGACCAGCAACTTCGCCGGCGTGCCCCTGGCGTTCGCGTTCATCATCCTGCTGGGGTTCAATGGCGCGATCACCATGCTGCTCAAGCAGAGCGGGCTGATCAGCGACTTCAACCTGTACTCCAAGACCGGCCTGATCATCACCTACACCTACTTCCAGATTCCGCTGGGGGTGTTGCTGCTTTACCCGGCCTTCGACGCGCTGCGCGAAGACTGGCGTGAATCCGCCGCGCTGCTGGGCGCCAGCGACTGGCAGTACTGGCGCCATATCGGCCTCCCCGTCCTCACCCCGGCGCTGCTCGGGACCTTCGTGATTCTGCTGGCCAACGCTTTGGGCGCCTACGCCACGGTGTATGCCCTGACGACCGGCAACTTCAACGTGTTGCCGATCCGCATCGCGGCCATGGTGGCCGGCGACATTTCCCTGGACCCGAACCTGGCCAGCGCCCTGGCGATCATCCTGGTCGGGATGATGACCCTGGTCACCGTGGTCCACCAATGGATCCTGCGCAGGAGCTACCATGTCGCGCGTTGAAACCACTAGCGCCGGCCTCTATCACCGCGTGGTGGTGTGGCTGCTGTTTCTCATTCTGGTGCTGCCACTGGCCGGGACCTTCCTCTATTCCATCGCCACCCAGTGGTCGGCAACTCTGCTGCCCAGCGGCTTGACCTTCGACTGGTACCGGCAACTCTGGGCCGATCCGCGCTTCCTGTATGCGTTCGGCCATTCGCTGATCGTCTGCGTCGGTGCGCTGCTCCTGGCCACGGTGCTGATCCTGCCGCTGCTGTTCGTGGTGCATTACCACTTCCCCAGGCTCGACGGCGTGATGAACGTGTTGATCCTGCTGCCGTTCGCGGTGCCGCCGGTGGTGTCCTCGGTGGGCTTGCTGCAGCTCTATGGCTCCGGCCCGCTGGCGATGACCGGCACGCCGTGGATCCTGATCGGCTGCTACTTCACCGTGGCGCTGCCGTTCATGTACCGGGCGATCACCAACAACCTGCAGGCCATCAACCTGCGCGACCTGATGGACGCAGCCCATCTGCTCGGTGCCAGCACCTGGCAGGCGGCACTGTTCGTGGTGCTGCCGAATCTGCGCAAGGGCCTGATGATCGCCTTGCTGCTGTCGTTCTCGTTCCTGTTCGGCGAGTTCGTGTTCGCCAACCTGCTGGTCGGCACGCAATACGAAACCCTGCAGGTGTACCTCAACAACATGCGCAACAGCAGCGGGCACTTCAACAGCGCGCTGGTGATCTCGTATTTCTTCTTCGTGCTGGTGCTCACCTGGGTGGCCACCCTTCTGAACAAGGACAAAGACCAATGAGCTTCGTCAAGGTCGAGAACCTGCAAAAGCAATTCACCGACACCCCGGTGTTCAAGGACATCAACTTCACCATCGAGCAAGGCGAGTTCATCACCCTGCTGGGCCCCTCGGGTTGCGGCAAGTCCACCCTGCTGCGCTGCATCGCCGGCCTGACCGCAGTGGACAGCGGCAAGATCCTCCTGCAAGGCCGCGATCTGGTGCCCCTGAGCCCGCAGCAGCGCGACATCGGCATGGTGTTCCAGAGCTACGCGCTGTTCCCCAACATGACGGTGCAGCAGAACGTCGCCTTCGGCCTGCGCATGAAGAAGGTCAAGGGCGAAGAAAGCGCCCGCCGAGTGGCTGAAGTGCTGAAGCTGGTCGAGCTCGATACCTTCGCCAATCGCTACCCGCATCAATTGTCCGGCGGCCAGAACCAGCGTGTCGCTCTGGCGCGCTCGCTGGTCACCCGCCCCAGCCTGCTGCTGCTCGACGAGCCGCTGTCGGCCCTGGACGCGCGGATCCGCAAGCACTTGCGCGAACAGATCCGCGCCATCCAGCAGGAACTCGGGCTGACGACGATCTTCGTCACTCACGATCAGGAAGAAGCGCTGGTGATGTCCGACCGGATCTTCTTGATGAACAAGGGCAATATCGTTCAGAGCGGCGATGCGCAGAGCCTCTATACCGCCCCGGCGGATGCCTTCGCGGCGGGCTTCATCGGCAACTACAACCTGCTCGATGCCGATACCGCCAGCCGCTTGCTGCAGCGCCCGGTGCACACCCGCCTGGCGATCCGCCCGGAGGCCATCGCCTTGAGCGCCGACGGTGCCCAGGACGGCGAGATCCGTGGTCACAGCCTGCTGGGCAACGTCATCCGCTACCGCGTCGAGGCCCGTGGCGTGGAGTTGCTGGTGGACGTGCTGAACCGCTCGGCGGCTGATCTGTACCCCAACGGCCAGCGAGTCAGCCTGACTATCGCCCCGCAGGCGCTGTGTGAGGTAGCCTGACCGCTCCCCGCCTTTTAGCGAACTCTCCCGGCACTCGCGCCGGCACACTGATCAGAGACACAGGAGCATTGCGGCAATGGCCTTAGCGATTTTCGACCTGGACGAAACCCTCATCCATGGCGACTGCGCCACCTTGTGGAGCGAGCAGATGGGGCGCCTGGGTTGGGTCGATCCCGTACCCTTCATGCAGCGCAACAACGAATTGATGGACGCCTACGCCCGCGGCGAACTGGCCATGGAAGAGTTCATGGCCTTCACCCTGGAGCCCATGGCCGGACGCACGCCGGAAGAGGTGGAGTATCTGGTCGAGCCGTGGGTGGAGGACGTGATCGAGCCGATCATTTTCAGCGAAGGCACGCGCACCATCGCTGCGCACCGGGCCAAGGGCGATCGCATCCTGATCATCTCGGCATCGGGCACCCATCTGGTCAAGCCGATCGCCGCGCGCATCGGCGTCGAGGATGTGCTGGGCATCGAATTGCAAGTCACCCACGGCGTCTACAGCGGCCTCACCGAGGGCGTGCTGACCTACCGAGAGGGCAAGGTGACGCGCCTCAAACAGTGGCTGCACGACGAAGGCGAGACGCTGGAAGGTGCGAGCTTCTATTCCGATTCGCGCAACGATCTGCCGCTGCTGCTGCAAGTTGCCTATCCCCACGTGATCAACCCCGATCCGGCACTGCTGGCCCATGCCGAACAGGCCGGTTGGCCAATCCATCGCTGGAGCTGATCCAACTGGGGAAATACCACTGTAGCGAGGGGGCTTGCCCCCGAAAAATTGTGTGAGCGGCATTGCTGTGACTGATACATCTATCGGGGGCAAGCCCCCTCGCTACAGGTTGCAGAGTGATTGGGGGCAAAAATCGCCGGTGTCATCCAGAGTGATTGCGGGCGAAGGTTCGTCGGCGTCATCCAGAGTGATTGCGGGCGAAGGTTTCGCTGCCCATGGCTTCGATCTGGCCTTCAATCAAACGCTCGAACGGCGCCAGCAAGGGCGTGAAGGACTGCGGCGCTTCGAGGGCGTCGAGCGCCTGGGTGATCGCCTCCAGGGTCGATAACGCCCCAGGAGCCGGCGCCTTGCGCAGCCGATAGCGGGAGGTGGCACCCGGCGCCAGGGTCACCCGCGGCAAGCCTGCCAGCAGCGGGTTGAGGTGCAGCAGTTTGCGCGCCTTGCGCCAGGTACCATCCGGGACCACCAGCAGCCAGGGTTGCTCGTCATCGCCATAGCGGCTGATCGTCTCGGCCTGCTCGCCGGGGAACAATAGCCGGGCCTGATACCCGGGCTGGTTCAGCCAGGCAGCCAAGTCCTCGAACACCTCGCCCACTTGCAGTTGCCCGTGCTGCAAGCCCAAAGCCGCCAGCCGCGCGGTGTTCAGCGCGTGGTCGACCTCGCTGGGGTGCTGCAGGATCAATACTCGCGTGCGGCTCGGCAGGCTGGGAATCAAGGCACAGAGGCAATGGCTTTGCGGGCGCAGGCAGCGTTCGCAGCGGGGTCGGGACATAGGGGGGCGGCGCTCTTGAACAGTGCCGGGATTATAGGGCGTTCTTCTGTAGCGAGGGGGCTTGCCCCCGATCTGCTTTGCCAACCCTGCGCAAGCGTACCGGCTGGCCGGGTTTCGGGGGCAAGCCCCCTCGCTACAGACACATTTGCCAATAATTCGTCCGGCGCTACCGTCGGCGCAAAAAGCGCTAGAATGCCCGCCTGACCGTCATTACCCCTTTGAGGTGAACCCATGAGTTCGTCCACCCCCAACACTGCCAAGCTCGACCGTATCCTCGCTGACGCCAAGCGCGACAAAGAGATGGGCTACCGCGACAAGGCGCTGAAAATGTACCCCCACGTGTGCGGCCGTTGCTCGCGGGAGTTCGCTGGCAAGCGCTTGAGCGAGCTGACCGTCCATCACCGCGATCACAACCACGACAACAATCCTCAGGATGGCAGCAACTGGGAGCTGCTGTGCCTGTTCTGCCACGACAACGAACACTCGCGCTATACCGACCAGCAATATTTCGCCGACGGCTCGCTGCAGTCGCCGAAAACCGCCAAGGTCACCCACAACCCCTTCGCCGCCCTCGCCGATCTGATGAAAAAAGACGCGAACTGACCGCCGCGCGCCCCCCCCGCAGCGCTCGGCATCCCGTCGGCAAGGGCTTATACTTCGCGTTTTTTTGGCAGAAGGTCACAGACACGTGGCGAACAAACGTTACAGCTGCATTGGTCTGTTCAACCCCAAATCGCCGGAAAACGTCGGCTCGGTGATGCGCGCGGCTGGCTGCTATGGGGTCAACTCGGTGTTCTATACCGGCAAACGCTATGAGCGTGCCCGGGACTTCGTCACCGACACCAAGCGGGTGCATTACGACATCCCGCTGATCGGCATCGACGACCTGCAAAAGATCATCCCGCTGGGCTGCACGCCAGTGGCCGTGGAGCTGGTGGACGGCGCCCGACCGTTGCCGGAATACACCCACCCGGATCGCGCCATCTACATTTTCGGCCCGGAAGACGGCAGCCTCGACCAGAGCGTACGCGACTGGTGCGAAGACACCATCTACATCCCCACCACCGGTTGCATGAACCTCGCAGCGACGGTCAACGTAGTGCTCTATGACCGCCTGGCCAAGGGCCTGAATACCCGCTCGGGGCCAAAATTCAAGTAACTCGATGGAACAGCAGCCGGGTTTGGCAGTCAGCTTAGTATCCGCCCCCATCTGGAGGCTTCGATCTGGAGAGTGATCATGAGCGACAGCAAAACCCTGAATCTGGTTAAAAGTACTCCGTTTGAACCGGCCCCCGAGCACAACGTTCAGGGCTGGGAACGTGCCGGCTCGCTGCTGGTGGGTGTCGCTTCGGTGGTCAAGGGTGTGCGTCGTGGTGGCGTGTTCGGCCTGATCCAGCTGGCAATCGGCGGCGCAGCCCTGGCGCGCGGCTTTACCGGCCACAGCCGCATCAAAAGCGTATTCGAGAAGGGCCGTGAAGACATGGACAGCGTTCGCACGCAGATCGAACGTGCCGGCGCGCAGCTGTCGAAACTCAAGGACAACGCCGTGGCCGCGACCGAGTCGGCCACTGTGACCGGCAACGATTCGCTGAAATCGCCCAAGGCTTGATTTTATTGTTGCTGCGAGGGGCCATCAGCCGCCCCTCGATTCCCTCGTACCCGCTTTATCCCGCCCGAAAGATCAGGTAATCCTCCCAGTCGTCTTCCGGCACGCTGCCCTCGGGCTGCATGCGCCCCGACTGCGAGATCCGCTGCTTGTGCACTTGCTCGCGATCACCGCACACCAGGTGATGCCAGAGCGGCAAGTCCTTGCGCTCGCTGACCAGACGATAGCCACAGGTCGGCGGCAGCCATTTGAACTCGTCGGCCTGGCCCGGGGTGAGCTGGATGCAGTCAGGCACGAAGGCTTTGCGTTGCGGGTAGTTGGTGCACTGGCAGGTTTTCAGGTCGAGCAGTTTGCAGGCGATGCTGGTGTAGTAGACGCTGTGGTCGTCTTCATCTTCGAGCTTTTGCAGGCAGCACAGGCCGCAGCCGTCGCACAGTGACTCCCACTCAGCGGTGTCGAGCTGGTGGAGGGTCTTGCGGATCCAGAAGGGTTCGACTTTTGCGGCCATGGTGCGGTCTCGTTGGGAAGTGTGAAGCGCCAGCCAGTCTATTGCGCGGCGGGCGCAGGTCAAGTAGCAGCGACCGATGGCGTTGCGTACGTGGCTGCCGGCCTCTTCGCGGGCAAGCCCTGCTCCTACAGGTGCACAGCTAGGTCAGTGGGAGCAGGCAAGTAGCAGCGACAGATGGCATTGCGTACGTGGCTAATGGCCTCTTCGCGGGCAAGCCCTGCTCCTACAGGACAAGCAGTTCCAGCGCCTTACACCTGTGGGAGCAGGGCTTGCCCGCGAAGAGGCGTCAAGGTCGGGCACTGTCGGCAGCGAGAGTTACTTGTCAGCCGCGCGCTATCGAAGTAATTTTGCGGACCGGATATTTTCGTACTCATTCATTCCCTCCTTCGCTTCAGGAACGCCCAATGAGCTCTACGCCACGTATCGCCGAACACGAGATCCACGAACACTTCATCAATCGCTGGTCGCCACGTGCCTTCACTGGCGAAGGCATCGACGAGAAGACCTTGCTGAGCTTTTTCGAAGCCGCGCGCTGGTCGCCATCGGCCTACAACTCGCAGCCGTGGCGGTTCCTGTACGCGCGTCGCGACACGCCGAACTGGGAGCGCTTCCTGGGTCTGCTCAACGAATTCAACCGCGGTTGGGCGCAGCACGCCTCGGCACTGGTGATCGTCGTCTCCAAGACCACCTTTACTGCCCCGGGCGCCACTGAAGAGTCGCCAGCCCTGTGGCACACCTTCGACACCGGCGCCGCTTGGGCCCACCTGGCGTTGCAAGCCAGCATCAGCGGCTGGCACACCCATGCCATGGCCGGTTTCGACCAAGACAAGACTCGTGAAGAACTGAAAGTGCCGCAAGGCTACGACCTGCACGCCGCCGTGGCCATCGGCAAGCTGGGCGACAAGTCGACCCTGGCGGAATACCTGCAAGCCCGCGAGACGCCAAGCCCGCGCCTGCCCTTGAGCAAGCTGGCCGCCGAAGGCGACTTCAGCCTGTAACGAACACCTGTAGCGAGGGGGCTTGCCCCCGAAGACCGTGCCACACGCAGCATAGCCGTGTGGCCAAGATTTTCGGGGGCAAGCCCCCCCGCTACATTCCTTGACTCAATACCCGCGCTCGAAATCCACTTCCCCGCGCAACGGCTGTTCAGCCTGATACGCGCGCAGATTTTCCACGAACAACCCCACCACCGCTCTCGGCGAGGTTGGCGCAGCGCTGTGGCCGGTCAGCAACAAGCCCCAGGCGGTCCAGAACGGATGCTGTTGCGGCAACGGCTCCTGGCGGCAGACGTCGATCACCGCGCCGGCCAGATGGCCGACCTTGAGTGCCTCCACCAGATCGGCATCGACCACCGACACACCGCGCCCGGCGTTGATGAACAGCGCCTGCGGGTTGAACCGGGCGAACAACGCGGCGTTGTACAGGTCGTGGGTCTGCTCGGTGTTGGGCAGCAGATTGACCACGTAATCGGCGATGCCCACCAGCCGCGGCAAGTCGGCCAACGGCGCGATCTCGACGAATGGCGCTTGCTCCCGTGCACTGCTGGCGATGCCGTACAACTCGACACCGAACGGCTTGAGGAACTGCGCGACGCTGTTGCCGATATCCCCGACCCCGACGATCAGCACCTTGCGTCCCTGGATACTGGCGTTGAGGCGTCCATCCCACTTGCGCTCGACCTGGCTGACCAGGCGCGCCAGCACTTCGCGCTCATGGCCGAGCAGATAGGTGAGCACGTATTCGGCCATGACCTGGCCGAAGATACCCACCGCGCGGGTCAGGCGGTACTGACGCGGCAGGCCATGGGCCAGCAACGGCGTGATGCCCGCCCAGGTGCTTTGCAACCACGCGGGCTTATGGCCTTGGCGCAACAATGAAGCCATCAGATCGGGTTGCCCCAGCCATACGGAGCAGTCACTGGCGAGGCGGGAAAGTGCAGCGGAGTCACCGCTGGTGAGGACCTCGAGGTCCGGGGCAGCCTCTTGCAACAGTCGTGCGTAGAGGGCATGTTCCTGTTCTGCGATCAGAACGCGCATGATGTTTAAAACCTTGAAGAATCCGAACGGCAGCGCGCGCAGGATACACGTGCGCAGCACCGCTTACAGTGAAATAGTTGAGAACCTGCCAGCCATGCCGGCCCCTTCGCGAGCAAGCTCTGCTCCCACAGTGTGGGAGCAGAGCTTGCTCGCGAAGGGGCCATTCGCATCATCCCAACGAGGTAGGAACAACGCCGATCTCACATCGGGTCGTTGCGGCGCAGCAGTTCTTCGGGCAGGTGCTCGATGTACTCGTCTTCGGCCGGCGGCATCTGCAGGTGATAGCCCTGGGTGTCGAGATGCTCGAGCACCAGGTTGATGTCCTCGCGGGCAAGGGTGCGCTCGGGGCTCAACACCAGGTCGAACGCGTGCACCGGCTTGCCGAACACCGTCAGCAGCCCCTCGGGAATGCGCTCCAGGGCGTCACTCTTGAGAACATAGAGGTACATTTCGTTCTTGCGCGGGCTTTTATAGATGGAACAGATGCGTTTCAAGGCTGATCTCCAGCGTTGGCCAGGCTGTCGAGCAGCGCCTGGCCCATGCGTTCACGGCGCCAGCCGCGCAGCGAATCGGGCAGTTGGTAAGGTCCCGCGGGGTAGCCGCTCTTGAGCAAGGCTTCGAGGGTCTTTTTGCGCAGCATCAGTTCAGGGGCGATATTCAAGCGCTCGCCTTCTGCCTGACCAATGGCGCGCAGTTGCTTGAGGATGGCCGAGGCCTCGATGGGCAGCGGCTCGGGCAAGGGTTCAGGCCATTGCTCTTTGGGCAGCTGCGCGGCGTCCTGGATCAGGCGCAAGATGAACTCGCCATCCTGACGCACGCTGCGCGGGTGCATGTCTTCGATCTTGGCCAGCGCCGCCAGGTTGTCGGGCTGGGTCTTGGCCAGCGGCCATAGAGAATTTTCACGCAGGATACGGTTGCGCGGCACGTCGCGGGCACGGGCCTCGCGCTCGCGCCAGGTGTACAGCTCGCGTAATACCGCCAGTTGCTGCGGGGCCAGTTTCCAGGCCAGCTTGGCGTCGCGGTACAGCTCGCGCGGATCGATTTCGCGGCGCAATTGCGCGACCAGCTCGGCACCGTCTTCAAGCACCCAGGCGTATTTGTCGTCGGACAGTTGCGGGCGCAGGCTGCGGAACACTTCGGCCAGATGCACCGCGTCTTCGGCGGCATAGCTGATCTGGGTGTCGGACAACGGACGCTGCAGCCAGTCGGAGCGGGTCTCGCCCTTGGGCAGCTCGATGTCGAGCACCGCCTGCACCAGGCGCGAATAACCCATCGAAAAGCCCAGGTTGAGGTAACCGGCGGCCAGTTGCGTATCGAACATCGGGGCGGGCAGGCTGCCGGTCAGGCGCAGCAATACTTCGAGGTCTTCGCTGCAGGCGTGCAGAACCTTGATCACTGCGGGGTTTTCCAGCAGTTGCGCCAGTGGCTGCCACTGGCTGACGCTCAGCGGGTCGATCAGGTACGCGCTCTGGCCATCGCCGACCTGGATCAAACCGGCGATCGGGTAAAACGTGTCGACCCGCATGAATTCGGTGTCGACGGCCACGAACGCCAGGCTCTGCCACAGGGCGCAATGCCGGGCGAGGCTGTCGTTGTCGCGGATCCAGTGAATATCGATAGACACAAGGCTCTCCCTTGGATAATGGCGCGCAGTATATATCGATGCGAGAGCCTGCTGGGGCATTAACTCGGCAATCAGAACTCCGGGGGCTCACGCCAGGGTGGCGTCAGGTGCGGGCGCTCGGCGCCGGACAGCGAAATAGCGAACTGGTTGAGCAGGTGCTCGGCGGTGTACTTGGGCAAGGACGCGGCGATCATCATCAGCATCAAGCCGGCCGCCAGCGTTGGCGCGGCCAGCCGACGTACCTCGAACTGCTCCAGGCGACGCAGGAATAGCCAGGCACCGACCGACCCCACCAGGGCACCGGCCACGGCTTCGGACAACGGATGAATGACCGGCGCCACGCACTCCACCGCGAACCACCAGGTCCATAGCGTTGCCACCATTGCCACTGGCCAGCGCCAGCGCGGGTCGATCTGCCGGGCCAGCAGGCTGAGGGAGACGATGACCACCAGCGAGGTGTTCATGGCGTGGCCACTGAGTACGGCGATGTCCAGGGTCTCGAAACCGATGCCCCAGCCCTTGAAGGCGATCTTGCTGAGACCCACCAGGCCATAGGCGATGGTCAAAGTTGCCAGCCACTCCAGGCCGACCCGTCGACAACTGGCCACCCACAACCATGCAGCCACGACCAGGGCAGCGGGAAACATCACGGTGATGCCACCGTATTGACCAATCTGCCAGCCGAAATCCACTGACCCTCTCCCCTCTTAAGCATTACTGACTGTAGCGGGGGGGCTCGCCCCCGAAAAATGGTCCGGTCAGCCAGTTATCTGGAGACCGAAAGCATTTTCGGGGGCAAGCCCCCCCGCTACAGGGGTGCCAAATCTTCGTTCTCAGGACTGCAGGCGTTCTTTGCCGTAACTCTCGCGCTGCATATCGACGATCTCGACGCCGAACTGGATATCGATCCCCGTGGGCCACTGCGCCGCCTCTTTGAGCACTGCGATCAGGGCATCGGACAGGTGCTTCTTGGTCTCGGGCGAGCGCCCGGCCAGCAGTGACAGCTTGGCGTACAGAAAGCCTCGCTCGCCGGGCGCCGTTCCCACGCGAAACGTCTGCAGCTCGACGGCGCGGCTCTTGATGTCGGCTTCATTGGCGATCTGCCCGGTGGCCACCAGCGCATGGTTGAGACGCAGCAACAGGGTGTCGACTTCGGGCAGCGGCAAGTTGCGGGTGTACTCGAGGTGAAGGTGCGGCATGGCGGCTCCGGTCTGGATCGGGGTGACGTTGGTCACAGCATACACAACCCCGAGGGAACGATCCGAGTGAAATGCTGGGTCCAACGCTCAATCGTGACTATTCTCAGGTGGCGATATCCCCTCAACCATCCCGTGGAGGTAAACGAGATGCCGGTGAAGCACAATCTGTTCGAAGACCTGAAACACAGCAAGGAAGAGGTGGCCAAACTCAGGCAGACCGACGCCTTGCTCAACAGTCTGCTCGGCGAATACGACAGCATCGACGCCGAAGTGGTGCAGGCCGAGGCGAGCGCCGCGGCGGATGACACGGTCAAGAAGCTCAAAGAGAAGCGCTTGCTGATCAAGGACAAGATTGTCCAGCAACTGGAATATCCCGGCACCCGCGGCGCCGCGAAAAACTTCTAGCCCGCCCCTGTAGCGAGGGGGCTTGCCCCCGAAAAATTTTTCATTCTCCAGATAAATGGCTGATCGGACTATTTTCGGGGGCAAGCCCCCTCGCTACAGGTGGAGAAAACTTTTTCAACGGCGCTCTTCGCGGATGAACGGCTCGCCCAGCGCCCCCGGCTGACTGCCCGACTGGCGTTTGCCCATGGCCACCCAGATCATCACCAACAAGGTCACCGCATAGGGCGTCATCAGCACGAAATACTGCGGCAGGCGCACACCCGTGGCCGCCAGCTGTGGGATCAGCGCCTCGATGCAGCCGAACAGAATCGCCCCCGCCAGCGCCCGCCAAGGCGACCAACGCGCAAAAATCACCAATGACACCGCGATCCAGCCACGGCCACCGGTCATGTCGGCGATCCACATCTTGGTGCTCAGCACCGAAATATAGCCCCCTGCCAGCCCGATCAGGGCACCGCCGGCCAGAATCGCCGCCAGCCGATAATTGAACACCGAAATCCCCGCCGCATCCGCCGCCTGGGGATTCTCGCCCACGGCCCGCAGGCGCAGGCCCGCCTGAGTGCGTTCAAGAAAGGCCACCACTGCCAGAAAAATCAGCGCCGTGAGGTACACCACCGGGTTCTGCACGAACAGCTTGCCCACCAGCGGCAGCTCCGACAGCGGCCACAGGTGCACCGCCGCCAGGCCGCTGACCGGGTGGTTGGTCCACTCCAGTAGGGTACCGAGCAAGCCCGTCAGGCCCTGGCAGAAAAACACCAGCGCCAGCCCGGCGATCACCTGATTGATCCGCAGCACGATCACCATCAGCGCGAACAGCAGCGACACCACGCTGGCCGCGAGCATGGCCATCAACAGCGAAATCAGCGGCGTGCCGAACTTCATCTGCGCGCCGATCCCGGCCAGCGCACCGACCAGCATCAGGCCCTCGGCGCCGAGCGCCAGCACCCCGGCCCGCTCGGTGAGGATCAGGCCCAGCGCCGCCAGCGCGAAGGGCACGGCGAAGTCCGGCGAGTTGCCCAACCAATTAGCGATCAGGTCCATCACTGTTCTCCAACGGGGGCATCGCTGCCCTGAATGCGCCGCATGCGATGGCGAATGAAAAAGTCCGACGAGGCCACGCAGATCACCAGAATCGCCTGGATCAACTGCACCATCGAAAACGGAATCTGATAGAACACCTGCAGGCTGCGCCCGGTGACGAACAGCATGGCCACCAGCAGCGCGACAATGGTCGCCGCCAGCGGGTTGTTGCGTGCCAGAAAGGCAATCAGGATTCCCGAGAAGCCATAGCCCTGATAGAACGCCTGGGTCAGGCGGCCCTCCTGTCCGGCCGTGACCATGAACCCGGCGATCCCCGCCAGCGCCCCGGACAGCAGCACCGTGCCGACGATCATCTTGCGCACCGGCACGCCGACCGCGCCGGCCACCCGCGGGTTGGCATCGACGAAGCGCAGGTACAGGCCGGCCCGGGAAATACCGATGAACCACAGCGCCAGCACGGTAACCACCAAGGCCAGGACGATGGCCGCGTTGAAACCGTCGAACAGGTCCGGCAGACGCTCGAAGGCCCGGTACGGCGGCGAATAGGGGAAGTTGTCGCGCGGGTCTTTCCAACTGCCGTACAGCAGATGCAGAAGGAAATTGGCAGCGATGTAATTGAGCATCAGCGTCGAGATGATCTCGTTGACCTTCAAGCGCAACTTCAACAGCACCGGCGCCAGCGTCCAGAGCATGCCGCAGAGCATCGCCACCAGCAGCATCAGCGGCAGGCGCAGGCTGTCGGGGCCGATATCGAACAGCGACACCGCCGTGGCGCCGATGCCGCCCCAGATCATCTGCCCTTCCAGCCCCAGGTTCCAGAACCGCGCGCGGAACGCCATGCACCCGGCCAGGCCGACCATGATCATGGGCGCTGCCTGGAACAGCACCGCCTTGAGGTTCTGCGGATCGAGCACCGTGAGCACCACGAACTCGTCGAGCAACTCCGCCGCTGGCACCCCGGCGCCGATCAGGATCGCCGCGCAGATTGCCAGGCCCACCATCAGCGCCAGGGCGATGATCAGGGCCTGCCAACCCCAGCCCAGTTGCTGGCGAATTTCCAGGGTGTAGCGCCGCGCCAGCCAGGGCTGACGCAAGGTGGTGGTAGCGGGCGCCATAGAATCGGAAGCAGCCATTGTCGTCTCAGTCATGACTCACCATGGCCCGGCCAATCGCCTGGCGATCGGCGGGGCGTTCGAATTGCGCGACGATACGGCCGCCGTTCATGACCCCGATGCGGTCGGCCAGCGCCAGCACTTCATCGAGGTCTTCACTGATCACCAACACCGCCGCCCCGGCATCGCGAGCCGCGCGCAGACGCCCATGCACCGCTTGCGTGGCGCGCACATCCAGGCCGCGGCTGGGGCTGTGCACCAGCACCAACTGCGGCTCGCGGCTGAACTCGCGGGCGATCACCAGCTTTTGCGCATTGCCGCCCGACAGCAGTGCGGCCTTTTGCTTGAGCGAGCGCACGCCCTGCACATCGAATGCCGCGATCGCCGCCGCCGCATCTTCTTGCAAACGCTTGCCACGCAGGAAGGCAAACGGTCCGTAGCGACCGCTGTGGATCTGGCCGATGCCGAAGTTTTCCGCCACCGACAGGCTGCCGGCCAGCGCCGCGCCGTAGCGATCGGCAGGGATCGAGGCGATGCCCAAGGCCCGGCGCGACTCGCTGCTGGCGGTGCGCAGGTCGCCAAAGCCGTGCAGCAGAATTTCGCCTTCGGTGGCCTGGGGCAACCCCATCAGCGCGTTGGCCAGTTCGCTCTGGCCGTTGCCGCCGACGCCGGCGATACCGTAGATCTGTCCGGCGTGCAACGTCATCTCGATGCCACGCAAGGGCCCCTGCCCCGCCGGCGAACGCAGGTCGCGCACCACCAGACGCTCCGCGCCGGGGCTGGCGGCCTGATGCTCGGCGCTGGGGGCGGACTCGCCCACGGTCAGGCGCACCAATTGCTCGACCGAGACGCCCTGCGGATCGAGGGTCTGCACGGTGCGCCCGCCACGCATCACCGTGACGCGGTCGGCGTAGCGTTTGACGTCGGCCATCTTGTGCGTCACCAACACCACCGCCGCACCCTGGCGAGCGAAAGACTGCACCGTCGCCAGCAGGCGCTCGGCCTCCTGATCGGTCAGCACCGCGGTGGGCTCGTCGAGGATGAGGATGCGCGCGCCGGCCATCAGCACCTTGAGTATCTCGACACGCTGTTGCTCGGCCACCGACAAGGTCTCGACGATCTGCCGCGGATCGATGGCGAAGCCCAGTTCCGCCGCCTTGGCGCTGATCTGCCCTTCAAGGTGCTTGAGACGCTTGCCGTAGCTGCCCGCGCCGGGTTCGGCCGGCAAGCCGAGCATGATGTTCTGGGCCACGGTGAAGGGCCGCACCAGCTTGAAATGCTGGTGCACCATGCCGATCCGATGCCCGCTGGCATCGCTCGGGCCCTTGAGCCGCACCGGATTGTCGTTGATCAACAGCGATCCGCTTTCCGGCGCATACAGGCCGGCGGCGATGTTCATCAGCGAAGACTTGCCCGCGCCGTTCTCGCCGAGCAAGGCATGCACCTCGCCCCAGCAGGCGGTAAAACTGGCATCGGTCAGCGCCTGGAAGCCATCGAACGACTTGTTGATGCCGGTCAGCTGAATCGCGTTGATCTGGCTCATTGCTGGGAGATCACTCCTTTGACGAACCAGTCCATCTTCCACAGGTCCGGATCGGCCATGTGCTGGCCGGCGGCGATGCGCTCCTTGCCGTCGCGGTCGCTCATCGGCCCGCTGTAGATCAGCAGTTCGCCCTTGAGCAACTGGTCGCGCACGGCCATGATTTTCGCCTGATCGGCAGCGGAGATCTTGTCGCCGGGTTTGAGCGCGATGTCGGTACCGCCCTGTTGCATCGACAGCAGTGCGCCATTGGCGGGCGGCACCCAGTTGCCGGCGATGATTTTCTTCAGTTCCGGGCCGAGGAAGCGATCCCATACCCATACCGACGAGCACACCGTGGCCTTGGGCGCGAACTCGCTGAGGTCGCGGTGGTGGCCGGTGCCGAGCACCCCGCGCTCCTGGGCGACGATCTGCGGCGTCGGCGTGTCGACGTGCTGGCCGATGACGTCGGCGCCGCTGTCGATCAGCGCCATGCTGGCGGCGCGCTCCTTGACCGGGTCGTTCCAGGCACCGGTGAAGATCACGTTGACGGTGGCCTTGGGGTTCATCTGCAAGGCGCCCAGCTCATAGGCGTTGACGGTCCAGTTGACCTGGCCGAAGGGGTTGGCGGCGACGAAGCCCAGCTTGCCGGTTTTCGACGCGGCGCCCGCAGCCATGCCGCACAGGTACTGGCTCTCGTAGGTGCGGCCGTAGAAGGACTCCAGGTTCGGCGCATTGGTGGTGCCCGAGCCGTTGAGAAAGGCCACTTTCGGGTATTTTTTCGCCAGTTCCAGGAAGGTGTCGGAATAGCCGAACGCGGTGCCGATGATGACGTTGGCGCCGCGGGCGATCAGGCGATCGACCACCGGGGTGATGGCGGCAGCGTTTTCCGGGACGCTTTCGACGTACTGGATCTTGGTGTCGAGGTCCTTTTCCAGCTTGACCCGTGCTTCATCGAACGCCTGGGTCCAACCGCCGTCGTTGCGCGGGCTGATATACACCATGGCGATCTTCGCCGGTTTTTCCAGGGTCAGACCTTCAGCCATCGCGCCACTGGCCGCCCCGAGGCCGATTGCAACCGCCACAGCACTTTTAACAAATCCGTTGAGCATCGAGTCTATTTCCTGATGGTTGGACAGCGAAGGCAATACCGGCATTCAACACATGAAGTTGATGCGGAATATGTTTTGTTCGGGATCGAGCAACACCGCCTGATACCAGTTGTAGTAAGTCTGGTAAGGCGCCTTGACCAACGTCGCGCCACTGGCCACGGCCAGGGGTACCAGGCGATCCACTTCGGCCTGGCTGGCGACGTCGATGTTGAGCAGGAACCTGGCGCCGGTGCTGCCGGCGAACTGTTCCAGGCCCAACAATTCATAGGCCTCGGGGGCATTGAAGCCGATACACGACTTGCCGGTGTCGAGGCCGCGAAAGATCGGCGAGCGAATCGCCGGGATCTCCTCGAAGCCGAACAGTTGGGCGTAGAAACCGCTCAGCGCTTCGATGTCCCGGGCGAACAGGTTGACGTACGAAAGGGTATTCATCAGGCCACCTTGCTGCCGCCGAAGGTGGTCTGCTTGACGAACTTGGACAGCAGATGATCCCCCGAGGTGACCGCGGCATGCCGAGGCACGCTGCCGGCCGGCAAGCAGCCGGGGAGGCATTCGATGAGGGTGTCGTAGTTGGGCTGGTGGAAGAACACCAGCGACTGACGGCGATTGTCGGTGGCGCTGGCCAGAGGCGGATTGACCACGCGGTGCAGGGTGGAAATCCACTCGTCGTTGGTCCACTGCATCATCAGGTCGCCGATGTTGACCACAAAGCCGTCGGCCACATAAGGCACGTCGACCCACTCGCCCTGGCGGTTGCGCACCTGCAGACCGCCCAAGGCGTTGTCCGGACGCACGATGGTGAGGCTGCCGTAATCGGTATGGGCGCTGGCACGCATCTGCCCGGCTTCGACTTCGGTCTTGATGTCCGGATAACTGAGGCTGCGGAACATGCTGATGTGACGGTCGATCTTGTCGTCGAAAAAGTGCTCGTCGAGATCGAGCGCCAGGGCGAACAGACGCATGAGCGACTGCGCCAGTTCGCTCATGGCGCTGAAGTATTCGCGGTAAGCGTGCTGAAAACCCGGCAGCAGGTGCTCGGCCGGCCACACGTTGGGGGCGAAATGCGGGCCGGCGACAGCGTTGTGGTAGTAGTCATCGGCGGGCACGTCGCTGGGGCCGATGGAGAAGGATTCCTTGAGGTCGCCCGGGGCGCTTTCTTCCAGCGAGTACGAGAGGCTCTCTTCGGCCACCGCGCTGTAACCGCGCACCATTTCCGGGCTGGGACGATCGACCTTGCGCTTCTCGGCCAGGGGCAGGTCGAAGAAGGCGCGGGTGTGCGCCGACACGCGCTGGATCAACTCTGCGGGAATCTGGTGCTCGGTGATCACCAGAAAACCGATGTCCTTGCAGGCCTGGCGCACGGCCTGGGCCACGGCGGCCTTGCCTTCGGGCTGGCCAGCGAAGTATGGGGCGAGATCGATGATGGGCACGTATTGCAGGGTCATTCGACAATCCTCTCTCTTGATGCAACGTGGACGATGCACCGGGACACCCGGCAGACTTGGTGTCCAGAGAAAAGCAGAATCTGTGCCACTATCTGAATAGCGATCTACATCAAAGACTTATTAATTCAAGCGGATCAAATGGTCTGAAACAGAGCACTTGGTTTGTGCGCGCAGGCACGAAAACAGCGCATTTGACCAATGACCCTGTAGCGAGGGGGCTTGCCCCCGATAACCGTCCAGATATATCTGAAGTGCCGGCACCTTGTTCGGGGGCAAGCCCCCTCGCTACAAGAAACTTCAGCGCGGGCGAATGCCGTTGAGGATAAGGCCCTGCAGGTTCTCCAGCACCTCATTGAAGAACAACGGATCGTTCAACGTCTTGCCCGTCACTGCATCGATCTGCGCGCGGAAGTCGGCGTAGTGCTGGGTGGTGGCCCATAGCGAAAAGATCAAATGATGAGGTTCGACCGGTGCCAGCTTGCCGGCATCTATCCAGGCCTGAATCACCGCAACCTTGGCTTCGACGATATCGCGCAGCGGTTGCTCCAGTTCGCTGAGCAACAACGGCGCGCCCTGGATGATTTCCAGGCAGAACAGCCGCGACTCGGCCGGGTGATCGCGGGACAGCTCCAGCTTGACGCGGATGTACTCGCTGATGGCTTGCAGCGGATCCTGATCGACGCTGAAACCGCGTAACGGCAGCAGCCAGACTTCCAGCAACTGACGCAGCACGCTGATGTAGAGCTCCTCCTTGCTGCTGAAGTAATACAGCAGGTTGGTCTTCGACACGTCGGCCATGCTCGCGACCTGATCGAGGCTGGTGCCGTGCAGGCCGAAGCGGGAAAAGATTTCCAGCGCGGCTTCGAGAATCGCCGTGCGCTTGCCCTCGACCAGACGCATGCGCCGGCTCAGGGTGGTGGCACTGGGTTCGCGCCGGTTCTTCAGCGCTTTGCCGGTGGCCTTGGTGCCCTTGGTGGCCGGCTTTACGGCCGCGGACTTGAGCTTCGGCTTGGACTTGGCCGCGACCGGCTTGATCTTGCCAGCACCGGCTTTGCCAGCGCCCGTTACCTCGGCAGGGGTTTCGTTATTCACGTCGATGACCATTTCCAGCAGGAATACCCGCGCACTCTAACCCGAGCGCGGCGATGGCGACATCCTCAAGCCGGCGATCACCTTCAACGCACACAAATCGCCCCATTGCTGTGCAGCCTGCACAAACCAAGTGCTCTAGTTCGGACCAAATGGTCTGAAATAATCATGAAAATTACTCAACTAGTTGATTGAAAACGACTTTAAAAAACTGGCCTGCTTAATGCTTTGTGTACTGCGTCAATCGCCTGCTGTTCCAGAGGCGCCCCAACTCGAACGCAGCACCGTACTAGAGAGGCCACGCACATGGACATTGGCATTTTCATCCCGATCGGCAACAACGGCTGGTTGATTTCGGAAAACGCACCGCAATACCTGCCCAGCTTCGAACTCAACAAGCAGATCGTGCAAAAGGCCGAGCACTACGGCTTTGAATTTGCCCTGTCGATGATCAAGTTGCGCGGCTTCGGCGGCAAGACCGAGTTCTGGGAACACAACCTTGAATCCTTCACCCTGATGGCCGGCCTGGCCGCAGTCACCAGCCGCATTCAACTGTTCGCCACCGCCGCCACCCTGACGCTGCCACCGGCGATCGTCGCGCGCATGGCGGCGACCATCGACTCCATCTCCAACGGCCGCTTCGGCGTCAACCTGGTGACCGGCTGGCAAAAACCCGAATACGAGCAAATGGGCTTGTGGCCCGGCGACGAGTTCTTCTCCACCCGCTACGACTACCTGGCCGAATACACCCAGGTGCTGCGCGACCTGTGGACCACCGGCCACAGCAACCTCAAGGGCAAGTACTTCACCATGGACGACTGCCGGGTCAGCCCGCAGCCGCAAGCCGACATGAAGATCATCTGCGCCGGCCAGAGCGAAACCGGCATGGCGTTTTCGTCGCAATACGCAGACTACAACTTCTGCTTCGGCAAGGGCGTCAACACCCCCACTGCCTTCGCCCCGACCGCCGCCAAGCTGGTCGAAGCCAATGCCAAGACCGGGCGCAACGTTACCGCCTGCGCACTGTTCATGATCATCGCCGACGACACCGATGACGCCGCCCGCGAGCGCTGGGAATTCATCAAGGCTGGCGCCGATCAGGAAGCCATCGCCTGGCTCGGCGAAAAAGGCGCCGCCGACCAGAGCCCCGGTTCCAACATGCGCCAGATGGCCGACCCGACCTCGGCAGTGAATATCAACATGGGCACCCTGGTGGGCTCCTGGGCCTCGGTGGCGCGCATGCTCGATGAAGTCGCCACGGTGCCGGGCACCCAGGGCGTGATGCTGGTGTTCGACGACTTCATCAAAGGCGTCGAGGACTTCGGCAGCAAGATCCAGCCCCTGATGCAATCGCGCCAACACATCAACCCCTTGCAGGAGTCCGCATGATGAATGCCCCCGTTTCCGGTTACAGCCTGCCCCAGGACAGCCAAGCCGCCCGCACCCTGCCTGCCCGCCCCGAGGCCCTGAGTCTGAAGGCCAGCGAGACCGCCCTGGTGGTGGTGGACATGCAGAACGCCTACTCGAGCCTGGGCGGCTATCTTGATCTGGCCGGCTTCGATGTCAGCACCACCGGCCCTGTGATCGCCAACATCCAGAAGGCCCTCACCACCGCCCGCGCTGCCGGCATGCCGGTGGTGTTCTTCCAGAACGGCTGGGATCCGGAGTACGTCGAGGCCGGCGGCCCCGGCTCGCCCAACTGGCACAAGTCCAATGCGCTGAAGACCATGCGCAGCCGCCCCGAGCTGCACGGCACCCTGCTGGCCAAAGGCGGCTGGGATTACGAGCTGGTGGACGAACTCAAGCCGCAGCCCGGTGACATGGTGGTGCCCAAGACCCGCTACAGCGGCTTCTTCAACACCAATTTCGACAGCCTGATGCGCAGCCGTGGCATCCGCAATCTGGTGTTCACCGGCATCGCCACCAATGTGTGCGTGGAATCGACCCTGCGCGATGGCTTCTTCCTCGAATACTTCGGCGTGGTGCTCGCCGACGCCACCCACCAGGCGGGCCCGGCATTTGCTCAGCAGGCGGCGCTGTTCAACATCGAAACCTTCTTCGGCTGGGTCGCCAGCGTCGATGACTTCTGCACCACCTTTACCTCTCAAGTCTGATCATCAAGGAGCGTGACCATGAGCAAGAAAGCAATCATCCCAGCCGGCACCGGCGTGCCTATCGCCCCGTTCGTTCCGGGCTCCATGGCCGACGGCATTCTGTATGTGTCCGGCACCTTGCCGTTCGACAAGGACAACAACGTGGTGCACGTCGGGGACGCCACCGCCCAGACCCGCCACGTGCTGGAGACCATCAAAGGGGTGATCGAGACGGCCGGCGGGACCATGGACGACGTCACCTTCAACATGATCATGCTGCGCGACTGGGCCGACTATCCGAAGATCAACGCGGTGTATGCCGAGTACTTCGCCGGTGAAAAACCTGCGCGTTATTGCATTCAATGCGGCCTGGTCAAACCCGAGGCGCTGATCGAAATCGCCAGCATCGCGCACATCGGCTGAACCCCTTCTTCCACCTGGACGGGCCCTGAGGGCCCGCACTGGAGACTTGCATGTATCACGAAATTCTCGGTCGCCAGGACGCCGCTGCGCCGACTCTGGTGCTCAGCTCGGGCCTGGGCGGCTCCGCGCGCTTCTGGGGCCCGCAACTGCCGGTGCTCACCGATAGGTACCGAGTGGTGGTCTACGATCAGGCCGGCAGCGGCCGCAGCCCCGCGACCCTGGCGGACGACTATTCGATCGCTGAAATGGCCCGCGAACTCCTGGCACTGCTGGACGGCCTCGATGTGCAGCGCTGCCATTTCATCGGCCATGCCCTCGGTGGCCTGGTGGGCCTGGAGCTGGCGCTGCAGCGTCCGCAATTGCTGCAGAGTCAGGTGCTGATCAACGCCTGGAGCAGCCCCAATCCCCACAGTGCTCGCTGCTTTGCAGTGCGCAAGGACCTGCTGCGCGACAGCGGCCCGGCCGCCTATGTGCAGGCCCAGGCGCTGTTCCTGTATCCCGCCGACTGGATCGCCGCCAACAGCGCACAGCTGGCCGAGGACGATGCCCATGCCTTGGCGCACTTCCCTGAGCCTGCGAATCTGCTCAAGCGCATCGCCGCGCTGCAGGCCTTCGATGTCGAGGCGCAATTGAGCGGCATCCGCACCCCGACCCTGCTGATCGCCAACCGCGACGACATGCTGGTGCCCTGGCAACGCTCGCAGCATCTGGCCGATGCCTTGCCCAACGGCGAACTGGCGCTGCTCGAATACGGCGGCCACGCCTCCAGCGTCAGCGATCCGGCGACTTTCAATGCCGTTCTTCTGGACTATCTCACGCGTCAGGCGTGATCGGAGCCTTGTCATGCAAGCCACAGAATCAATTCCGCCTATCCAGCAAGGCGTGACCCGCGACGACTTCCGTCATGCCATGGCCGGCCTGGCGGCGGCGGTCAATGTCATCACCAGCGATGGCCCTGGCGGACTCGCCGGCTTTACCGCCACGGCGGTGTGCAGCGTCACCGACGATCCGCCCACCCTGCTGGTGTGCCTGAACCGCTCGGCCTCGGTGCATGCAGCGTTCAGCGCCAATGCTACGCTCTGTGTGAATACCCTGGCGCACGGCCAACACGAACTCTCCAATCTGTTCGGCGGCAAGACCGCCATGGCCGAGCGTTTCGCTGCCGCCCAATGGCACACCTGGGTGACCGGAGCGCCGGTGCTGGAAGGCGCGGCGGCCTCGTTCGACTGCCGGGTCAGCCAGACGGTGAGCGTTGGCACCCACGACATTCTGTTCTGCGAGGTGGTGGCGCTGGAGCGCCAGGGCGAGGCTGCGGGGCTGGTGTATTTCGACCGCCAATACCATCAAGTGGCGGTCGGGGCCGGCTGATAGCCTGCCCTGATTTGGCGCACCAGCAGGTAACACTTGGCAATATAGTCGCTCCGAAAGTGCACACCCGCCCTGGACCGACGCCCTCCAGGCGCAGGCTCCTAATTGATAAATAGCCTTTAAAAACAGTCGATTACCAGTTTATAGCCAACCCAAGGAGATCTTGGCTCCGTAATTGCTAGTACTTGTATGTACAAGCATAGGGGACCAGGCAACCGGTTCCTGACAAAGAGACCAATGATCAGGGCGGGACACATGATAATTTCCAGCAAAACCGGTTGGTTCACAGCAGCTACCCTGAGCGCCGCGATCATGGCGTTTGCTCCGCTGGCGCAGGCCAAGGACTGGACCAGCGTCAACATTGCCACCGAAGGTTCCTACGAGCCGTGGAACCTGACCCTGCCCGGCGGCAAGATCAGCGGTTTCGAACCGGAACTGATGGACATCCTCTGCCAACGCATGAAACTCAAGTGCAACATCGCGGTGCAGAACTGGGACGGCATGATCGCCAGTCTCAACGCCGGCAAGTTCGATGTGCTGATGGACGCCATCGTCATCACCGATGAACGCAAGCAGGTCATGGACTTCTCCATCCCTTACGCCAGCACCCCCGCCAGCTTCGTCGCCCTCGATGCCAAGGCATTGCCGGGCACGCCGGGTGAAGCCGCTGCCCTGACGCTGGGCACCGACAGCGCCAAGACCAGCGCCGCCATGGCCGACGTCAAGGCCGCGCTCAAGGGCAAGACCATCGGCATCGCCTCGGGCACCGTCTATACGCCGTTCATCGACGAACAATTCAAGGACATCGCCACCGTGCGCGAATACGGCTCGTCCGCTGAAGCCGTGCTCGACTTGCAGGCCGGGCGCATCGATGTGGTGTTCGACGACGTGACCTTCCTCAATTCGCTGATGGCCAAGGACGAGAACAAGGGCCTGGCCTACACCGGTCCGGAAATCAAAGGACCGATCTTCGGCGACGGCGAGGCCCTGGGCTTTCGCAAGCAGGACGCCGACCTCAAGGCCCGCTTCGATGCCGCGCTCAAGGACGCCCTGGCTGACGGTACGGTGAAAAAGCTCAGCGAGAAATGGTTCAAGGTCGACCTGACGCCCAAGTCCTGAGTCGCCTGCGCGCCCCGGTAGCCTTGCGCTGCCGGGGTGGTTTTCTCGGCTCCCTGGAGCAAGCGCCCTGAGAGGCAAACCTGATGAATATCCTGCAACTGCTCAGCTTCGGTGATACCGGCTGGGGCATGGCCCTGCTCAAGGCGGCCGGCATGACCATCCTGCTGACGTTCGCCGCGCTGCTGGTCGGCGCGGTGTTCGGCAGCCTGGTGGCCGCCGCCAAGCTGTCACGCCAGCGCAGCCTGCGCTGGCTGGGCGACCTGTACTCGATCCTGTTCCGCGGCATTCCGGAGCTGCTGGTCATCTACCTGTTCTACTTCGGCGGCGCCAGCGTGGTGTCGGCGGTGGGGCACTGGTTCGGCGGCGAAGGCTACATCGATGTGCCGCCGTTTCTGGTCGGTGCGCTGGCGGTAGGGTTGATCTCCGGCTCATACCAGGCCGAGGTGTTTCGCGGTGCCTATCTGGCGGTGGCCAAGGGCGAGCTGGAAGCGGCCCTGGCGATCGGCATGAGCGCGGCGATGCGCTTTCGCCGGGTGCTGGTGCCGCAGGTGATGCGCTATGCGTTGCCGGGCCTGGGCAATGTGCTGCAGATGAGCCTCAAGGATTCGGCGCTGATTTCCGTGATCGGCCTGGTGGAGTTGATGCGCGCCAGCCAGGTGGCGGCCGGTTCCACTCGCCAGTACTTCACCTTTTACATCGTCGGGGCGGTGATCTACCTGATCCTGACGGGCCTTTCGGGCCGGTTGTTCGGCTTCGCCGAAGCCCGCGTGCGACGCACCCAGCGTCGCCAGATCCCCTGACTGCGGACACCTGCCATGATCGATTTCGCCTTTCTCGCCGACACCATGCTCAAGCTGCTGGCGGCCCTGCCCACCACGCTGACGCTGTTCTTCACCTCGCTGGCGCTGGGCCTGACCCTGTCGCTGGGCATCGTCAGCCTGCGGGTCAGCCGCTGGCCATTGCTGAGCTATCCGGCGCGCTTCTACATCATGCTGTTTCGCGGCACACCGCTGCTGATCCAGATGTTCCTGATCTACTACGGCTTGGGCCAGTTCCCGGCCATCCGTGACAGCTTCGCCTGGGTGGTGCTGCGCTCGCCCTATGGCTGCGCGGTGGTGTCCCTGGCGCTGTGCACCGCCGGCTACACCGCTGAAATCATCCGCGGCGGCCTGCTCAGCGTGCCCCATGGGCAGATCGAAGCGGGCCTGGCCATCGGCATGTCGCGCTGGGCCCTGCTGCGCCGCATCATCGCTCCGGTGACCTTGCGCCAGGCGTTGCCGGCCTACTCCACCGAGGCCGTGCTGCTGGTCAAGTCCACCGCACTGGCGAGTCTGGTGACCGTGTGGGATGTGACCGGCGTGGCCCAGCAGATCATCCAGCGCACCTACCGGACCATGGAAGTGTTCGCCTGCGCGGCGGTGATCTACCTGTTGCTCAACTTCCTCATCGTGCGCGCCATCGGCTGGCTCGAGCATCGCCTGACGCCGCACTTGCGCGAGCGCCCCCACGGCCCTGCCACCGCGCTCGCCGCCGACACCGCCAGCCCATCCTGAAGCCCCGGAGCCCTCATGAATACGCCTTTACCGGCCGCATTGTCGGTCGCCAACATTCAAAAATCCTTCGGCCAGGTGCAGGTGCTCAAGGGTATCTCGCTGGAAGCGCACAAAGGCGACGTGGTGTCGATCCTGGGCGCCAGCGGTTCCGGCAAAAGCACCTTCCTGCGTTGCATCAACCTGCTGGAAACCCCCGACGAGGGCAGCATCAGCCTCGACGGTGAGCTGATCGAGATGAAACGCCAGCGCGACGGCCGTCAGGTGCCCGGCAACAAGCGCCAGGTCGAGCGCATACGCAGCCAGTTGGGCATGGTGTTTCAGAGCTTCAATCTGTGGTCGCACATGACCGTGCTGCAGAACGTCATGGAAGGGCCGATGCGGGTGCTCAAGCGCTCGACGGCCGAGTGTCGCGAGGAAGCCGAGCAACTGTTGCATAAGGTCGGCCTGTTCGACCGTCGCGACTATTATCCGGCGCATCTGTCCGGCGGCCAGCAGCAGCGCGTCGCCATTGCCCGCGCGCTGGCGATGAACCCGCAGGTGATGCTGTTCGATGAGCCCACCTCGGCGCTGGATCCGGAGCTGGTCGGCGAGGTGCTGCGGGTCATGCGCTCGCTGGCCGAGGAAGGCCGTACCATGCTGGTGGTCACCCATGAAATGGGCTTCGCCCGGCATGTTTCCAACCGTGTGGTGTTCATGGCCAACGGCGTGATCGATGCCCAGGGCAGCCCCGCCGAACTGTTCGAGGGCCTGCCGACCGAGCGCTTTCGCCAGTTCGTCTCCAGCCATCAACAGAGGAACGCGGAATGAACGCCGTTCCACTCGCTACGGATCTCAACGTGACCACTCAGGACCCCGCAGCTATCCGTCCGGTCGCCAACAGCGCCCACTGCGCGCCGGTGCTGCGCGGCGATCAGCCCCTCGACTGGCGCCAGGTGGTGGCCGTGGCCCGACACGGCGCGCGCCTGGAACTGGCCGACAGCGTCTGGGCAGGCATCACCAACGCCCGGGCCATCGTCGACCATATCGTCGAGCGCGGTGAGCGCGCCTATGGCATCAGCACCGGCCTCGGTGCCCTCAGCGATATCGCTTTGCAAGGGCCGCAACTGGCCAAGCTGTCGCGCAATACCCTGCTCAGCCATGCCTGCGGCGTGGGTCCGGTGCTCAAGGTCGAGCAGACCCGCGCGATCATCTGTGCGGCCATCAACAACTATGCCCATGGCCGCTCGGGGATCAGCCCGGCAGTGGTGCAGAGTCTGCTGGATCTGCTCAACCACGACGTCACGCCCTGCGTGCCGTCGCAAGGCTCGGTGGGCTATCTGACCCACATGGCGCATATCGGCATCGCCCTGCTCGGCATTGGTCAGGTGTCCTGTAGCGGGCTGCTGATGGACGCGGCCCAGGCGCTGAATCAGGCCGGGCTGGCGGTGGTCGAGTTGCAGGCCAAGGACGGTCTCAGCCTGGTCAACGGCACGCCCTGCATGACTGGCCTGGCCAGCCTGGCACTGGCCGATGCCGCCAACCTGGCGCAATGGGCGGATATCATCGGCGCCATGAGCTTCGAGGCGCTGCGCGGGCAGATCGATGCTTTCGACGAAGCCGTGCTGTCCCTCAAGGTGCACCCTGGCGTGCAGACGGTCGGCCACAACCTGCGCAGTCTGCTGGCCGGCAGTGAAGTCATCGCCAACAGTCGAGGGATTCGCACGCAGGACGCCATGAGTATTCGCTCCATTCCGCAGATTCATGGCGCCTGCCGTGATCAGCTCAAGCATGCAGAGCGGCAGATCAACGCCGAACTGGCCTCGGTCACCGACAACCCGCTGGTGGTCGGCACCCCCGAGGCATACCGGGTATTGTCCCAGGCCAACCCTCACGGCGAGTCACTGGCCATGGCGGCGGACTTGATGTGTATTGCGGTGGCGGAGTTGGCCGGCGTGGCCGAGCGGCGCCTGGATCGGTTGATCAACCCGCTGGTCAGCGGCTTGCCGGCGTTTCTGGTCAGCCAGCCCGGGGTCAATTCGGGGATGATGATCACTCAGTATGTGGCGGCCGCGCTGGTGGGGGAAAATCGCCATCTGGCGCAACCGGCGGTGGTCGACAATTTCGTCACCTCGGCCCTGCAGGAAGATCACCTGAGCCTGGGCACCGGTGCCACTTTGAAGCTGCTCAAGGTGATCGACAATACCACCCAGGTGCTGGCGATCGAGTACTTGCTGGCGGCGCAAGCGTTCGAGTTTCTTCAGCCGCTGCGCCTGGGCGTGGGTACCAACCGCGCCTGGCGACTGTTGCGCAGCGAAGTGCCGGCCTATGACGAAGATCGCTGGCTGGCACCGGATATCGAGCGAGCTGCGCAGATGGTCCGGCGCCCGGCATTCGAGTGGTAGATATCGGCAGTGCGGGCTCGGTGATCAGCCCGCTTCCACGATCTCGCTGGCGGCGGAACTGGAGGGGTTGGTGGATATGGTCACATCGAAGACTTGTTCGATGACTTGCTTGGGGCCCTGATTGAGGCTCCAGGTGAAGATCACCAATGCCCCGAGCAACATCACGAAACCTGCGGAACCAAGGATGCTCTGGGTTACGCCGGTCCAGAAACTGGGCCGGAAGCGCGCGAGTTCCTGTTTGGTTTTTTCTTCGTAACGCAGCGCCAGCTGCTCCGTTTCTTCCAGGAAAGCCGACTCCATGAACTCTCGCACCAGCGCTACCGATTGCTGCCTGTAACTGTCCAGCTGGGTGGCGCTGTTGCTCAGATCATGGAAGGCTGCCAATTCCCTTTCATCAGGCCGACGCTGATGCTTGCGGCGAATGGCTTCGATGTATTCGATCTTCTGGCGTTTGTAGACTGAATAGGCGACGACACCGATAACGTCGTTCTCGTTCTCCACCAATCTGGTGTAGATAAAATTGTAATCGCCCTCGCTGTGGGGGGAATCCGCTACCGAGTCAGCCATGACGCAGTTTTAGCACCGCTTCGCGGAATGCTGCCTGGATTTGCTCCTCCGTTTTTTCCTTCCAGCCGATGGCGACTTTGAGCTCCAGGGACAATCCCTGCGCACTCGAGTCACCCTTGCGATCCATCATTTTTTTTGCCGCGCGCTCTACAACCTCGCGGTCGAAGAAAGAATAGGTAGACATGGAAAACGCCCTGTAGTGATGATTAATTCCGTTTGGCGATGCGGAGTATAGCGCCGGGTCCGCCAACGTGCGGTATTGGACAGCCCCGGTTACAAATTTTCGAGGTCAGCGGCGGAGCCGGATCAATCTTCACTCACAGGCAATGGCGACTGCTCATTGCCCTGCACCGCCTCGCCGATCACCAGAAAGTGCCCCCCGGCAACATGGTGCAAGGTGCGCAATTCATCGTGACCGGTGAAATCCCAATGACCGTTCTGAAACACCCGTGAGTCGGCTTGGGCGGCGACCACTTCGCCCAGGAACAGGTCATAGGTCTCCTGGTTGTGCGGCTCCGGGAGCAGGCGGCACTCGAGCCAGGCCACACAGCCTTCCAGCAGCGGCGCATCGATCACCTCACCAGCGAACGTCTGCAGGCCGTAGCGTTCGAATTTGTCGCCCTCGCCGGCTTCGTCCAGGGCCAGGCCCGACACCGAACCGACGGTCTCGACCAGATTGGCCTGAGTCACCACGGGGACCTGCAGCACGAAGGTGCCCGACGCCTCCAGCAGCTTGCGTGTCCAGGTCGATTTGTCGAGCACCACCGCGACTTTGGGTGGATCGAAATCGATGGGCACCGACCAGGCGGCGGCCATGATATTGCGCGCGCCCCCGTGGGCAGCGCTGACCAGTACGGTCGGCCCGTGGTTGAGCAGTCGATAGGCTTTGGCGAGGGGAACGGGGAGGCGATGGTGGTCGGTCATGGGCTGCCTGCGGAGAAAAGCACGAGTATAACCGCAGTCAACGAGGTGGTGTTTCGGGCCACTTCGCAGGCAAGCCTTGCTCCCACAGGTGTTTACAGTTCCATCTCCATACACCTGTGGGAGCAGGGCTTGCTCCCAAAGGTGTTTACAGTTCCATCTCCATACACCTGTGGGAGCAGGGCTTGCCCGCGAAGAGGCCGGTACAGTCAGCGCAACATCATCGAAGGCTTCAGAACCACAACCCCTCCAATAATCGGTGCCCTGCCGGTGTCAGGCTGACTCGATGCACCATCATGCCATCGGGTTCGCAGGTCTTTTGGTCCGCCAGAAATCCCGCAAGGATAAGTGCAGTGACGGTCTGAGAGGTCCGGCCGGTGATCTGCATCTCCCCGGATGCAATGGTGGACAGCAAGCAGCGGTTTTCGGTCTTGTAATCGATCATGACGATTTCCCTTATGGTTGGGACTCTTGTTGTTTTCAGCCTGAGTGTAGAACAGGCTACGTCCCTGTACAGCCCTACCCGGCAATGCCAGGCGTCTGGGCCGCGGCCCGCGGTGCCAGGCAGCGATTTTCGCGGGCTGCAAGGCATGTACCGGTTATCGCCAAGACGGAAACAAAAGTCTGCGGGACTTGATCTCGTAACAATAACGACTGATCACGGCTTGTTGTAAGGCGGATATTCGTCGTCGTTGACGCGTTTCTTCACCTGCATGCCCGGGGCATCGTCGGGGATCTGCGCAGCGCCGATCGGGTCGACCTGCGGATCAGCGACATCCGGCGAGTCCGGGTCGAAACCAAGGTCGTTGCCTGTCTGGCCTTGAGTCTGAGTCTGGCTCTGACCGGCCGCCTGATTCTGGCTCTGGCTAAAACCTGGGGTCGGGCTCGCAGCCGATGCTGGCGCATCACTCCGGTCACGGGGCGGCTCGGCATCGGGAAGACCGCGCTGGGTACCTGGCGCTGGCGTCAGGTCCGGTTCGATGCCTTCGGGTGGTACCTCGTTCAGGTCCTGCGATACATCCTCTACCGGGCGATGTTCTTGCTTGTGCGTAGCCATACAGTCCTCACTCGATCATGGGTTCATGAAGCTGTGAGTGGCAAAGGCGGCACAAAGTGCAGCGCAATGGATGGGCGGTGCCCGCCGGTCTCGGCCACGGTCCTGTGACCACCGCCACCATTGCACTCCTGACCAGAAGCGAATTTAATGCCTGCCCGGCACCGTCGCGACCCGGCATCGCGACCGTGCACGCCCTTCACCCGATACATGGATCGACAATGCAAAGCACGAACACCGAGACCCCTGCACTCGCCCTGGCGCCCAAAGACGAATACGAAAACGCGATCAATCGCTCCGAGCATCTGCCACAGGCCAAGAACATCAGCGAGATGGTGCTCGATGCCTTCAACACCACGGGCGAAAGCGAAAAAATCCGCGAACTGCGCGCCGCCATCCGCAAGGCCATGGACGACACCGACGACGATCGGGCCCACGAGCTGATGGGCGAACTCAAGCAGATCAAGGACATCGAGCAAGCCAACGCCGCCGCCCTCGAAGACCTGAGCAGCCGCTTCTCGATCTCGCAGATCCTGCACAACTTCCGCAACGACCCGGCGTTCGAAAACATCATCTACGGCCTGGCCCTGAAGGTGCTCAACCACACCCATCAGGCCATGAAAGAGCCCGGCGGCAAGGCCAAGGCATCACGTCCAAAAAAAGAGATGGAAGTCTTCACCCTCAGCAACGGCGAGGTCAGCCTGCCCTTCCCGATCCGTGTCGGGCGCCCGGCGGCCAACCTCGGCCAGGACGCCGAAGCCTTCGCGCTGCTGGGTTTCAGCATCGAGATGGACCAGGAAGAAAAGGAAGTGCTGGTGCCGGCAGTGTTCACCGACAGCCAGGGCGTCGAGCATGTAGCCACACGCAAGAGCATCGCCACGGCGATTCAGGAACGGACGGCGTTCGCCGGTTATACCTTGGCCTGACCTTCGGCGGGCCTGCCGCGCCCCCGCTCTGGGGGCGAAAGCATTTTCGGCACTGAGCCATTACATCGCCACCAGCATTTAGGTATCAGAGCTGGTATCATCCCGGCCGATCTTGTACCACCCTGGAATTGTTTCTACTCATTTATGCAAGGAAGCTTCAATGCGCCGAGCCCTCTCGCTGTCTCTGCTCGCCTCGACTATTGCCCTCACCAGCTGCTCCAGCACCCAAATGGATTCCCTCGGCCGTGACCATGGCACCGCTGTGCTGTGCGGGGTCGGTTTGCTCGGCGGTGCCCTGCTGGGCGCTGCGGCGGGGGGCAAGAAAGGCGCGCTGGTGGGGGCCGCCGTGGGTACGGCCGCTGGCTGTTACGCCGGCTCGCGTTGGCAGTCGCACATGCAGGAGCTCGACCGCATCGCCAAGGAAGAAGGCCTGCAACTGTCTTCCGTGCCCCTGCAGATCGCCAGTACCAACCCAGGCATCAAACCCATCGAAGCAGGTCTGGTGACCCAGGTCGAAAGCGAAAGCATGTTCGATACGGGCTCCGACCAGCTCACCGCCTCCGGCGTACGCGCAGTCGCCAAGCTGGCGGCGGTCTACTCCAAAAGCGATGGCAGCCCTGCCAACGCTCAACGACGCTTTCTCGTGGTAGGCCATACCGACGCCACCGGCTCCGCACAATTCAACCAGGGCTTGTCCGAACGCCGAGCCCGCACGGTAGGCAGAATGCTGCGCGATGCCGGCATTGCGGCCAATGCCATCTATTACCAGGGTGCCGGCTCCGCGCGACCTATTGCCGACAACGCCGACGCCCTGCAACGCGGTCGCAATCGCCGGGTGGAAATCGTCGAAACCACCAGCGAAGACGTGCTGATCAAGCGCATTGCCTCCGAGCAGAACAACGCACGTTATCTTGGCTACGGAACGGCCAGCGAGCGTAAACCGGTGGCGCAGGCGCGCCTGCAGACCAACGCCGCCAGCACGCCACCGGTCAAGGCCACTCAAGCGCCAGCGGCATCGAGCAAAGGCGCCCCGGCCCTGGTGGATTTCGGCGGCGTACCCGCTGCCGGCGACTTGCTGGGCTACAACCTCAAACCTTTGGCCGACGGCTTCAGCCTGATCCCCACCGCACGCGCCGCCGACCTGCCGATTCGCTCATGCGAAGCCGACAAGCCTCGCGAAAGTGGCGCCGCGCTGAGCCTGGCGACCGGCCAACCGCTGGCCGAGCACGCCACCCGCGATTTTCTGCCGGGCTACAACAACCGCGTCTGGGCCAACACAGTGAACGGCAACCTGGTGACACTCTCGCCGGTATCGATCCTGCGTGACGGCGCCGCCGTCGGCACCCAGCCGTTCATCCAGGTGGTCACCGGCTACCAGACCGCGCAGAAGAAGACCCTCGGCAAGTTCAACGCCATCGCCAACACCTATGAAGGTCAGGACGAGGTCCTCTATCGGGTGTTCGTCAGCGACGACAAGGCGCCGATCAGCTGCATGGATATCGTTTTCAGCAAAGGTGACGCCAAGGCCAACCAAGGCTCGCTGTACTACCTCGACAACGGCCAGAACTACACCGCCCGTTTCGTTCCTATCCGCAGTTGATCAGGAGGATCACCCATGGAAACCTTTTTTAGCATGCAAGATCTGCTGACCCTGTTGCGCACCCACGCCTTGCTCACCAGCGCGGTCATCGCCACGTTGCTGGCCATCGCCCTGATTGCCTATCTGTGGGAGCGGGTGTGCTATTTCACCATGCGCGTATGGCACGGACTACCGATCATCGGCACCGTATCGCGACTGGCCGCTACACCGGGCTACATGAAAGACGGCTGGCCAAGCGTGGAGTCGGACATTTGTGGCGACTACAAGCATTACTACGACGACCACGACCGCGACTCCTCGCTGTACCGCAAGAGCAAAGACTACCTGGCCAAGGTCGGTGAAGCCGGACGCAAACCGATCCCCGTCTGGGTGCTCGTGCTGGCGGTGATTCTGCTGGTGGTCGAAGCCGTCGGATTCGGCTTTGTGCTGGGGCCATTCGTCAACAGCTCGGCCAGTGCCAACCAGATGGCGATGCTGGCCTGGTCGGTGGCGTTCTTGCTGGCATTGATCTCAGGCGGTTTCGCCCATTTCGCCGGCCACGACATGCACTACAACTCGCTGGTCAAAAAAGCGCATTCGTGGTGGTCCCGCGACACCAAGGGGCCGCAGCGCCCCAATTCGCTGAAGCAGCTCAAGTCCCTGAACCTTGAAGATTCATACAGCGACGATGAGCAGCCGGACTACCAGCAGATCATGGCGCGCATCCACGCCAACCATGACGTCACCGAAAAGAAAAAAGTCATCTACGGCTTCTTCGCGGTGATCCTGGTACTGGCGGTGGCGGCATTCGGGATTCGGGCCTACACCCTGGAATCGATCGAAACCGACATGGTTGCGCAACTGAGCAACAGCGCCACCTCGCAGAACACTGCTGGCTCGCCGTTCGACCTGCCGGAGGAATCGAAGTCCGTCAACGATCAATCCGACAATCAGACCGTTCAGGACAAGATGACCGCCATACGTCACGCCTCCCTGGTGACGTACATCGTGCTCTCGGTGGTGTATATCGCCATCCAGTGCCTGATGCTCTGGCTTTCGGTGGTCTACGGTTTCAGCGGTGTGCATTCCAAGGATGCCTGGAAGAACACCCATCGCTTCAACAGCGCCGATGAGTTCGAACGTTTCCATGCCAACCAGCGCGCACGCATCGCCGGCCACGCCGATCACAAGTTGCGCCTGCTGCAACAGAAGCGATCAAGCAAGCATACGGCGATCGCCGAAGAACAGGACGCACTGGCCACTGAGCAAGTCGGTCGCCGAAACTTCCTGAGCTATGTGCTGCTCAACCGCCAGGACAGCGACGAGCACGCTGAAAAAATGGACCGCGCCCGCCACGCCGCCGCAGCCCCGCGCGCAGCAGTCGAGCCGGTCACGGCAGCGGTTGCGGTAGCGGCCCCTGCACCGGTGCCGGTAGTTTCTGCGGCAGCAATCGAACCCATCGTTGCCGAGCCCGTGATCATCGCCCCCAGCGTTGAAATCGACGCGGCCAGCTTCAAGGACCTGACGCCGTTCGACGACACGCAATTGGCGCTGGCGGCCAAGGCCTTGAAGATCCCTTACGAGACCTTGCTGGATGTGCGCGCACAGCAGTCAGTGCTCAAACAGCTGGGCATGTTCGGTGTGCAGGAGTCGGTCTGAGATGCTGAAAATTCTGATCACCGCGCTGACCCTGACGATTGCCGCCAGCGCCGCGGCAGCCGAACGCAATGACCTGCCGAGCTGCTACACCAAGGCGCACCTGGGCGATCAGCGCGCGCCAGCCTCCGGGCGCCTGCTCAATGTGGTGATCGACCAGACCATCCCGATGCCCGAGGACATCCAGAAAGCCGCCTGGGGCAATATCAGCCGCTTCGTCGCTCCCGGCGATCAGGTGCGTCTGTACAGCTTCTCGGCACTGGTACCGGGCCAATACGTGCGCCTGCTGTTCGCTGGCACCCTGGATGCGCCACTCGATGCAGGGCAGCGGGATGATATCGATATGAGCAAACTGCGTAGCCTGGATGCCTGCATGGCCCAGCAGAAGGCCCAATTCGACGGCACCTTCGGACGCCAGTTCGTGGCGGCCCTGCGCGGCGCCACGGCCGATTTGCCCAAGAGTGAAATCATGTTCGCCCTGCGCGAAGTCGCCGGTGACCAGGCCAGGATTGCGGCCGATCAACGCATCGTTTTCGTCATCAGCGACATGCTCGAGCACAGTGACTACACCAGCTTCTACGCGGCCAACCGGATTCGCGACCTGAATCCGGCGCAAGAGCTGGCCAAGGCCGAGAAAAACGGTTCGATCGGCGATATGCATGGCGCGCGGATATACGTAGCCGGTGCTGGCTTGATTACTGATGCGGTAAAACAGAACTACCGCTCCGGCAAGACCATGGACGCGCTCGAAAGCTTTTGGCGAGGCTACTTCGCAAAGTCCAATGCAACGCTGGCGGACTTCGGCAAACCGATGCTGAACGTGGATTTGCAGTGACCCACCTTGCCTCTTCGCAGCAGCACGCGACGAGGCAGGTCATATCTTCACACCTAATCAGTGATGTCCAGCGCACCCAGCACACGCTCATGGATGCCCTCGATGGCGGCCTTGTAGGCCGGGCCATTGCCACTGCTGCCGAAACCTGCGGCCTTGTCCTGCTTGAGCGCGGCTTCCAGCAAGTCCTTGACGCTGCTCGACTGCGCGACCTCCTTGGGCGTGGTAACACTCGACTGCAACTGCCCCAGCACGTATGTGAGCGCAGTCTTGGACTGGCTGGATGACTGCGACAGTGCCGCCGAGACGATCACGTTCTTGCTGTAGGCGATGCTCGACGAGCTGCTGGCGCTGTCGGCAATCTTGAAATAGGTGTAGTTCTGCGAGTCCTTGTCCATCGTCAGGTTCAGGCTGGTGCCGGGATACAGGGTCTGGTGATAGCTGGCACTGAGCTGCGACTGCTGCTGTTGATCGATGCTGCGATTGGCCTGTGCGCCCTTGGCCTGGGTCGACTGCGACACGGTATAGGCGAAGGTGTCCACCTCGTTGGTGCGCATCGGGTTGACCGATTGCGCATGCTGGCTGATCGACGCGCTGAAATCCGCCAGGCCGGTCAACATGGCATGGTCGGTATCGCTCAGCACCGCCCCACCCGACGTGGCCGTAGCGCTGCCGACATGGGTATTGAAAGTGCTGAATGCGTCCTTGAACAGGCCCATCAACTCTTCGTCGCCGTGCCCGCGGGCGCGGGCCGAATCGAACTTCGCCAGATAGGTCTGCAGCGCCTTGGCTTGCTGGGCGGCATTGCCCAGGATCGCGGTGTTGCGCGTGTCGACGCTCAAGTTGAGGTCGCCCACTACCCCGGTCATGCTGACGCTGCGCTTGTTGGCATCGGCCGAAAAACTCAGCGTCTGGATGTCGCCGCCGGTCAGCTTGGCCGAGAAGTCCACCGAAGTCAGAACGCTCTTGTCGAACTGGGTCAGGCCGTCCAGGTTCAACTTGGGCGGCTTGGCGCTGAGGCCGTCGATAGCGCTCTGAAAGCCGTTCGCCAGTTTGCTCAAGGCAGCCAGTTCGTTGTCGTCGAGTTTGCCGCCGCTCACGCTGACCTGCGCGCCCAGGCCGGTAGTGCTGCTGCTCAGGCTCAAGGTTACCGTGGCGCCACTGGCGGTCTTGATGGTCAGGCTAACCGCGTTGTCGGCGTTGGAATGCAAATTCGACTGCAATGCGCTCAAGGCCGATGCCGACGGCGTGGAAGTGCCGGTCGGCTGCAGCACGGATTGAGAGTAAGCACTGCCGCTGTTGGCGAACTGCGTCAACAGCGCCGCCCCCAGGCCCTTGAAGCGGGTAGACACATCCTGCGAGCTCAGATTGCCGGCAAGGGTGGACGTTACCTTGTTCTGTGCAGTGTTTTCCCACATCAGCGCGGGCGGTGCGTCGGTCAAGGTGCCACGGGCTGAGTAGACATCCACTGCGGTGACGACGGCGTTGCCTAGAGAGACCACTGCAGCAGGTGAGTCCGTCGGTGTTGTGGAGATCAGGGTCGTGGCAGCCGGCACGCTGGTGATCGGCGTGATGGCGGTGAGGCTGGGCGTCAGGGGCAGGCTTGCAGCAGTGATGGCCGTCATGAGATTTGTCCATTCTCTATATGAATGTATCGGGTCCTGTACATTTAACGGCCGGGGGTGGGAAAGCTTGAGGGGATTGGGTGAGGGCGAAATAGTGCTCTCTGAAAAAAGTGTAGCCGTTCGGATACCATTTTCGAATGAGCAAATATACAATACGCGCGACACGACAATTTCACGAGTGGCTTGCCAATCTCAAGGATCGTCCTGCCAAAGCAGCAATCCTGCGACGTATCGAGCAGGCAGGACGAGGGCTCTGGGGCGATTGCGAAGCCGTCGGGGCGGGTATGAGCGAGATGCGAGTATTCGTCGGTCCCGGATATCGCATCTATTTTTGCCGCATAGGCCCCATGCTGTTCATGCTGCTGAACGCCAGTGACAAGACAGATCAGAAGCGAGCAATCAGAGAAGCCAGGCAAATCATGGACATTCTCAAGGAGCGCCAAAATGGCTGAAACCAATCCCTTCGATGCGTGCGAGATGGACGTCATCGATATGGCTCTATCTGATACCGTGCCTTTTGACCCATCGCGCTATCTTGACGATGACGAAACCATTGGCGCCTATCTGACCGCCAGCCTGCAGGAATCCGATCCTGATGCTTTCCTTCAGGCCTTGTCGCAAGTAGCGAAAGCGCGAGGGATGACAAGGCTGGCAAGAGAAACCGGACTTAGCAGAGAAAGCCTTTACAAGGCGCTGCAGGAAGGGGCGAAACCTAGATATGACACGATATTGAAGGTCGTTGGGGCCTTGGGTTTGACGCTGTCAGCTGGCCCGGAAACGCCGAAGCGCATTGACCGCGCGCGAGGACATTGAAAGCGAGCAGGACGCAACCTCCTTACCGAACGCACCACGATGAACGTCCCCCGCCCATTGAATGGGCGGGGGTGCGTTTTCAATCAGCCCAGCGCGTGATCCGTGTGCGCAGTTGCCACACCCACCACCTCGATCGGCGCGACATCCGCCGACACATCCCGATCGGCGAAGCCCATGTTGTTGTACCGCAGGTTCTGGGTCTGATCGCCACTCAGGGCAATCTGGAAAAACCGCCCCTGGTCGTCGCCTTGCAGGTCACGGACGTAGGTGCGATCAAGGGCGGCGTTGTAGTCGATCTTCAAGGTACCGTTGTAGCCATCGCCGATATCGATGTAGCCCAGTGCACCGACGGAGAGGCTGTCGTAGCCCTGGGTGAAATCGGTGATCAGGTCGGTATGGCTCTGGTCAGCGGTGCGGTAGCTGTCCTCGACGCTCTGGAACACGAAGTAATCACTGCCGCTGCCGCCGGTGAGTTTGTCTGCGCCATGGCCACCGAGCAGGAAGTCGCTATTGGCGCCGCCCTGCAGCACATCATCACCGTCCAGACCATAGAGACGGTCCGCGTCTGCCGAACCGATGAGCCTGTCGTTCGCCGCCGTGCCGGTGGTCAATATCTGCCCCGGGTAGGTGCTGGTTTCTTGCGCGCTGTCAGCCCGGGCGAACTCGACAGCGTTGGCGCCCAGGTCAAGCACATGGTCGCCGTTCAGGGCGATCTGGAAACGATTGCCGGCGCTGTCCAGCTCTTTTGAGCTGAGGCGGGTGATGTCGTTGGCGCTGTCGTAGGTCAGGCTCAGCGTGGTGCCGTAGCCATCGCCGAAACCGCTGAAACCCAAGGCAGAAACGTCGATCTGGTCGTGGTCGGCACTGTTGAAGTCGACGATCAGGTCGCGGCCCTGATCCTTCCCGGCGGCATCGACCTGGCTGTCGGTGAGGTGGTTGTAGGCGAAGGTATCCGCGCCCTGACCGCCGATCAGCCGATCGGCACCGGCGCCGCCGTCCAGGCGATCATCGTCGCCACGGCCCGCAAGGACGTCGCGGCCATCACCGCCCACCAGCGTGTCACGGCCGTGGGTGGTGCCGTGCAGGCTGTCGTCGCCGGAGGTGCCGGTGGTGAGCGGGAGGAAATTATCCGCCGTCAGGCTAGTGCGGTAGTCGCCTTTGAGGATCAGCTCGAAGCGCTGACCTTGGGCGTCGGCGTCATAGCTCTTGAGGTAAGTGAAGTTCTTGTCGGCGTTGTAGGTCAGGTCCAGCGTGCCGTTGTGGCCGTTGCCCAGGCCGCTCAGCCCAAGGCTGGTGACATCGATGCTGTCCTTGCTGACATCGAAATCGCTGATGGTATCGGCGTAACTGGCGCTTGCAGTGCGATAGCTGTCGGTCAGCTGGGTGAATCGGAAGGTATCGTGGCGCTGCGCGCCCACGAGCTGGTCCACGCCGGCACCGCCGATCAACTCATTGTCGAGGTCCCCACCCATCATCACGTCGTCACCAGCACCGCCATACAACACAGTGTTGTAAGCCCGGGCATATTCGGAGATCACGTCGTCACCCGTGGAGCCGTAGGTGGTCAACGCGTCGGTGTTATCGAACACTGCGGTCGTGGCGCCGACCACCTTGACGTCGCCCTCGGTGGCGTTGCCGATGAAGTTGTCACTAATACGGTTGTCGTTGCTCTGGCCGCGCTCCTCGACGCCGTAGGTAGACCTCGCGCCGTCATAATAGCCCGTTGCGCCAATGACGTTGCCACGCACTTCGGTGCCGCTGCTGTCTTGCACAACCACATAGGGCTGGTTGGCGTCCAGGTAGCTGCCATCGATACGATTGGTGCTGATCTGGGTACCCTGGGAATCGCGTACCTCAATGGCCAACAGGCTGTTATACGAGATGGACAGGTGATCGACCACCGCGTCGCTGGCCTTGTCGATCAATACTCCACTGGTGCGGTTGCCGCTGATCGATCCACTGATCAACTGCGCCGCATGGCCATCGGCGTCACCCTCAACGGCGACGCCATAGCCCTGATTGCTGGTGCTGTTGATGTCCTGCACCGTCACCGCACCTTGAGTGGTGAGGCCGTTGCCATCGTTGTCCCTGACGATCAGGTCATCGAGCGCACTGTCGACCAGTCCCGCCGTGATCACACCGCCCTGCCCGTTATAGTCCACGTAGGCCTTGTTGGCCTGAACCTGACCACCCTCGGCGCGCAGATCCAGGCCGTAGCCGGACGCATTGGTGGCCTGGACGTAATCCAGCGTCAGGTGCGCGCCGTCGCCCAACGATAAATCGCTGACCACACCCGTGGTATGCGCGCGGTTGCCGTCGATCACCAGCTTGCTGACGCCGACCCCATCGCCATCAGCACGGAGGATGCCGTCGATATCGGTGCTGGAGCCGTTCGCCAGTTTCAGGGTCGGCCTATCGGTGGCGTTGCCTTCGAGCTGGACGTTGTCCTTGAGTATCAGCGCGCTGCCGGAGGCCTGGGCGCTGACGATATAGGTGCCGCTGGGGATGACCACCGTCCCACCCCCTGCGGCCGATGCGGCGTCGATAGCGGCTTGCAGCGCCAGGGTGTCGTCAGTGTGCCCGTCGCCGACGGCGCCGAAGTCTTTGACATTGAATGAATTCGCCATCTGGTCATTCCTTTAAAGAGAGTCGAGGATTCATCGCTTGCAGGAGGAATCGACCTGAGAATGGCTTGATCATTCAATGGCAATCGATGGGAGGTAGGCGCTTTGGGCTGCCAGTCGCCTCCACGGACGATATCGGGTGGCAGTCGACTCACCACTGCATTTCACCCTTGGCCACCTTGGCGCTGAGCTCAAGTGACGACTCCTCGGCCAGATCGGGATACAGCGCCTTCATCGCCACGATCAGCTCTGCCGCATCTTTAACCTGAGCGGCCTGGGCGTCGAAGGCCTTGATGTAGCCCGTTGTAAACTCGGCAGCGTCGAGGGAATCGAGCTTGCCGGGCAGGAAGTGGCCAGGGACGACCGTGACGGGTTCGAGGCTTTCAATCCTGGCCAAGGTCGCCAGCCAATCCTGATGGGAAGCCTCACTCTGGGTGTCGGCCATCCACACATGGATATTGTTTGACAGCACCACCCCACCCACCACGGCTTTTATCGAAGGGATCCATACGAAGCTGCGTTCTGGTTGCGGCCCATCGAGGCCAATCACCTGCAGCTCATGGCCTTCCAGGGTGAGCGCACTACCCTGCATCAACTCAGGGACAATCACTTTGTCGGGCGCGCCATCGCCCATCTGCGGGCCCCAATACGCCAGTTTGGCGGCCATGGTGGCCTTGATATGGGCGACAGTCGGCGCACTGGCGACGACCTTGGCCTGGGGGAAGGCCTCTGTAAGCGTCGGCAGGCCGAAGTAGTAATCCGGATCGCCATGACTGATGTAGATAGTGGTGAGGTGCTTGCCGCTGCGGCGGATCTTCGCGACCAGTTGTTCAGCTTGGGGCCTGGCGAACTGCGCATCGATGAGGATGGCGTCCTTCTCGCCGCTGACCAGCACCGAACTCACCGGGAAGGCTGCCGTCGCGCCTGGGTTATAGACGTCCAGTTGCAGCGGTGGCGCTGCCAGACTCGTGATGGTGGTGCCGAGCAAAGCAATACAGGCGAGCAGCCGTGGGATGGCGTGTTTCCACATGAGCAATTCCCTTCCAATGACCAGAGTGCCGGGCAGAGTAGGTCAGGCTGGGGGACTGAAAAATACTGGCGAGTGGCCCAAATCATTTCCGTAGATGATCAGCCATGGATGGGATGGACCGCTCGGGGCTGTCGGCGAACCTCATGACTCGAACCAGACCAAGATGCAGTGATGGAAGACCCAATCCGAGGGGAACTGCGCTGACCCGAGAGACAAGAACCTCCACCATCGACTTCTCCAGAACGCATTCAGATCAGCTGTTCCCATCCTTGCACAGAATGGCGGAGCTGAATGCGACAAAGTCACCTAGATGGCGGGTGATAATTGAGACGGTGATCGGCATCTGCAGGGTCTGATAATCGTGAACTGCAATATTCTTGAATCCGACCATGTTCTTCATGGAAGCAAGCAAACCTGCGTCCAACCAACCGCCCTGATGCAGCAACTCGAATACATCCCGTGAGCTTTGCGGAATCCCTATTCGTTCGCGCCTTATCAAGTGCTGTCCCATGCCCAATGCGGCTTCGCAGGCGCGCTGGATATTGAGGATTGCAGCGTCCTGACGTGTTAAATCAAGCGGGAATGTATCGGCGCCCTTGTCGTATTCCTCACGAACTCGCTTGACGCATCGTTCGATGGTGGCGGCCTTGTTGACCAGGATGTCGTCAGGCATAAATACGTCTGTCCATGCAGATGTCGTTGATGAGCGGAGCTGTGGCCTCATCGAGCTCGAATTTTTGACCAAGGATAGAGACTTCAAGGTAAATAGCCATCATCTCACGCATGCTGTCCCGCACATGCGCCTGTGCTTTTTCAAGGTTCATTCCGGCCCTCCGTCACTCATGGGCGGACCTTAGCAGATGCTATGGACTGTATTGCTGGCAACCCAACAGTTCGTAACAACAAAAGGGCTTGTTTGACGCACCACCCAGGTTGCCCATTGCAACGCGCAACGCCCCTCGGTATGGTTCCGCCGTCGCTGCACATTCAGCGACCGGGTTTGGCGACCCGGCGAGTCCATAGCGTATTAGTCCCATAACCCCTGCAGGCGCATTTTCCGCCCCGGCACTTACCGTTATGGTGGCTGTGCGTGGGAGACCTTCGGGTCTGCCGGATCTCCTGGACTCCCGGTTCGCCAACCTGCGCACAGCTGCCACCCTTATCGTTTGGCGACGATTGGCGGTAGCTCCTTGGACCCAGGAGCCACAACGATGCACAGTAAATCCCTCGAACCATCCCTGCTCAATGTGCCCGCCGTACCTTCGCGAACCCTCGACCGATGCTTGAATGGAGGTACCGCATGAACGCGCCTTCGACCCATTACACCCGTGGCGCATCGACCTTCGGTAGCGTCAATGAGGAGAATCAACGCCTCTTTCGCATCAATGCCGGCATTTCTGCTGAGCACGCGCTGGAACACGCCTCCTTGCTGATGGCCTCTGCCAACAAACTGACCTTGATGAGCGGCTTGGAAGCAGACAACGATGGAATGATCTGGGCAGCTCATTATTTGGGGGATATGGCCAAGGCGATCATTGATGACCTTGCACTGGCCCTACAGGCACCTGATGTGGCGCTGCCCTGATAAGACCTACTCTCCGTATTTGCCACTTCCCCCTCCCAAACAGAAGCCCCAGCGCTGCGCTGGGGTTCACATAACTTCAACTCTTCGTACGCGGCTATTTTTGGCAAAAACGACTCCCGCTCAGCCCTTGTCCGCTTAGATGGTCCTGAAAAACCGATATCCCCCCCGATCGTCCGGATGCTGTTGCCAATCAACCGCGCCATCGCGCATGAGCTCCATAGCCCGCTCCTATGCTGCGGTTAGCGAATCCTAATTGGCTAACGACACCGCCAGCCCCTATCGTGCACACTTTACGGGTGATGGCTCATTAATATCACCCACTGCCGATTTCGCGCCTTTTCGAGCCCTACCCATGAAAAAACCTGTCTCTCTCAGCGCACGCATAGGCCTCGGTTTTACTGCCGTGGTGTCCTTGCTCGTCATCATTACGGCGGTCGGCATCCAACGAGTCGGCTATATCGACGCGACATTGGAAAACGTCAACCGGAACGCAGCCAAAGTCCAACGCTACGCCATCAACTTTCGCGGAAGTGTGCATAACCGGGCTATCGCCATCCGCGATGCGGTATTGGTCACTAACGATCCCGCCCTCGACCGACACCTGAATGAGGTCCGTGAGCTTGAGGCGGCTTACACCGAATCGGCCACCGCGATGGATGAACTGTACAAAGGCCGAGGCGTGTCGGCGCAGGAGCAATCGTTGCTGCAAGGCATCAAGGAGATAGAAAAACAGACGCTGGCCAATACCGACACCTTGATCGCCTTGCGCCGTAGCGGTGATATCGCCGGCGCGCAGGCGTTGCTGCTCAACCAGACTTCCCAGGGCTATAGCGAATGGCTCAAACGCATCAACGCCCTCATCGACTATGAGGAAGCGTCGATCAAGTCGCAATTAGGTTCGGTGCAGACCACCGCGAGTCAATTTCGCGGATTGATGCTGTTGGCGACCGCCATTGCCTTGCTGCTGAGCATTACGCTGTCGGTATTTATTATCCGCTTCGTCAAATCCACACTAGGCGCGGACCCCGCCGACGTTGCGCAGGCCATTCGACGCTTGGCCGCGGGCGATCTGCGCCAGACCATCGTGACCGCCTATCCCGACAGCGTAATGGGTGTGCTGAGGACCGCGCTCGACCGTCTGGCCGACACCATGGCGCAAGTACGTGGAGCAGCCCAACATGTGACTGACTCGTCTACATTGCTATCGGCCACCTCCTCCAGCAACAACGAGCACATCGGCCTGCAAACCCAGGAAGCCGAGCAAGTGGCGACCGCCATCACGCAACTGGCCGCCACGGCCGGCGAGGTATCCGGCTACGCGTCGCAAGCCGCAGACGCCGCCGGGCTTGCCGACAGCGAAGTTGAAAACGGCAACCAATTGATGGCCGGCACTACCCAGGCGATCGAACAGTTGGCCACCTCGCTGGTGGAAACGACCCGCACTGTCGAGCAAGTGTCCAAACAAAGCGAACAGATCGAAACCGTTATCGACGTGATCAATTCCATCGCCTCTCAGACCAATCTACTGGCGCTGAACGCGGCGATCGAAGCAGCACGCGCCGGCGAGCATGGCCGAGGGTTTGCGGTAGTCGCCGATGAGGTTCGCTCTCTGGCCAACCGGACGCAGCAGTCGACCCAGGACATACGCAACATGATCAGCACCCTGCAGAGCGAAACAGACACGGCCGTGCAGACCATGCGCGAGAGCTGTGATCTGGCGACTCGCACCGTGGAGCAGACACACAGCGCGCAAGGCGCATTGGTGCGAATCAGTCGAGAGGTGGGCGCGATCAATCACATGAACGCGCAGATCGCCAGCGCCTCGATGCAGCAAAGCGCCGTCGCAGAGGATGTGGCACTGAACATCAACCGTATCCACGGCCTGACCGTGCATTCGGCCACGGGCTCTCGCCAAGTCGCCGCGGCAAGCCAGGAGCTGGCGCAACTGGCGCAAGGGCTTACGCAGAAGGTGGCGTTCTTTGATACGGCGGCGGTGGCGTGAGTCGGTAACGCGCCAGCTCACTCAACAGTGTCGCCGTGATCAGCAGAAGCGGTTCGCCTGGCTAGCAGCCCTTTCGCGATGTCCATGGCCTCCTCACGAGAGGTGGCCAGCACCAAGGGATACCCCCAGAACTTGTCGAACACGAGCGCGAATGCCTTGAAACCCAGGCGCTTTGCCGCGCTGGGTTCAACCATAATCATCGCCGGAACCCGTTTGCGAAGCTCGGCTTTGTGCTTTTTCATCCAGAGTGAAGTGCGCTTCCGCTCTTCTGGCGCGTGCTCATGGGCTTCGGTCGGCGGGGTATCGCTCAAGAGCACGAACGGCTCGCCGCGCTTCAGATGGACTTCAAATTCATCGAAGTCCTTCTGCGGATCCAGCCCACGGTCCTGGCCGAAGCTCATCCAGACGAAAGGAAATTGCGAACTGTTCATCGACATGATGGGTGCCTTTTTGCTTGAGGTGGCCAGGTAGCCACGATGGCGAACTCGTAAAGGTGGGGGCAGAGTCAGTACTTGACGCTTACCGTCGCCGCCACATTGCGTGGGTCTCCATAAAGCATCTGATTGAAGAAGCCGTTCATGACGGTGTATTGCTTGTCGAACAGGTTGTTGACGTTGACGGCAAGGTCGACCTTTTCCGTGGCGGCATAGCGCGCCATCAGCGACGTCAGCGCATAGGACTTTTGCTCGGCAATCTCCGCGCCGGTGGGGCTGGTGGCAGGCTGATAAGAACGGCTTTGCCAGGCGACGCCGCCACCCACCGTGAGTTTGCTCCACGCCCCCGGAAGCCGGTGCTTGGTAAACAGACGCGCTGTGGTGCGTGGCAGTTGGCTGCTTAGCCGCGCATCCGACGAGTCGGAGCCGGTGAAGTGCGACAGGCCTGCGTAGAGATTCCAGTCCTGCATCAACTCGCCCTGTACGTCCACGTCGATCCCGCGAGACTTGGTGCCGTTCGCGCCGAAGTAAGCCTGAGATCCATCGGAGAGGATCTGGCCTGCATCGATCTTGCCCAGGCTGTCCCATCGTGTCTCGAATAACGAGACCGACGCATTCAGGCGCCCGTCAAGATATTCGCCCTTCAGACCAATCTCTTTGTTCTTGCCCGTCGTGGGTGTGAGCACGTTGCCGTTGCGATCGCGGTAGGTCTGTGGATTGAAGATCTCCGTATAGCTGGCGTAGGCCGAGTAGGTGTCGTTGATGTCGTAGATCAGACCGACATAGGGCGTGAACTCACCTGTCTTCTCCTAGTGGAAGCGGACGCCGTTGGTGTTCTGGTCAAGCTCATAGTCGCTGAGCCGTCCACCGACGATGAGCTTCAAGGGATCGGCCAGCGAGAAACGCACCGCACTGTAGACGCCGCTTTGCTTGGTCGTGATGTGGGTGGGCGTGTAGCCCGCTGAGGCGAAGTCCAGTTCAGGATAATTGCCACGCCAGTCGTAAAGGCTGCCCATTGGGGCGTGCCCAAAAACAAAGCCGGTGCTGTCCTGATTGGAGATTCGCTTCGATCCCACGAAACCCACTACCAGTTCGTGTTGGCGGCCAAACAGTTGGAAGGGGCCAGATGCCATTGCATCAACACTGTTCTGACGCGTGGCGGTCTTGCTCGCCAGACCGACCGGAAACAGGCCCAGGCCGGTTACCCGATCCGGGTATCCGGAGCCGCTGAACAGCTTGGCATCAAAGTCGATCTGCTGATGCGTGAACAACGCTCGGGCTGTCCAGTCATTGTCAAAGTGGTGCTCGATACTGGCAAAAGTCGTCTTCAGTGAGTTGTCCCAGCCGCTCCAGTCGGCGGCCAACAAGGCTTGGGCCACACATTGCTGAAACGATGTGCCCAACAGTGCGGCCGGAACATGTTGGTCGATATGAGCGATTCGCAGCCCCCGCTGAGTCGACACATTGCCTTGAGAGTGCTCAAGCTCGCCGATGATGCATTTGATCAACGTAGATTTACCTGCACCGTTAATACCCACCACACCGACTTTTTCCTGGTTGGAGATGCGCAGATTGACGTCACCCACCAACGGTCTTGTGTAACCGAGTTCCACATCCTGTAAAACGAGTTTGCTCATTTGGCCCTTCTTTCCGTCCGTTTGTGTAAATCTGCCAGCGGAGAGCCCGTCAATGATCGGGGAATAAGTGCGACTTTTCGGCACTTAATACGACAAACCCAGCCTCTCCGGACTTGACAAGACCGGCATCAAGTACTATAGAGAACCGCTTAGTTGAAAATGACAACAAAGCGCATTTTCTGATCCGCGTATTGGCAATATGCGGCATCGGCCGTAGAAGACTGCGGCACATAGGACGTCCCGTTCAGATTGTCTCCCTCGCGACGGGCTCCTACACTGCGCACCCTGATCACTCATGCAGATTAAAAAATGTTTATACGAAACAAATTGGTGCCTGAACTTATCGTGACCGATTTGCGCGCCAGTCTTCACTTCTGGACAACACTGGTCGGGTTCGGTATTGCCTATGAGCGTCCGGAGGAAGGCTTTGCCTATCTGGATCTTCATGGCGCGCAAATCATGCTTGAACAACAAAACAGCGTCGAACAGCAGTGGCTATCAGATGAACTGACTGCGCCGTTTGGCAGAGGTATCAATCTCCAGATTGAAGTCGTTTGCGTCGACACCGTCATCAACCGACTGCAGACCGCTCAATGGCCGCTGTTTCTGGAGCGTGAAGAAATCTGGTATCGGGCGGGTGACAAAGAGGTCGGTCAGCGCCAGTTTCTTGCCCAGGATCCGGACGGGTATTTAGTACGCCTGGTAGAAAATCTGGGGGAACGTTGCGCCCTCTAGTCAGTTGCCGAAGAATGATCAATCGGACCTTGAGAAAACGAGCACGCGCAATAACACCGCTGACCCTTGCTCTTCACAGCACCTTAACCATTAGTGGGTTCGGCCTCGATCGTGTCGGACGGTGCACGCTTACCTCGCAGCGAAACGTGTACCTGATAGAGAGCCACGGCTGCCAACGCGACCCACAAGGCACACGCAGCAATCAATAACTGGCTTCCTGCCGCGGTGAACAGCATCCCGCCTAGCAAAGGCCCTAAAAAGAAGCCGATCTGTTTGACCTCACCTGCGCCAAAGTAGAGAGCCTTGTTATGAGTCGGGGCGATTTTGTCCATGAACACTTCAAAACACGGGAACAACAGCGTTTCTCCGATGGAAAACACCACCACAGCCACCAAGCTCATTACGAAGACATGAACCTCCACGGCAAAAATCAGGAACCCGACCACCATCAAAACAATACCGGCGATCACGGTATGGTTGAACGGCAACCACTTCATGTACCGGAGGTGAATGACCTGGAACACGATTACCACCGCCGCATTCAAGGACACCAGAATACCGAAGCTGGGCCTCAGTCCCGCCGATTGCTCCACAATAATCGGCATAAAAGCCTCATAACTGCCGTACGCCATCAAGACCAGCGCAAAGGAAGCGACCCAACATAGCAATCGAAAATCCTTGAGCACGACGAATTTCCCAAATGTCGTCAATGGTGTCTCGTTGCGCTCGATCTTAAAGTCACTGATCTGCAAGAAAGCGAGCGTCAGCAGGAAAAAGGCCACATACACGGCAGACGTCAAAATGAATGCACCGCCAGCCATGAACTCGTAAGCGTAAACACCGACTAGCGGACCAACGACGCAACCGATATTCATCAGAATGTAGCGCAAACGAAAGTATTTTTCACGCTCGTGGGGCAGGCACACGCATGTCATGGCAGCACGAATGGTGCTGTCGAAAAAAGACTTTCCAATACCGAACAGCACCAAGCCCAGGACAAATGTTTCAAGGTCCTTAGCCACGGCCAGCGTCATGAACGCGGCACAATTGATAATCGCCGACGTGCGGATAGAACGCACATATCCCCAACGGTCGCCGATCATTCCGCAAATAAATCCGAACACAAACACAGTTGCCGGCCAGACCCCTGACACCAGACCGATTTCATAAACCGAAAGATGAAAGGTGTTATAAGCGTGCAAGCTGACCAGGGGAATGGACAGAAAAATACCGAAGGTACTGAGTGCGCTGCCAATGAGCAGCACCCACATACTCTTGAGGTGTGAGTTACTTGCTTTCATTTCGATTCTCTAATTTATAGAAAAAACTGGTCTCTCGTCCGGGAGGTGGCGGAGGCGCAGATCGCATAGGATTCTTGAGCAGTGAGCGCAACAACTGAAAATTCAGTTCGATGTAACCCACTGGCGGATACTTCAGTTTTTCTTCGATCAGTTCGTGGGCCGCTGGAATATTGTCAGGCGGTACTTGAGGGAAACAATGGTGTGCCGCATGAAAGTTACTATTGTGATTAAAGAAGCTGAACAGCCTGTTCTGCCGGGCGAACGTTTGAGTGTTTTGTAACGGGTCGTCCCCCGCCTCCACCCCGGAATGCTCACCAATCACATAAAAGAAGTTCAATGAAAAAGCCAGTTGCACCGGCAGCCAGTAAACCAGCAACGCCTGAAGCGGAAAAAGCCACGTCAGGCAGAGCATCGCGGCCATGAACCCCAACGAAAGCCACGCATCGACTTTCACCTCTCGACAGGCTTTTTCACTGCGCACAAAAAACGGAAAGTAACCAAAGAGACTGCCAATTGACATCCGCGCGAAAGCCGTAATGTAGTCCCAGTTCAAGGCGTACCAGAAGTACTGCCAGACATCACGAATTTCGCCGGCCGGCTCGGAGTCGCCGACGACCGTTGTTCGCCGATGATGCTGCATGTGAAAAAACTTATACGCCGCAAAGTTCATCAGCATTGCGCTTGCCAACAATTGGCCGAAACGCCGATTCACGTGTTTTTGGGTAAAGAATGTTCCATGACAACAGTAGTGCATCACCGAAAAAAAACCGGCCATCATAAAACCGTTCGCGGCCACCAGCAGCAACTTGAACACTGCGCCAATGGGCTGTAGCAGTAACAGCGACGACACGACCAGCAGCCCGAATGTGACGATCAGCCGGGAGTAGGCGTAACGATTCGAACGGTTGAGCAATGAGGGTTTGACTCTGATCATAAGACTACCTCCTGCGTCCCCAGCTGACAAACACGTGCGGCGGCCTGAGCAAAGATCTCCCCGACCACCTGCTGTTCCTGTGCAGCAAGATGCGAGGTCACCACAAGATTTCGAGCCGGCAAAGATAGCAATCCATGAGGATCATCAGCTTCGCCTTTGTTATCGACCCATTCGTGGTAATAACCGTCAATGAGACAAAATGCATCCGGGTGCGTTATCAGGAAATGCTTGAGGGCGACCGGGCAAATAATCTTCGGATTCGAAAGATTGAAAATCATACCCGCAGGATGCAGCCGATCCAGTAAAGCGGAATCGAACAGTGCATGGGTTTCAGCGCTGTAGGTCATATGGATACAAACAATATCGACATGACTGACCAGACTCTCAAGCGACTTGTACTCAATTCCGAGACCAGCCTCCAGTTGAAGATCTCTGCTTCTGGACCAATAACACACCTGCTCGCAACCCCGATGTTTCAACTCCCGCGCCAACGCTTTGCCAATGGCCCCCAGCCCAACGATGCCGACCTTCAATCCGGTCATTGGCGGCCGCGGCGTTTGCAGCCACTGCCCTCCTTTCTTCACACCCACGATGCTTTCAAAAACACGCGCCGTGCACACCGTCATCATCGCAAGAGTGAATTCGACAACCGCGCCGAAATTCAAGTGCGGTGTATTGAATATCCGAATGCCGCGTTGAGTTGCGTAATCCACGTCCACGAAACTGGAGGTCCCCGTGCCCATTACAACCAAGTTCTCAAGGGCGAGTGCCGCATCGATCATCGAGGCCGAGAAATACTCGGGGCCACCCAAAATATAATCATCGACTTCAGACAGCACATCGATGATCTGCTGCGTATCGCGCGGACGACGGATATGAGTCAGTTGGGAGCTTTTTGGAAATGCGTCAGGCGGAATATCAAAATCACCTGTGATCAGAACTTTTCTCACGACTAAGCCCCTTCCAGGCAAGGCGTCCGGGCCTCAGCAATTTCGATTTCCAGAACTTCCAGCGCATGCCGCAACCGCGATATGGAAAAGGCAAATTGCTCATCCGGTTTCATCAACGCGATGCGCAGGCGATCATGGCCCGCGATATGATGGCTATTCCAGTAAAAGTAACGCCCTGGCAAGGCTGCGACGTCGTATTGAGCCAGGTAATTGATTAACTCAAGATCCGACATCCCGGTCTTTTCAATATTCAACCACATGATTGTCATCGTCGAATCGGGATCGACCTCTTCGACCGAGACCAGCGTATTGGCCAGTTGCTCTCGAACAGTTTCTGCGTTCTTCATGACCAGCGCATGGATATACGAGACCCCGCCCAAGCTAATCGTATGTTCAATGAATGCACTAATTAGTTTTAGTGAAAGATTGGAAGAACACAGATAAATTTCTTCGTAGATATTCCTGATCAAGGGGCCGATATCAGCACTGTACGATAACAGACTAGCCTTGGTATCAAGGGTCGGCCATTGTTTCCCCGTATCTTCAAGAATAATGAACGAGAGCTCTTTTCTAATTAAGAGCACGTATTCATCAATGTGTGTTCTGTGGCAAAACCTGAACGATGTGTCCAGAATCAGAACAACATTGAGCTCCTTGCACAGATCAATAATCTCCGACATTAGCGACTGATTGATGACCAGCCCGGTCGGATTGTTCGGATTGACCAGAAACACGGCATCCAGATTTTTATCCTGAATTAGTTCTTTCAAGTCCTGAATATCATTTATGACCGATTCGGGAATAGGTTCCAACTCGACCTCCCGACGCCTTAACAGTTGCGCTAGGTTGTCAAACGTTGGTTCCACCAAACCCACCCGATACTTCATCGCTCGCGCCCAGGCACCGATAATATCGATGCTGTTGGAAGCGGTTGGACAAATAGAAAAACAGGTGTGGTGACGAAGTCCGTCGAGGCCGAAGTATTCGGCAAACTTGTCCTTGAATTCTTTCTCCATTTCCGGGACAGTGATGTCGGCCGCATGCTTCCAGAGTTCAGATAGTGAAGACAAAACCGGTTGATAATGGGCTTCAGCCGAAATATAGCTATGACCGTCTGCGAGGTTGTATTGTGCCGACAGACCGAAGACTTCAAGTTCAGTCAGATTATTGTTTTTATGATCAGGTGAACGTTTCATTACGTGCTGCGCCCCCACTCGATAGTTCTTCATTAGGTACTGCAAGGTGTCTTTGATCAACCGATGATTGGGCGAGTTAAAGACGAAAGCACCGAGGTTCGAGGTATACGAGAAGAAGTTGCCCGTATAGGAGTCTTGGTTTGTCGGTATAAACCTCCAGGCCGGCTTCAGATATCCGGACATATCTGGAACGCTGACCTCTCCCACTTTGGGCTCATGAGCTTGAGGGGCTTGCTTAGGGAAAATCACCCAGCCGAACTGCTCGCTTTTGTCACCTGGAACCTCCGGAGCGATCCCCAATTGGCACTGGATGTGCGCAACGTCCAGATTGAGCCCGGTGGCATATTCGATAGAAGGCACGATATAGCAACCACCAGGTCTCGCACCGATTTCCAGAAATACGCGTTCGCCGGCATTGGTCAAAAATGCTTCGAGGTGGAACGCTCCGTCGGGTAGCTGCATCACCTCATGGACTTGTTTTGAAAAGTTTAGCCAGCGCTTCTGCTCTTCAAGATCCTCCACCGAATGCGATGCCAATGGCTGGCCATTGATGTAATGCAAGCAAGTGCCAACATACTGCGATGGCACACAGAAGATCACTTTCCCACCAAAAATGAAGCCGTCGATATGAAAAATATCGCCGACGATAAATTCTTCGAGTTCAAGGTCCTCAAGAGAAAACTCTTTGAACGCCACCTCTTTATCCGTGAGCGTCCCCTTGAAAGTATTCGCCAGTTCCAGCACCTCCTGAGGCGTATTCAGGATGGTGATTCCTTTGCTGCCAGCATACGATCGCGGTTTAACCACCACCGGTAGCAAGCTGTCATCATTGAGCAACTGCTCTATCGTATAGAGTGTCGGCGTACGGACGGTTGAACCAAGCAGCGATTCTTTCATCACTACTTTGTCCCTGAATTTAAGAATTTCGCTGACTTTAGGGCCGGCGATCTCCAGTCGTTCTCTCAACTCCGCCGCCAAGATGACCGCGTATTCATCTGTCGCGATAACTAGATCAAAAGGACCCCATGCCCGGCATTGCTCGACGCCGGCGTCGATCGCAACGCGGTTGCGAAGATCGTCGATGGCAAAAACATTGGCGAAATGACCTTGTGAGTCCGAGGATTCCTCTCCAAATTTCTCAACAAAAATTGAGTAATCCTCACGGGGAATCGCACCTTTTTCCAGCATTTTGGCAAGGCGTTGTTCAATATCAAAAGACGAAGATACAACAAGGACTTTTTTCATAATTTTATCAAATAATCCGCAATAGAGTAAGGAAGTTGGTACTTATCGAGCGTTATATCGGGTTCAGGATTAACTTCGATAACATAAACTTGACCATCATCTGCTTCGACTAGGTCTACTCCAGCCACCACCAGACCGAGCGTCTGGACAGTTTCAACTGCCAGTTTATAAATGGATTTTGGCAAGTCGCCGGGGCTGAGAAAGACAATGTCGCCTCCTCGGGCTCCGTTGCATAAAGGTAATTCGTCATTAGCGTTATAGGCGAACCGCTGATTGCATACTATGACCTTGCCGTCGACTACATCGACGCGCCAGATAAAGCGGTTTTTTCGCCCTATGAATTTTTGCATAATGGCCATTCCATCACGCGCCAACATGGCGCTGATCGGCGCTCGGTTGATTTCATCGGGATAGATATAGACATCGTCGGCGCAGCAGCCAAGAATCGACTTCACAACAAATTTATGATGTTGTTGAGCGCCTGCCAAACTGTCAATTTGAGCAAGGCTGTACACAATTGCGGTATCCGGGGCTGGGACGCCATGTTCTTTCAGTACTTGTGCGGTCAATGCTTTGTTTCGGGCGACGGTATAGTGCGACGGATCATTTATGATCGGGATATTGCCACTCAACTTCTTCAGGCTAGGTAGCAATGCCAACTGAGTCGAATAGCTCCGGGACAACTCGCCCATGCGATCCAGATAAATGGCATCCAAATCATTCAGACAGTCTGGTACTTCGAACCCGAACGTCAGTGCCGTATAGTGGATAAATTGCACAGTTGAACCTTCCGCAGTAATGCGCTGTGCTATTTTTTCCAGCAGCGGGTGCATATCATCATGGATAATTCCAACATTCTTAATCACGGTATTCCCTCACAATGCATCTTTTTTTGACGCCCAGGCGCGGTAGGTCATCGACCAGAAAAACCTTGAAATCAATATCCGAACCAAATAGCGGCAGGAACCGCTGGGTAAATGCCTCCACGGCGTCGCCACAATCCTTACCGTCGCGCGAGGGTTTTATCAGCAGGTGAACTTCCCGCAGGTTTTTTTGCACAACGCGAAACTCAGCGACCCCTGCCGATTCCGGCAGCAGTGTGGTGTCGGAGATTTCCAGGATGAGCCCAGGGTCTATCTGACCGTACATTGGGCTGACCAGGCTCATGTCCTCACGTCCGATGATTCGGTGCAGACGCCTTAAACCGATATCCGGTGCGGCACATTTCCACTGCGCATAATCACCCTGGTTGTAGCGGATCCTCGGCATGGTGAAGTTCCAGAGATCGGTACCGACCAGTTGTTCCATGCTCTGATCATCGGTGCCAACGAGCTCCACGTGAACCGTGTCTTCAGCCACCATGTAAGAGCCATCACGCTGTTCCCAGGCGATGATGCCGAGTTCTTCCGATGAATATTCATCCAGTATCGGAACATTGATCAGTTTTTCGAGTAGTCTTCGTTCGCCGGTCGATGAACTTTCACTGTTGGTGGTAAACGCAAGAATCCCCAGTTCTTTTGCATCCGGCAGAAAATTTGCTACTTTTAGTACCTGGTTGGCAACGCCGGTGATCAGTTTCGGCCGGATCTTACGTATGTGATCGGCCACTTTTTGCATATCAGCATTCAAGCCGACGGTGAAGGTCTTGTAGTCACCGAAGATGCTTGTCAGGAAAAAGGGCTCGTAGTAAATCGAATACATCCAGTCTTCCGGCGAGAGCCGCTCCCCCATCATCTGTTCAAACATGTATAGACGTTTGACGAACCAGTGACGCTGACGATCAGTATCATTTATGACCGACAATGGCACTCCTGTAGAACCGGAAGTTCTGGACATGAAGTTGATTTTCACATAGGGATTCGCTGCAACCTCGCCGTGCACTTCCAGCAAGTCGGCCTTATAGACGATCGGCAACTTTGAAAAATCATTCAAGGTTTTAAGATCGCCAGGCTCAAATCCGACTCCGCGGTACAGTCGATTGTAAAAGGGTATATGCTGATAGGCATATCCGACCAGCGTCTGCAGACGTCGTAACGTTGCTTGATCAAGCACCTCGCGACGCGTATTTTCCAAATCCTGATAAATGTTTCTTGTGTCGTGAAACTCCCGTAGACACTCAAGATGATGCTCGAGCGTTTCGGCAGGCCAAATTGCGGATCTTACAACATTTTCCAGCAACTCCACAGGGCTTCCGGCCTGCTCATAAACATCGGTATACGTAATTGCTTTATTCATAATTGCTATCTTGGATGTATAATTAATTGAATAAAAACACCGATCATCGTACGCAGCGATACCAGACATTTTATGCGCCATGCATGAGTGCATATCTTTAAAGGCAGTTCAAGCCTCACGATAAAACGATACTTTTTACTGGTTACGAAGCTCGTGCATCAGCAGACAGATTCAACGCTCTGTTTGGTCCGGCCCGACAAGTAATCATTACCGCTCGCAGTCAACCAGTCCTCGCGCAACGGCGTGAAAACATCCAGATCGATGGCCTCTTCCAGACAAAGAGCGCTATGAGGAATGTTGGCAGGTATATGTAGTACGTCTCCGGCGGCAACGACCACTTCGTTCTCCATATTCACACCATAACGAAACAGAACTTTACCGGAAAGAATATAGGTGAACTGTTCGTTGGGATGGCTGTGTACACCGACAAACGCATCTTTCTTTAAAAATAGCTTAGCCATCATTAGCTGGTCGTCAGAAACAATCTGACGTTCGATGTGCTTATTCAAAACTTCCCTCGGCACGTCACTCCAACTGCCGAAGCCGTACCCATTCAATCCAGACATAACAACCTCATAGGTTTCGTACTCGACGTGTTCTTTTTTTCGCGCACGTTAGCGATGCGTACTCATGAGCGACACTTCAGGATCATCCACCGCATCACAGGCCTTGTTCATCTTGTTGAGAATGTCGTCGGTCGCCAGACGGCTCGCTTCCTCGACGATGACATCCTCCTGACCCGCCACCAGCTTCCTGTCAGCCAGCCGTTTGTAGAGTTCGAATTCGTTGACCCCGAACTTCCTGGCTGCCCGTTGAACGTGCGGCACATAACCGGAGAACAGCCCATACAAGCCGCTGGCAATGTTTGAAATCAGAATGTGCGGCGTGGCCGGCTGCAACAACTTCCCGGCGTCCTCCACCAGTTCGACAATGCGTTCGAACGAAGTGGAAACAGCGACGCCGCTGCGCTCCAGAATAGCCACGAGGGGTTCCAGTTGCGTATTGCCCGCACCTGCGCCGAATCCTTGGAAACCCCCGTCCACAATCGACGCGCCCTCTTCCACAGCCACCAGAGTATTGGCCACCGCGACACTCAGATTGTTATGCCCATGGAACCCCACTTGGATATTCAAGTGCTCGGCCAGCGGGCGAATCCTTTCTCGTACCATGTCCGGGCTGGAGTAGCCGGCGCTATCCATAATAATCACGGCATCAGCACCGTAACGCTCCATCAATTGTGCCTGTTCGAGCAATTTCTCAGGGCTTGCCATATGCGCCATCATCAACACACCGTAGGCTGTTTTACCCGCAGTCCTGGTTTGTTCTATGAACCGCGCGGTGATGTTTGCCTCTGTGCAATGGCTGGCAACACGCACTACATCCACGCCGATCTCCAGCGCCATGGCGATATCCGCAGACTTACCCAGGCCGGGAATAAAGTGTACCCCCAATAAACTACGCACCAGTTGGGCCCGTGCAGCTTCGAGTACTTCCCGGTCCGACACCGCCGAATACCCCAACAGGCTGGATGAACCACCCAACCCGTTCCCATGCCCAACCTCCACAATGTCGATGCAGGCTTTTTCGGCTGCAGCAGCGTAACCAGAGATTTGCTTCACCGACAGTTGGTGACGTATCGCATGGTTACCGTCTCGTAAAGTGGAATCACTGATAATGACCGACACGCCAACCTCTTTATCCAATGGATGCATATTTATGCTCGGCGACAGCAATGGCCGCACAATTGATGATGTCGAGATTACCTGCGTAACTTGGCAAGTAATCTCCACTGCCGTGCACCGTCAGACTGAGCGTAATACAACCGTTATTTTCCATGGGCTGCAAAACCAGTTGATAACCAGGGACATACGATTAAACATTTCTGACCATATCTTCCAGTCTTTGCTTAACCAGAGAAAAGTCTTTATAAGTTGCACGTGCATACAAAGTGGTCTGCATGCAGATTCCCGGGTCGGCAGGATTGATATTCAGAATGGCTTTGGCGTGCTTAGCACCGCTGAACTCTATCAAAGCATACTCGGTAGTAGTCATATATTCATTTATGTTTTCGCGGGTAGCGATACCCGCACTGCGCGAAGAGATGGTGGAAACCACTTCCAGATACTTGATTGTTTCTACGGCTTGGGCCAATGCGTATGCCAGAGGGATACTGGCTTGTCCGCCGCACGTTATCAAGTTTACGTTCTGAGTATATTCAATGCTTTGCAAGTTAATCGACGGAACACACAGCGTGCCCAGTTTCGCGGGGGTCAAATCAATTGCAAACGTTCCGCTCTTTTGGAAAAAATCGTTATGCAGTATATGTGCTGCAGCAGAGGTAGCGTCGAAGACCATATCAAAATGCTGAACATTACCTTTGAGAAAATCAATGCCATCACTCGAAGTTTCTACGCCAGCGGCCTTCGCAACGCTAAGTCCTTCGCTATTTTGATTACGCCCTACTACAAAACGCCAGTTAAAGATTCCCGGAAGCCAAGACTTTAAACATCAGGTCAATACCGATACTCCCGGACCCGAGTATCGCCACTCTCGCCGGATGTGAATCCGCATTCATACCTTATCCTCCGGAAATGACATTTTTGCGTCCTTGGATGCCTAGCATGCGCGGCACGCACATTATTGTCTGACGAAGCTAGTGAATAGCCGTCATCTTCACTATCAGTACATGCCCATCGGTCAAACCTTCACTTCACATTCTTCACTCAAACTACCGGATATTCGCACAGAACGTATTGTACGTTTGTGCAAGCCTTCACATGCTCGGAAAATGGTGCATTTAAAAATTAGATGATCAATGTTTACGGAGTGTGTTCGGTGTTTTCGGGTCCCACGCAATTTTTTTTCAGTAATGGGTTGTTTCACCCAATCGTAGAGTGCTAACCTCTCCGCCGGTCGCTTATGCGCTAGACTGCCCGACACGCCATGCTTACTGATGTGGGTGCAGAATATTCTCAGTAGTTTAAAAGGATGTTGTTGCTATCAAAGTAGTTCAAGGAGGAGCAGTGCAATCGTTCGCCCATAATAAAGAGATAGTGTGCCGAATCACCTGTACCGGCAAAATCGAACGCATTGAAGGGTTTTTATCCACGAATGGTACTAGCCCTCACCGACATGACACCTACTCGATAGGCCGGACGCTGTCGGGGGTTCACAACATTACTTATCGGGGAGCTATTCGTCACAGCCTTCCGGGCAGCACCTTTGTACTGCACCCCGACGAAGAACACTCCGGCTCTGCCGCTACTGAAGATGGAGTGATTTATCAGGTCCTTCAAATAGAACCCGCACTGATACAACGTGTACTGGGCGGTAAGCCACTTCCCTTTGTGCCGGATGGTATATCCACTGATCGTCGCCTGTTTGGGGCCACCGAAACCCTACTGCACGCAGTCGATTATCCGCAGGATCTGCTGCAACAGGACGATGCGCTCTTCGACTTGGCAATGGCTTTGAATGATGTGCACGGCCTCCCCACCCCGGCACATTCGTATGATTACATCGCCGCGGAACGTGCGAGAGAGTTTATCCACGACTCCATTGATCGCTCCATCACCATTGAAGAGTTGGCCGACAGTGTCGGCCGCGATCGGTGGGCACTGTCGCGAGACTTCAGAACCCTGTTCGGAACCAGCCCTCATCGATATTTGACGATGCGCCGACTGGATCTGGTTAAAAACAGTCTGGCCAATGGGGAATCGTTAGCAGAAGCAACCATCAATGCAGGGTTCTTCGATCAGAGTCATATGACGCGTCATTTTACTAAAACCTTCGGCTTGTCACCCGCCCGTTGGCTGAGAATCCAAGGAATCCGGACGACTTAATATGGGGCGTGTCCTAGCAGTTGGAGTGCGCAAACCTCAATGTCGAGCACCGAAGCTGAACTGACTATCACTGCTCTCCTTTTCTTCCTGTCTAAACTGCTCGGCTCTCAAATGAACTATCCAGATGAGCCACGAGTGGTCTTTCGCTCCCACGGATTGCCTGCTGTACTCGAATATGAGTTTCCGTCCGTTCAACCTCTGCGGTTCGGGCAAGTAAGGATACGCAACCAAGCGATAGGCGTGAACTATATCGACACCTACTTCCGCTCCGGCTTATATACGCCACTAACAATGCCTTCGGGCTTGGGCACTGAAGGCGCCGTGTAATGGTCAACTGATCCCGGACACTAAATTGAGTTTTTCCTCAGCGACCACAGGCGCTAACCCTTCGTTGAACTGATGCGGTCGCCGCCAGTTGTATCGCTCTATCAGGAACCGGCCGATATCCTGTTGCGCTGGCGAAGCACTCATATAGCCCACCGTCGGTATCCATTCAGTTTGCAGGCTACGAAATAGCCGCTCCATTGGCGCGTAATCGTGGCAGTTGCCGCACCGACTCATGCTCTGTGTGAAGCAGTATCGCCATAGTCTCTGGCGGAAACTCCGGCCGCCGTATTGACTGCCTTGATCGCCGTGAACCAGCACATTTTGAGGCCGGCCACGCTGCTCATAGCCCATTTCCAGCGCTTTGATCACCAGGTCGGCGTCGGTCTAGGCCGAGAACGCCCAGCCCGCAACCCAGCGCGCATAGAGATCGATTACCGGCGCTAGATAGTGCCACCGACCTTCGGCCCAAACGTACGTGATGTCACCGCACCAGACCTTGTCGGGGGACGCCACGCTAAACCCTAGATCAAGCACGTTCGGGATATCTGGTCGCTCCACGGTCGCCTTTTTGTAGGCATGTAAGCCCGGCTGTTTGCTGATCAAGCTCATCTCGCGCATCAACTTACGTACCTTGAATCGACCGATCTGCATGCCGTCCTCTTTCATCATCAGCATGATGCTCCTGCTGCCCGCAGCGCTTCGGCTTTGCGTAAACAGCTCGTTCACGCGGCTGCGCAAAACCACCCGTTCGGCATCTGGATACCGACGTTTCCGGCAGTACGCGTAGTAGCACGATCGGGTTACTTCAAATACCGAGCACAACAGATCAATCGGCTCTTGAGCCCGAAGTTGATCGATTAACGCGAACGCTCGTGTTCCTCGGCCATCAAGAGAGCGGTGGCCTTTTTTAAGATGGATTTTTCCCGTTCTAGCCGGTTGATACGGGCTTCGAGTTCCTGGATTTTTGCTGCTCAGGCGTCAGGGCTTTGCTGGTCGGAGTAACACCGCCACGTTCTTGCTGGAGCTGGTTCACCCAACGGCGCAAGGCCGACTCAACAAGCCCAAGCGAACAGGCTGCTTCGGTATGGCTGTAGCCTTGGTCGAGCACCAGGCACGCCGCCTCGCGCTTGAACTCAGGGGTAAAGGTACGACGTTGCTTGGTCATCAGACACCTCTCTGTGGCGAGCATTCTCGCCTATAGGGGTGTCCGGTTTCATTAGACCACTACAGGTTACTTTTTCTGGTCACGCAGGGAATCGCCCTTGATGTGCAACCTTCTTTTCGGCGGCGGGGGTGGTCTTAGGTAGAAACGACTCACGGATAACCCAGATTAAATGGTACATGTGCAGTGGAACGAGCTATCAAGGTAGGCACAGCGCTGCTACAGATATCACGATAGCGAGCGTGGAAAGCGCCGTTGCCCATATGAATTTGTTGTTCTCTTCCTCAAGACCTGCCAGAACCGACGAAAGCAGGGGGAGGTTTACGCACTTGTCGTCAGGGCCTACCTTCAACGAGAAAAAAGGTACCTTGCTACCGTCGCTATTTGTGTAGCCGTATTTTGGTTCCAGATGGTAGTAGAGGCGACCAAACACGATGTCGCCATCCGTATTCAGTTTGTCGGCGATCAGCTTGCAGTCGATAGGCACATACACTTTGTTATTCCGGTCATTCTCGCCGCCGAGAGTGAATTTCCTGAATGACTTGTAGTAAGTCTTGTAGATGGCGCGTAGCACTTTGAGGTCTGAAGGTGGTTTCATGGTGGTCGTCCTTGGGTGGTTCAGTCAGGATATCTGCCTGCATTGCACAAGGCCATCACTCCCCAGCGTTAGAGTTACGCTTGTGGAAATTGGCTCACCACCCGCACCTCCACTTTCACCCTGTTAAGGAAACGAAATGCCAGATAGCCTACTCGGATTAGCGTTTCCAGTTGCAGTCGCGGGCGCTGGTTGGCTATGGCAGCGATGGCAAGAGCGCACCAGCGTCAGAGTAGCAATTGTTGCAGAGGTGCTGGCATTGAAGGAGATCGCAGTAGAACGCTTATACCTACCCGGATTACTGGAAATGGCAGATTATTTGGACTCCATCACACCCAGTGAGCGTGAGCCAGTCAAACTGCAGGTCCGCATTCCTGAGCACTATTGCCGAGTCTACACCGCCAATATCTCGAAACTGGGCTACCTGAAGTCGAAGGATGCGCAACTGGTGGTGAGGTTTTACCAGTACGCAGACAGCGTCGTGCAGGATGTCACCGCTGGTGGCATCATCTATGAGGGTACAAGCGACCCTGACACATTCAGGGGTGCCGCCAAGGTGCTCGAATCTGCTCTGTACGTTGCAGAACAATTGGCGTTGAGGCACGCGAAACGGTAGATAGAAAGTGGACTTGCCCCTACCAAACCGGACACCAACTCCCCGTTAAATTGATGCTGCTGCCAAGCGCCTAAATTCTCTTG
>NZ_JBYSWB010000026.1:0-92199 GCF_058986725.1 Pseudomonas sp. GW821-FHT01A09
GGCCCGCTGGGAACGATGCCGTCGGCTATTGCCCACAGGGGCTGCCAGAACAGGACATTGGCCAGCAGCCACGCCAGCCCGCGCTTGGGCAAGCCCCAGAACCGCTGCCTGGCTTGCAAGCGTGCCGAGGGTTGCCTGGCGAGGAACTCGAGGTGTTTGGCGTCCAAGTCGAGACTCCTGTCGCGAATGTCAAAAACGATTCGGGCAGAAGTAGAACAGGGGGGGTATTCGATAAAAATCGGACACTTCCTAGGCTTGTGTAGGACGTGTCCGAAGCTGTGTCAGAAGGTCAGATCAAGGTGGAAATAGCGCGCCGATGCCTTGGTGTAGGTCGAGGTCGAGGTCGAGGTTGACCAAAGCGCCGCCGAGACGTCGGCGATGGTTGATGCCGAATTGCGCTCCGGGTGGCGAGGCCTGTCTGCCGTAATAAAACCCAGGCGGTGACGTAGGCCAGTTCGAGGGATAGAATGCACCCTTTGTGGGTCCTAATACCCTCGGCAGTCATTCGGACGGCCGGTCTTTCGTCTGTCGGCAGGGCCAATGACTTCTGAAACGCGCGTCAACCTGAGCAACTGTGATCGCGAGCCGATCCAGATCCCGGGCAGCATCCAGCCACATGGCTGCCTGCTCGCCTGCGACGCGTCGGCGAGCATTGTCCTGCGCCACTCCGTCAATGCCCCGGACCTGCTGGGTTTGCCGAGGGATTTGAACGGTCGTCGGCTCGATGAGCTGTTCGGCGAAGAAGTCGCCCATACCTTGCGCAACTCGCTGGCGCGGACCAAGGAGGCATCGCGGCCGGCGTTGACCTTCGCTCTGACGCTGGCCACGGGACAGGTGTTCGACGTCGCCGCCCATCTGTTCAAGGGTACCGTCATCATCGAATTCGAGCCGTGCGGCGCCAGCGTCGCCGAGCCGATAGAACTGGCCCGCACCGTCATCGCTCAGGTTCGCGAGATCGATCGTACCGACAAGCTGTTCCGCGATGCCGCGCGGTTTGCCCGGGCCATGCTCGGCTACGATCGGGTGATGATCTACCAGCTCGGCCCCGACGGCGCCGGCAAGGTCATCGCCGAGGCCAAACGCGGCGACCTGGAGAGTTTTCTCGGACAATATTTCCCGGGCTCCGATATCCCCCAGCAGGCACGGGCGCTGTACCTGCGCAATCAGATTCGGGTCATCTCGGACGTCAGTGTCGCGACCGTCGCCCTGGAACCTGTGCTCGATCTGTCCGGCGAGCCGCTGGACCTGTCCTACGCGCACCTGCGCAGCGTGTCGCCGGTGCACTGCGAGTACCTGAGCAACATGGGCGTGGGCGCCTCGATGTCGATCTCGATCATCGTCAACGGCGCGCTCTGGGGCCTGATCGCCTGCCACCACTACGCGCCAAGGGCCTTGACCATGGGCCAGCGGGTCGCGGCCGAGATGTTCGGCGAGTTCATCTCCCTGCATATCGAGACCTTGCGTGCCCGGCAAACGCTGGAAGCCGCCGCCCACGCTCGACTGGTGCTAGACGGCGTGTTGCGCGACGCCAACCGGGCCACGGATATCGACGAATTCTTGCGTTCGCGGCTGTCCGATTTCAAAGCGCTGATCCCCTGTGACGGTATCGGCATGTCTTTGGAGGGGCGCTGGTCGGCCGAGCAACTGACGCCGCCCAAGGGCGCGATGCCGGATTTGCTGCGCTTCGCCGAGAGCGTCGCCGAAGGCCGCACTTGGGCGTCCCATCACCTGTCGATGGCCCATGCGCCGGCCCGCGACTATGCGGTCGACGTCTCGGGGATGCTGGTCATTCCGATGTCGCAGCACCCCAGGGACTACCTGCTGCTGTTTCGCAAGGAGGTGGTCGAGACCCTCGACTGGGCCGGCGATCCGAACAAGACCTACCAGAGCGGCGCGCTCGGCGAACGCCTGACCCCGCGCAAGAGCTTCGCGATCTGGAAGGAGACAGTCCATCAGCAGTCACAGCCCTGGACCGAGCAGGACCGGCAATTCGGCGAGGCCATTCGCGCGGCGATCGTCGAGGTGGCGCTGCACAACAGCGAGCTGCTGGCCAGCGAGCGCGCCAAGGCCGACGTACGCCAGCGGATGCTCAACGAAGAGCTCAACCATCGGGTCAAGAATATTCTCGCGCTGATCGGTGCACTGGTGGCCCATCCCACCGCCGAGGGCCAGACCCTCAATGGCTACGTAGCCACCTTGAAGGGGCGCATCCAGGCGCTGTCGCTGGCCCACGATCAGGTGGTGCGGGGTGACGGCGGTGGCGGCCTGTCGGCGCTGCTGGACGCCGAACTGCTGCCGTACCGCACGCCCTCCAGCAGCATAGAAGTCAGCGGCCCGAACGTCGTGCTCGATGCCCGTGCCTATTCCGTGCTGGCGCTGGTGCTGCACGAATTGGCGACCAACGCCGCGAAGTACGGCGCGCTGTCCCGGGCCGGCGGCAAGCTTTCGATTACCTGGACCACCGATGCTGGTGGTGGCTGCGATATCGCCTGGCGCGAGAGCGACGGTCCGACGGTTCGCCCGCCGAGCCGCAGCGGCTTCGGCTCGGTGCTGATCGACCGCAGCATTCCCTTCGATCTTGGCGGCACCAGCACCGTCAAGTACCTGCCCGAAGGCATGCAGGGGTTCTTCAGGATCCCGGCCAGGCACCTTACCGTGGCTGAACCGCTCGAAGCCGTGGCCCCGGAATCGGCAATCGTTCAGTTGGCCGAGGATTTCGGTGATCTGGCCGATGCCTGCGTGCTGATCCTCGAGGACCAGTTGGTCATTGCAGTCGGGCTCGAGCAGATGCTCGCCAGTGCCGGCATCGAGGATGTCATCACCACCAGCTCCGAGGTCGAGACGACCAAGGTGCTGGCGACCCGCAGGCCCGATGTCGCAGTGCTGGACGTCAACCTGGGGACGGGCACCTCCATCGCCGTGGCCGAGGCGCTGATGCGACGCAATATCCCGTTCCTGTTCGCCACCGGTTACGGCGACAGCGTGATCATTCCCGGCCACCTGAAGCACGCCCCCGTGGTGCGCAAACCCTACGACGCGGCGTCGATTCTCACCCACCTGCAGCAGCTGATTCGTCCACGGGCCTGATCGCCTGGCAATCCTGGCGCCGTGTCAACCCAGGGTGCGCGGTCGCACGAACACTTCCAGCGCACTGTTGCCGATCGCCGAATGCCAGCGGTTGCGGCCGCTGTTCTTCGCCAGATACATGAAGGCATCCGCGGCCTTGATCAATCCGCCCGCGGTGACATCGTCGGACGTCGGCAAACTGGTGGCGATGCCGGCACTGACAGTGACGAAGCCCAGTGGCTGGTCGTTGTGCTCGATGTTCAATTCACGGATCGCGGTGAGGATTTCCTCGGCCAGCAGATTGGCGCCCTCACTAGTGGTATTGGGCAGCAGCACGCAGAACTCTTCACCGCCGTAGCGCACCGCCAGATCCGCCGGGCGCTTGAGGCTGTGGCGAATCGCGCCGGCAATGCTGCGCAGGCAGTCGTCGCCCGCAGCGTGGCCGTATCTGTCGTTGAAACGCTTGAAGTAGTCGACGTCGAGCATGATCAGGGCGATGGCCGCACCCTCGCGCCTGGCCCGGCAGATCTCCTGGCTCAGCACCATGTCCAGCTTGCGCCGGTTGCCCAGCCCGGTGAGGCTGTCCGTCAGCGCCATCTCCTGCATCGCCAGATTGGCGCGGCGCAGATCGTCTTCGGCGCTGATGCGCTTGCGCAGTTGTTTGATCAGGACCAGCCCGAAGGCCAGCAGGGTGGCTATCAGCACCAGCGAATACATGCTGGTCTTGAGTACATCCTGGCGCCAGGGCCCGATGATCGATTCGCGCGACAGGCCCGCTTCGGCGACCAGGGGATAGCTGGTCAGCGCGCGAAAGCCGTAGAGGCGATCGACGCCGTCGATTATGGCCCGGGCTTCGGCGGTGCCGGTGTCGGAGGTCGGCAGATAGCGCTTGAAGATGTCTCCCTCGGCCAGGCTCTTCTCGGTGACGCTCTTGATGAAAGGGCGTCTGACCAGTATCCGGCCGTTACGCAGGGCCAGCACCAGCGTGCCCTTGCCATCGATCTTGAAGTCGCCGTAGTAATCGACGAAATAGCTGACCTTGATGGTGCCCAGCAGGACGCCGGCGAACGACCCGTCGGGGTTGTCCAGGCGCCGTGATACCGGAATGACCAGCTCGCCCGTGGAACGGCTGGTGATCACCTCGCCGATGCGCACGCGGCGATCGCTGTGGGTACGGTGATAGATGAAGTAGTCGCGGTCGGCGTTGTTCACCCCGGCTGGTGTGGCGGTTTTGTCGGTGACTATCCATTGGCCGTCCGGGCCGTAGACGAACAGGCCATTGAGCTGCGGCATGATCCTGGCTTGCTGGACCAGCAAACCATGGGTGCGCACCACATCCAGATGGGTCAGGCCGTCGCCTTCGATCCGCTCCGCCAGGGCGTCGGTGAGTACATCGACCTGGCGCACGGCGTCCTCCGCGTGCTGCGCGGTGGCACGCGCCAGATTGGTCACCGAATCGTTGGCCGTGGCGAAGGCCTGTTGGTAGTCCCGCCAGGCACGCCAGCCCTCGACACCGACGAACATGAAGATCACCAGCGCGATGAACCATACGGTCGGCCGAATGATCGCCGTGGGGCTGCCCGTGGGCGCGTGAGCGTCTTGTGCGGCTTCGGGGGGGCGTCCTGGCATGCAGATTCTCCTGGGGCAGTTGTTTACCGCCGTAACGCCTGAGAGTCTAATTCGGCAGGATTGCCGGAGCCAAGTGAGATGTCAGGCGTTCTCTCTCTGAGGGGCGCCAGGTCAGGAAGTTTTAACGGATCGACGACCGTCACGAGGCTGCATTGCGCAGCCTCGCGATACTTGCCGGCCCGGGATCAGGCGCTGACTGCCTTGCCGGCCGGGTACAGCGCACGCTCGGCAACGCTGCCGAAGATCAGCCCCAGGCTGGTCCACAGCACCAACTGGATGCCCAGCGCGGCGGTGCGGAATTTCCACAGCAGCACAGCGGAAAAGTGCTCAGGAACTTCATCGATGACCGGGAACAGATAGCCGGCCACCGCGACGATCAGCAGATACAGGGCCACACCGGCGATAGCGCCGTTCCACAGGCCGGAACGGGCGATCACCTTGCGCGCGGTATTGAAGGCGATCACCGCTGCAGCCACCGAGACCAGAATCATCAGAAAGAACAGCTTGGTGCGCTGGCCGATGGTGTCCGGATCGCCGACCGAAGGCGGGTTGGGCGGATAAATCAGGCCAGGGACGACGAACACCACCACAAACGCCGCCAGTGCCAGCAGCGCGGCCAGGCCACGGGGGCCGACCCTGCCGATGCGGCCCAGGGCGTACGCGAACACCAGGGCGAAGATGCCGCCCAGAGCGACGCTGTACACCACGACCCCGGTCAGCAGGCCGAAGCTGGCCTGGACTTCGCGGCTGACCAGTTCTGGCTCTTCTGCTTCACCGTGCATGTGCGCCATGCTGCCTTCGAAGGCGATGGCGCGATCCACTTGCGGCTCACCGAAGACTTTGGCAAAACCGAAAGCCAGCAGGCCGGCGATCAGACCAACAAGCATGCCCCTGACGAGTAAACGACCAGTCATGTCTTTTACTCCGAATCAGTGGCAAGGAAAGCCGAGCAGGTGGCGACCGTCGTGCACGAATTCGTGAACGTACATGCCTTTGAACAGGGCGGTAGCACCTTGCTCGGCGCCGACGAAATACAGCGCCAGCATCAGCAGCAGGCCGCCGAAGATCGCCCAGGGCAGAATTTCGCCCAAGGGGATGGCAGGGATGGAAACGTCGGTAGATGACGAAGCGGTATAAGACATGATGACCTCTGGGGATTGCGCGTCCCGGCTTGGGTGTAAGGGGCGGAGGAAGGTCTGGCTTTCGGCAGGGAGCCGACTACAGTGGCGCGACCGCGTCGGTTTTTGACCGACTTCTTTCTCCGTAACATTTTGATAAAGCGCGCCCAGTGTACGCGGTCGTCCAGCGGATAGCGATTGGCCGCACTGGGTGGGTCGCAGCAGTGCTTTGGCCGATTGCTTCAGGGGCGTGCGTTACCCCAACGATTCACTTTCGCCGCCTGCCGACGGGCAGGCTGAAAAGGTTGCGTTGCGCCTGTTCGAGTCGGTCGATCAGGCGCGTGCCAGCGACGTTGCGATCCCCTTGCGCACGAAATTTTTGGTTGTATATCCTTTGCGACCGTTACATCATTCCCACCAGTAACCAAATATTTCAAGGCTGATCCGCACGTACGGGTCGGCCATCGTTCGTGCTGGTGGCGTTGTTGCAGCCCCAGGCACGAACCCCGTGATTCACGCTTGAGGCTGACATGCAGACACTATCGATCAACGGCCAGGACCAGGTCGTGGATGTCCCTGAGGACATGCCGCTGCTGTGGGTACTGCGCGACGTGCTGGGTTTGACTGGCACCAAATACGGTTGTGGTATCGCCCAGTGCGGCGTGTGCACGGTGCATCTGGATGGCAAGGCGGTGCGCTCCTGCGTATTGCCGGTCAGCGATGCCGTCGGGCACCAGATCACCACCATCGAAGCCATCGGCCAGACGCCGGTCGGCCAGGCCGTGCAAGGCGCATGGTTGGCTCACGAGGTGGTGCAGTGCGGTTACTGCCAGTCCGGTCAGATCATGGCCGCGGTGGCGTTGCTGCAAACCCATCCCGAGGCGGACGATCAGCAGATCGTCAACGGCATGTCCGGCAACATGTGCCGATGCGCCACCTACACGCGCATTCGCGCGGCGATCAAAAGTGTCAGCAAAGCCTGAGGATTACCCATGTCGACAGTCAACAAGACGCCTGGCGGTGTATCCCGTCGTGGCGTGCTCAAAGGTGGCGCGACCTCCTTCGCCGGCCTGCTGATCTCGGCCTGGTTGCCGCCGTTGGTGCCGCGCAGCGCAGCCGCCGATGCAGCTGCCGCCGGGCGCGGTGCGGCGGCTGCCGGCAGTGGCTTCGGTGCTTTTGTACGGGTCGGTCAAGACGGTCACGTCACCGTGATCTCACCCAAGATCGAGATGGGCCAGGGCGTGCAGACCGGCATCGCGATGATGGTCGCCGAAGAGCTGGAAGTCGGCATGGATCAGGTCAGCATCGAAGAGGCACCGCCCAGTGCGCTGTACATCGATTCGCTGTTGCAGTTCCAGGCCACCGGCGGTTCGTCCTCGACCCGCTTCACCTGGGAGCCGCTGCGCAAGGCCGGCGCCAGCGCGCGGATGGTGCTGATCCAGGCGGCGGCGATTCGCTGGAATGTCGCCCCCAGCCAGTGCCTTGCCGAACGCGGCGTGGTCTTCGGCCCTGCAGGACAGCGAGCCGACTATGGCTCGCTGGTCGAGGCGGCGGCTGCTTTGCCGCTGCCGACCGAGGTGCCGCTCAAGCGCATCGAAGATTTCAAACTGCTGGGCAAGCCGACCCAACGCCTCGATACCCCGGACAAGGTCAACGGCAAGGCGCGCTTCACCATCGATCTGCAGATCCCCGGCATGCTGATTGCCTCGTCGCTGACCTGTCCGGTCTACGGCGGCACCTTGCGCAGCGTCGACGAAGGCGCGGCGCGGCAAGTGCCTGGAGTGCGCGATGTGATCAAGCTGGCCAACGCGGTGGCGATCACGGCGAGCAACTTCTGGGCCTGCCAGCAGGGTCTCAAGGCGCTGCGCATCGACTGGGACCTGGGTGAACACGCCACAGGCGACTCGCTGCAACTGGACAAGGCGCTGCTGGCGGCCAGCTCCGGCGACGGCGTGGTGGCCAAGCACGAGGGCGATATCGCCGCTGCGCTAGGCAGTGCCAAGAGCCAGTTCGAAGCTGTCTATGAACAGCCGTTTCTGTCGCATTCGCCTCTCGAACCGATGACCTGCGTCGCCCATGTGCGCAGCGATGCCTGCGAGCTGTGGGTCGGTACCCAGGCGCCGATGTTCGCTCAGGCGGGCGCGGCCAGGATCAGCGGCCTCAAGCCTGAGCAAGTGATCATCCACAACCAGCTCATCGGCGGTGCCTTCGGGCGCCGGCTCGAGTCGGACTTCATCTTCCAGGCGGTGGATATCGCCCGCCAGCTGGACTACCCGATCAAGCTGATCTGGAGCCGCGAAGAGGACATGACCCACGACCGCTACCGGCCGCACTACGTCGATCGCCTCAACGCGGCGCTCGACGATGAGCTGCGGCCGGTCGGCTGGGATCACCGCATCGCCGGCGCCTCGGTGATCGCGCAATTCATCGGCAAGCTGCCGGACAGCGGCATCGATGCCGACGCGGTGGAAACCTCCATCGAGCCGATCTATGCCCTCAAGCACCTGCAAGTGCGCTACGTGCGCGAAGAGCCCAAGGTCATTCCGGTTTCCTGGTGGCGTGGTGTCGGTCCGCTGCGGGCGACCTATGCGCTGGAAAGCTTCATCGACGAGTTGGCGCACAACGCCAAGGTCGACCCGGTGGCCTATCGCATGGGCCTGCTGCAGGCGCAGCCGCGCGCCCAGGCGGTGCTCAAACTGGTGGCGGAGAAGGTCGGCTGGGATAACCCGCTGCCCGCCGGTACCGGTCGCGGCGTCTCGGTCGCCAACGTGTTCGGCAGTTACATCGCCACCGTGGTAGAGCTGCAAATGCACGGTGAACGCGGCTTGCGCATCAATCGGCTGGTGTCGGCGATCGACTGCGGTTTCGTCACCAACCCGACCTCGGTGCACTCGCAAATCGAAGGCGGCACCTTGTTCGGCCTGTCGGCGGCGCTGTTCAACGAGGTGCTGATCGAAAAAGGCCAGGTCATGCAGAACAATTTCCACCACTACCGGCAGATCCGCATGAGTGATGCGCCGCCGGTGGAGGTGCATCTGATCAACAGCCTGGAAAGCCCTGGCGGCGTCGGCGAGACCGGCGCCGTGCCGGTCGCCGCCGCGCTGGTCAATGCCCTGCACGCGGCGTCCCATGCGCGGGTGCGGCGTTTGCCACTGAGCCGTTCCGGCTACTTCACCGTACAAGGAGCGATGGCATGAAGGCCTACAAGATCGCCCTCGCGCTGTTCGGTGCCAGCCTCTGGCATGCCGCCCAGGCTGACGACGGCACCGCGATGAGCAAAGGCGAGTACCTGACCCGCGCCGCCGACTGCGTCGCCTGCCACACCACCGTAGGTGGCAAGCCTTTCGCGGGCGGCCTGGCGTTCAAGCTGCCGTTCGGCACCCTGTATTCGCCCAACATCACCGCCGACCCGGACACCGGCATCGGCAAGTGGAGCGATGACGACTTCGTCAGCGCCGTGCAGCGGGGCGTGGGCAAGGACGGCAAGCATTATTACCCGGCGTTCCCGTACACCTCCTACAGCAAGATGCCGCGCGACGAGATCCTCGCCATCAAGGCCTATCTGTTCAGCCTGCCGCCGGTCAAGCAGGCGCCGAAGGACAACGACATTTCGTTCCCCTTCAACCAGCGCTGGGGCATGTGGTTCTGGAACACGGTGTTCCTGGACAACAAACCCTTCGTCGCCGACCCCAAGCAGTCGGCACAGTGGAACCGTGGTGCCTATCTGGTCGAAGGGCCGGGCCACTGTGGCGAGTGCCACTCGCCGCGCAACTTCGCCCAGGCGGTGGATCAGAGTCAGTCCCTGGCCGGCACCATGTTGGGCAACTGGCGCGCCTACAACATCAGCTCCGATGCCCAGTACGGCATCGGCGCCTGGCCGCAGGAAACCCTGGTCAAGTACTTCGCGACCGGCCAGGCACCTGGCTACGGTATGGCGGGTGGGCCGATGAGCGATGTGATCGAGCACAGCCTGCGCTACCTCACGCCTGAAGATCAGCTGGCGATGGCGGTGTACCTCAAAAGTGCTCCGGCACGGGCCACGGGTGTGGCCAGGCCGAGTCTTGAAGTGCGCGAGCCGGCAGCCGTGGCCGGCGACGGCCTGGGCTTGAAGGTGTTCAACGATGCTTGCGCGGCGTGTCACCGGGCAGACGGGCAAGGGAACAATAGCCCGATCGCGACACTCTCAGGCCTTAAGACGCTGAACGATCCCGAGGGCTCCAATCTGATCGGGGTGCTGCTCAGCGGCCACAACGATGCAGTGCGCAGCGATCAACGCATGCCTGACTTCGCCAAGGGTTACAGCAACCAAGAGCTGGCGGCAGTCAGCACCTACCTGCTCAACCGCTTTGGCCAGTCCGGTGCACGCATCACGCCACAGGATGTAGCCAAGAGTCGCGAGCTGGGGCTGCACTGATCACGGTCAGGGTTCGTCCGCTCCGGCCTTATGTCGACTTGAGGGTTTGAGGTAATGAAACAGCTTGATCTTCAAGTCATACAGCAGGCCCGGGCATGGATCGCCGAGGGCAGGCCGGTCTGGCTTTCCACCGTCATCACCACCTTCGGCTCGGCGCCACGTGGCCCGGGGGCGATGCTGGTGTGCCTGAGCGATGGCCGGCATTGTGGTTCGCTGTCGGGCGGCTGTGTCGAGGAAGACTTCCTCGCCCGGGTGGGCGAGGATTTCTTCCGCCCGGTCAGTCAGGTGGTGCGCTACGGCGAGGGCGGCCTGGCGCCGACGCGGGCATTGCCCTGCGGCGGCGTGCTGGATGTGCTGGTCGAGCACCTGGCGCCGAGCGCCGAAACCGATGCCCATCTTGAGGCCATCGAAGCGGCCTTTGCCGGTGCCTCACTGATTACTCGTCAGGTGCTGCTGGGCTCCGAGCATCGGCGTGTCAGGCCGGCGGACATGGACGTGCCCAAGGTCGAGGTCGGTAGCGAGCAGGTCACGATCCGCATCGGTGCTGTCCAGCGCCTGCTGCTGGCCGGGTTATCGCCGGTCGCGCAGTTCTGTGCCAGCTTCGGCCTGGCGTTGGGTCATGAAGTGATCGTCTGTGATCCGCGCAAGGAGTTGCTCGCCGGCTTTACCCTGCCTGGTGTAGAAGTGCTCGAGGTGCTGCCGGCGGTGTACATCGCCAACGGTGGCTGCCATGCCTCCACGGCAGTGGTGGCCTTGACCCACGATCCGCGCCTGGACGACTTGACGCTGATCGAGGCGGTGCGCACGCCGGCGTTCTACATCGGCGCCATGGGCTCGCAACGCACCAGCAGCAAGCGCTTCGAACGCCTGGCGCGTATCGGCGGGCTTGACGACGCGACCCTGCAACGCATTCATGCTCCCATCGGCTTGCGCCTGGGCAGCAAGACTCCGGCCGAGATCGCCATGGCGGTCATGGCGGATATCCTGCGAGTGTCCAACGGGATCGAACGTCACGCGTTGTGATCTCGCTTCAAGCTGACCAGCGGTCGCTGGGTGCTCCTTGCGCAAGTCCGAGAAATTTAGCGTAGGACCATGAGGAGGGGGATCATCTAGCCGACTAATATTCCGATGGTCGTGCTGAGCGCCCACCGCCTTTTGAGATTCGATCCACAGCGGAGCGCCGCATCTCTATGCGCTCGCAGTAGTAGCTTCCTGCCGACTAGTAAGCGCTTAGCAAGAGCTCCGGCCTGTTGATGCCAGGCAGGCTTCTAGCATTGCTGTGGCGCAGGTGAGTCCCCGAAACCTTGTGCCGGGATTCATCCTCAGGTCGAATGAGTGCTTCGTCGCAAGGCCTGCACTGGTATCGTTGGTTTGGTTACGCCTGGTGACACATGGGTGACATGGGGTAGAAAATCCCCTTTTTAGCTTACATCAGGCTCCGCTCAGAGAATTTTTTGAGGATTGGCGGGGAAAAATGGACTAAAAATCTCGACCCGAGCGAGTTCGTTGCTGAGAACCGCCCCCCAGAGCTATGGTACCCTTCTACTAGGTACCTGATAACAGTGCGTATAACCGGTTTATACTGATATGAGTTTGGATGCAGCTTCAATACAGGACGATATACCAAAAATGTCCCGTACTAAACTTTTAGGAGCGTTCTACACACCGACCCAGACTGCGGAGTCGTTGGCCCGCTGGGCTATTAGGACAGGCTTCGAGTCTGTATTAGAGCCTAGTGTTGGATCAGGGGCGCTTATAAAGGCGGTTATAAACCAGGCTGATCGTATAAACGGCCAATCAAAATGCAAGGTTCTTGCGTTTGATATAGATCCTAAGGCGGTAAGCTTAGTCGTTTCTCAGCGGTTATCCGCAACTATGGTAATACATGCGGATTTTCTTTTGCAATGTGCGACGGACTTCGAACAGGTCGACGTCGTAATTGCAAATCCTCCATTCATACGACATCACGCCATTGAGAAAAAACTAAGGGAGAGCCTTAGGCGCAGATTCGATGTTCCGGGTATGGCAGGTCTTTGGGCCTCCTTTATTCTGCATTCATTAAGTTTTCTGAAGCGAGGTGGACGCTTAGCAACTATTGTTCCTCGATCTGTACTTTTTACCAAGCATGGTGAAGAGTTTATGCAGAAACTGTGTAGTCACTTTAAACAAATCGGGATTTATGAATTTATTGATCGCCCGTCTTGGAGTACGCATGCAGAAGAGGCAGGAGCGGTAATCCTCGGGGAAGGGTTTGGGCTAGGGCGGACTGATAAGTATTTAAAAGGAGTTGTTGCCGAAAACGGTATACCAATGGTTAAGGTAGTCGATGACAGCTCGGAGTTCTCCAGGATAAGTACTTATGCGTGTTTGCTGGGAGCTATCGCGAAAATCTCAATCGGTGCGGTCACTGGTAGGAATAAAATATTTTTGATCTCTGAGCTTGATAGGGTGGCTGCCGGTATCAGTAGAGATGATGTAATGCCTGTGGTTTCTCGGTCAAAGCATGTATTTGGCACGAAGGTTACGAAATCAGATCTTTTGTCTCTTGCCAAAGGCGGCGAGCGAACATGGTTGCTCAAGCCCAGAAAACTGACCCCTTCCTTGAACTTGTATCTTAGTGCAATCTCAGTGCACGAGCGCGAGTCTGTAGTTTGGTTTAAAAAAAGACGCCCTTGGTGGCTGGTTCAGACAGACATTGATTATGACGCCGTTTTGACATATATGAACGATACTGGTCCTCGCATTGCGTTGCTAGATCCGTGCATTGTGTGTACTAATACTTTGCACAAGTTGACCTTTTTGGAGGGGGTATCCGCCGCTCAAAAGCGATCTGCTGTATTGGGGTTGTTGTCAACATTCGGGCAAGTTGCCGCCGAGAAAATAGGTCGAGCTTACGGTGGCGGCGTTCTTAAATTCGAGATTGGCGAGGCTAGGCGGTTGCCGGTGTTATGCGAGGGAATTGAGTTTGATGAAAATACTTTTTCTGTAGCTGATCAACTCATGCGCCTCGGTAAAAAAGAAGAGGCTCGCGAGCTAATAGACGAGGTTTTTATGCCAGTCATATTTGGTGATGAATGGAAACATGCGCAAGCTAAGCTGCTTGATGAGCTGACGCTACTTCGCATTGGCAGACGTGGCACCCGAAGCAAGGAGCTATGATGGAAGGAATTCACAGATTTTACGCGGATGCAGCAATCATAAACCGGCTTGGCAGGGAGCTTGTAGCTAAGCAAGAGACCGCGCTTATAGAATTAGTAAAAAACAGCTACGATGCAGACGCCTGGCAGGTAACGGTATTATTCGGACAGGGCGTTTCAGGAGAGTATCTAGAGATCACTGATAACGGCGCCGGAATGTCTCGTGATGAGTTGGTCGACGGGTTTTTAAGACTTGCAAGCGATCTAAAAGTAAAAAATCCGCTTTCTCCTATTTTCGGCCGCCAACGTGCCGGTCGCAAAGGCATAGGGCGCTTTGCAACCCAGCGTTTGGGTGACAAACTTGTACTTTTAACAAAGAAAGATGGTAGTGTCGGCCTTAAACTACAGGTTGACTGGAAAGAGTTTACTGCAGGAAGAGAACTTGGTGATGTCACGGTTGAAGTTTCGGAAGTAGATCTGGAACATGCAGGCACAGTTCTACGGATTGAAGAGCTTCATGACGAATGGACTGAGTCTCAGTTTAGGCGGTGCTGGCGCGGTGTATTGGCACTTCAGCAACCATTCCCTGTCGCGCCCATTCAAACTATGTCATCTAATCCAGCGTTATTGGTTAATGATCCAGGTTTTTCGGTGCGTTTCTTAAAAGGGAATAATCTCTATTCCGATGATGTAGTTGTAGCAGATTTACAGACAGAGATATTAAATCATCTCCATGCCGTTATCGAGTTAAAGGTAGAGGGCGATGGGTATGCTTTTTGGAGGATATCGAAAAGTAAGTTTGGTGATAGTACTGAATGGACAGCGATTAATACTGATTTCCGAGACAGTATAGATCCTCCCCCTTATAAGTATTTGAGAAATGCGTGGATGAAGGCGCACCATGTGATTCTAGATCCGAATTTATTGCCGTCTTTAGTATACTCACGAATCAGGGATGAACTTGGTAAATATGGCGGGATAAAATTATACCGCAATGGCTTCAGGGTTGTACCATATGGAGATTCTGGAAATGATTGGCTAGGGCTCGACGAGATATATTCACGCAGGAGTTTGCTTGGCCCTTTTGCAAATCGAAATTTCTTTGGGGTTATAGAAGTCCGAGATGTTGAAGGGGATCTTTTCGATGAGCACACTTCCCGTGAGGGATTGATAGAGACGCCAGCCTTAGTTGAATTAATTGAGCTAGCTTCTTCGGTTCTAATAACGGCAGTAAGCCGAATTCAAGAGGAAAGGGGACGAAAAGTTAGGGCGGGCTCACGCTCGCCGGTCCTTAATAATGATCCTATTTCTGAAATAAATAGAATTGAAACTGCCATTCTGTCCACCCAAAAAGCCGTACAGAAAGCGGCCATCGAATCTCCATCAGTTGCAGCAACCGAAGCAGCTGAAAATGTCGCCAATGCGGTTGGAATAGTAGCCTCGGCGAAAAAACAGATAGAAGTAGCGCATGCGCAATTAGCAGACGAATCTTCTATGCTTCGTTTTCTCGCCACACTCGGAATGACTACTGCGGAATTTAGCCACGAAACTGGTATGACGTTTGATGCATTTCGTTTTGACTTTGAGCGGGTGTTTGAAGTTGCAGTTATGTCAAGTTCCGATGTAGTGTTTTTAGAGCAGGCAGGCCGTGCAAAAACTATGCTTGCTAGACTAGATACTTTGACATCCTATCTAAATGCATTAGCCGGTGCTCGCTCGGCCCGAGGTATGACTTCGTTAAGCCTCTGCAAAGCCGTTGAAAGCTTTGCGCTCGGGATAAAGTCTCAGGCAGAAGCAACGGGCATACGTCTTGAGGTCAGCGTTCCACCTTTTGATCCGCTATATACTAAGCCTATTCATGAGGCCGAGCTGGCTTCAATGCTTTTGAATTTTTATACGAATGCAGTGAAGGCGTTAAAAAGGTCAAGCAATGAGCGCAAGATACTCGTAATTGCCGATCGCGATCCAACTAAAGAGTCTTATCTTCGTCTAAGATTTTGCGATAGCGGGGATGGAGTGCCAGTTGAAAATAGAGAGCGTATATTTGAAGCTTTCTTCACCACTCGATCTGCGCCGCCTAGTAGTGCGTCTGATGCGGAACATGCAAAAGGTACTGGGCTTGGTTTGTGGATAGTTCGCCAAATTGTAGAAAATTCGAACGGCGAAATATATCTTTCTGACGCGCCGAGCGGTTACTCAACATGTATTGAATTAATTCTGCCGAGTGAAGAACATGGACTATGAAGATGTCTGGATTTTTGTTGACGATGCTCCTCTGGAGGCTGAAGCTTTTGCTGCTCAATTACGCGATGCAGGTATCGGCAAGATAGAGGTTATGTCCCCTGCGGATGCTAGAGTTAATATTTTATCTGCCCTTCGGCGCCCTGCTGGAGTGTTAATGGATGTGGATTTATCTGCAGCAGCGGGAGAGACTGGAACTGGCCCCGGTATCGCACAAGATATACGTGTTAAGCAAAAATCCCGGAAGGTGTTAGAGTTTCCCGTAGTTAGGTTTGCGAGCCTTCCCCGGGTCTTGGATAACGTGACAGGTGATCCAAGTAGTGATGATTTATTTGATCTTAAAATCCAAAAAGAAGAAGTTAAGGGTGATATCGAAAATATTATCCAGCGGCTACGCGGTGTCAGGGAAATTTATGATGTGCTTGAGAGCTTTTCTACGGGTGATGAAAATGCAGTGGAGAGCATTTTAGACTGTACTCTCGAGCAAGCAAGCATGTGGGGGCATGAGGGGTTTAATTCCCGCCTGATGTCGTCGTTTACCGTTTCATCCCACGTTTCAGCAGCAGTAATTATTAGGTCATTCATAATGCCCATTGGTTTGCTGATTGATGAAAATGCTCTTGCTATTAGATTGGGTGTTGATGCTCTTAGATCTGGAGTGTATTGGTCGCAAGTACTTGAGTGTTTGGACTTTAAGTTTACGGGCATCGCTTCAGATTATTTTCCTCGGTGGTGGGCTCGCGGGTTAGAAGATTGGTGGTACAGTTCCATAAGCACGAAAGCCCCTTTAGTTGGATTGGAAATATCAGAGCGTTGTCGGCTCTTGCAGGAAGGGCTAAATATAAAAGGTCTCGTCCCTTTATTAATGCCTGATGGTAGTCCTGGAGAATGTCCTTGGCGGATGTGCGCTTTGAGCCTGGAGCATAATCCTGCCAGCATAGTCCCCGTTGATCCTATGTACGGTGTAAGGTTTACTCCACGTATAGATATCCCTGTATGGGTGGATCCTATGCAGGTTTCATTGAAGGAAGCGATGCAAAATAAATATGATTATCGCCTGAATCGATCTGACTTGGTGCGTATTCCAGCTAAGGTGAAATAGCTATGCCATGGAGCGAGTTTTCCAATGATCTTACCCTGTTCGCGGAGTCACTTGAGCGTTGCAGTGCAACAGAGAGGACAGCGTCGGATCTTCATGGTTTACTGACTTATTTTCGGAAGACATGGATAGCTGAGAGGACGGTCGATACTCAAGGAAAAGGGATATATATACCTCCGCCTAAGAAAAAGGGTCTATTTCCGAGACTTTCGTGTATTGAAGAGGCCGACATAAATTTTCATTTTTGCTTGGGCTCGGACTTTGAACTAGAGCATCTCCCGCGGAGGGCAGATTTCCAAGTTGCTGTTAAGGGAAGTCTTGAGCTGGAGAATAGCCTAATGCTTTTGGAGGATCATTGGAGGGTAGATAGCCACGACTTTCCAGATCCGCCGCCAAAGGAGCCGCACCCATATATCCACTTTCAGCGCGGCGGGCATGCCCTTGAGGCGTTTGCAAGTGCCCCGACTTTTGTTCCGGGAAAAGATCTACCCGAAATGGAAGGAGATTTATGGAAAGGTTCTATGCAGTCTCCTGGTCCTCGGATACCATTTCCTCCGCATTGTCCGATTCTGGCTATTGATTACGTGATAGGGCAGCACAATGGAGATACATGGAATACACTTAGATCCCTGCCTGAATATAGGCGTATAGTTAGCCATGCTCAAGCGCGTTTGTGGAATCCTTTTTTTGATGGACTAACGAAGCAGTCAGTTCGGGAGAGATGGATGGGGCCGGTATTCATATAATTGTGGAGTGATCTGGTTTTATTTGTGCGACCTATTTAAAAGGATAGCGCAAGTATTGGTTGTCTTAGTTTTTTGATTTAATTATTGTGGTGGTTATAAATTATCCATGCGATGGCTAAGGAGGCCTCCGCCTGCGGGAGCTCCTATCTGAGATATCAGCCTATAGCGGTACCGACCAGAGTCGGGGAAGGCACCGCTATTTCAACTATAGAATTAGCTATTCACTTCCAGATGGTCCAGGCATCCCCCGCCGGTGCAGTGCCCTTGTCATACGGCTTGGCCAGCCACATGTACAGCAGCCCCATACCTGTCACCACCACCGTGGTCACTACCATCGCGTAGTTCACGTACCAGGGCGCATCCGGCGTGCGCGGCCAGGCCATGTTGATGATCGCGCCGATGCCGTATAGCAACGCGCCGATGTTCACCGGCAGGCCCCAGGCGCCGAGGCTGAACTGGCCGCTGGGTTTCCAGCCGCGGGTGCGGGCGTAGAGCGCGGCGAGGACGATCATCTGGAAGGCCAGGTAGATGCCGATGGCGGCGAAGCTGACGATGGTGGCCACGGCGTCCTGCAGGAAAAAGCCGAGGATGATGATCAGCGCGGGCAGGATGCCGGCCACGAACAACGCGTTGACCGGCACCTGGGTGCTGGCCGACAGGCGTTTGAGCAGGCCGCTGCCGGCCACCATTTCATCCCGGGCGTAGGAGTACAACAGGCGGCTGGCGGCGGCTTGCAGGCTGATCACGCAGGAGATGAACGAGACCATCACCACGGCCATGATCACCCGCGAGCCGACGCTGCCGAAGGCGTTGTTGAGCACGGTGGTGACCGGGTCCTTGTCGGTGCCATTGATCACTGCTTGCATGTCCGGCACGGCGAGGATCAGCGCCAGGCAGGCGAACATCGCCGAGATGCCGCCGATCCAGATGGTCATGCGCATGGCCACCGGGATCTTCTTGCTTGGGTTGGGGGTTTCCTCGGCGACGTCACCGCAGGCTTCGAAGCCGTAGTAGAGGAACATCCCCGCCAGCGAGGCGGTCAGGAACGCCGGCAGGTAGGAGCCGTTGACGCTGATGTCAAAGGTGTTCAACAGCACGCTGAACGGCTGATGACGTTCGAAGATCAGCAGGTAGATACCGACGATCAAGGCGCCCACCAGTTCGCAGATGAAGCCGAACATGGCGATGCGTGCCAGCACCTTGGTGCCGCTGAGGTTGACCAGGGTGGCGAACAGGGTCAGCACCAGGGCGATGACGATGTTGGTGTCGTTGCTCGGCTCGAAGCCCAGCATCACCGCCAGATAAGGCCCGGCACCGACGGCCACGGCGGCGATGGTCACGCACAGGGCGATGGAGTAGATCCAGCCGACCATCCACGCCCAGCGCTTGCCCACCAGGCGTCGCGCCCAGGGGTACACGCCGCCGGAAATCGGAAACTGCGACACCACTTCGCCGAAGATCAGGCACACCAGCATCTGGCCGATGCCCACAAGCAGGTAGGCCCAGAACATCGGCGGGCCGCCTGCGGCCAGGCACAGGCCGAACAGGGTGTAGACGCCCACCACGGGAGAAAGGTAGGTGAAGCCCAGGGCGAAGTTTTCCCACAGGCTCATGCTGCGGTTGAAGTTGGAGGTGTAGCCCAGTTGCCTGAGCTGTTCGGCGTCGCGCTCGGCGGCGGCCATGTCCGGGGTGATGCTCATAAAGGTCTGTCTCCGCAGGATCGGCAGATTCTGGTTGTAGTGGTCCTGGGGCGCGCCGTGGGGGCGTCCCTGATTATTGTTCTGGGGGTAGGGCGCGAGGCCCCTGGCATCACATCAGTGCTTGAACATCACGTGCCGCACGGTGGTGTAGTCCTCCAGCCCGTACATGGACATGTCCTTGCCGTAGCCGGAGAGCTTCTGCCCGCCATGGGGCATTTCGCTCACCAGCATGAAGTGCGTGTTGACCCAGGTGCAGCCGTATTGCAGGCGGGCGGCCAGGCGGTGGGCGCGGCCGACGTCGGTGGTCCAGACCGAGGAGGCCAGGCCGTAGTCCGAGTCGTTGGCCCAGTCCAGCACCTGGGCTTCGTCGCTGAAGCGGGTCACCGACACCACCGGCCCGAATACCTCGCGGCGCACGATCTCGTCATCCTGCAGGGCATCGGCCAGTACCGTTGGTTCGAAGAAAAAGCCCTCGCCGGCCACGGCCTTGCCACCGGTGACCAGGCGGATATGCGGCTGCGCCACGGCGCGCTCGACGAAGCCCGCGACGCGGTCGCGGTGCTGGGCGGTGATCAGCGGGCCCAGTTCGGTACTCGGATCATCCTGCAGGCCATGCTTGAGGGTGCTGACGGCTGCGCCCAACTTTTCGACAAACCGGTCGTAGATACCCGCCTGGGCGTAGATGCGGCAGGCCGCGGTGCAGTCCTGGCCAGCGTTGTAGAAGCCGAAGGTGCGGATGCCTTCGACCGCGGCATCGATGTCGGCGTCGTCGAAGATGATCACCGGCGCCTTGCCGCCGAGCTCCATGTGCATGCGCTTCACGCTGTCCGCAGTGCCGGCGATGATGTTTGCACCGGTGGCGATGGAGCCAGTGAGCGACACCATGCGCACGCGCGGGTGGCTGACCAGCGGCTGGCCGACGCTCGGGCCACGGCCGAACACCAGGTTGAGCACGCCCGCCGGGAAGATATCGTTGGCCAGTTGCACCAGGCGCAGGGCAGTCAGCGGGGTCTGCTCGGAGGGCTTGAGCACCACGGTGTTGCCGGCGGCCAGGGCCGGGGCGATCTTCCAGGCGACCATCATCAGCGGGTAGTTCCAGGGCGCGATGGAGGCGATCACGCCCACCGGATCGCGGCGGATCATCGAGGTATGGCCCGGCAGGTATTCGCCGCCGGCCGAGCCGCTCAGGCAGCGGCTGGCGCCGGCGAAAAAGCGGAACACGTCGGCGATGGCCGGGATCTCGTCGTTCAGCGCTGCGCTGTAGGGCTTGCCACAGTTGTCCGACTCCAGCCGGGCCAGCTCCTCGCCATGGGCTTCGATGGCGTCGGCGAGCTTGAGCAGCAGCAACGAGCGATCCTTGGGCGTGGTCTGCGACCAGCTGGCGAAGGCGTGGTCGGCGGCACGCACGGCGGCATCCACCTGGGCTTCGCTGGCTTCGTTGATTTCCACCAGCACGCGGCCCAGTGCCGGGTTGAGCACCGCTTGCGCAGGGCCTTCGCCGGTCACCAATTGGCCGTTGATCAAGAGTTGGGTCTGCATGTCGTTGTCCCCGTAACGGTTGGTTTATTTGCCGCCACTGCCGGCCACGCTTTCGCCGCCGCGTGTCAGGTAGTAGGCGCCCAGGATGGGCAGCATGGTCACCAGCATCACCAGCATGGCGACCACGTTGGTCACCGGCACGTCGCGCGGCCGGCTGAGCTGGTTGAGCAGCCAGATCGGCAGGGTGCGTTCGTGCCCGGCGGTGAAGGTGGTGACGATGATCTCGTCGAACGACAGCGCAAACGCCAGCATGCCGCCGGCCAGCAGCGCCGAGCCGAGGTTGGGCAGGATGATGTAGCGAAAGGTCTGCCAGCCATCGGCGCCCAGGTCCATCGACGCCTCGATCAGGCTTTGCGAAGTACGCCGCAGGCGCGCGATGACGTTGTTGTAGACGATGACCACGCAGAAGGTGGCGTGGCCGACGATGATGGTGAACATGCCCGGCTCGATGCCCAGGGCCTTGAACGCCGACAGCAGGGCGATGCCGGTGATGATGCCGGGCAGGGCGATCGGCAGAATGAGCATCAGCGAGATGCCTTCCTTGCCGAAGAAGTTGCGCCGGTAGAGGGCCGCCGAGGCCAGGGTGCCGAGCACGATGGCGATCAGCGTGGCGACGCAGGCGATCTGCAGCGACAGCTTGATCGACTCCAGCACGTCGGGCCGCGCGAACGCGACGCTGAACCACTTCAGGGTGAAGCCCCGGGGTGGAAAGCTGAACGCCGCGTCTTCGGTGTTGAAGGCGTACAGGAAGATGATCAGGATGGGGAAGTGCAGGAACACCAACCCGCCCCAGGCGGCGAGGCGCAGGCCCCAGGAGGCTTTTTCAGAGTGCATCGAAGGCCCCCAGACGTTTCACGATGGACAGGTACACCGCGATCAGCACGATGGGCACCAGGGTGAAGGCCGCGGCCATCGGCATGTTGCCGATGGCGCCTTGCTGGGCGTAGACCATGCTGCCGATGAAGTACCCCGGCGGGCCGATCAGCTGCGGCACGATAAAGTCGCCCAGGGTCAGCGAGAAGGTGAAGATCGAACCCGCGGCGATGCCCGGCACCGACAGTGGCAGAACCACCTGCATGAAGGTCTGTCGCGGTTTGGCACCGAGGTCGGCGGAGGCTTGCAGCAACGAGGGCGGCAGGCGTTCCAGCGAAGCCTGGATCGGCAGGATCATGAACGGCAGCCAGATGTAGACGAACACCAGAAAGCGCCCCAGGTGCGAGGTCGACAGGGTGCTGCCGCCCACCCCAGGGATTTGCAACAGCCACTGCAACAGCGGCTCAAGGCCCAGGTGCTGGACGAACCACTGGGCCACGCCGCCCTTGGCCAGCAGCAGCGTCCAGGCATAGGCCTTGACGATGTAGCTGGCCCACATTGGCATCATCACCGCGATGTAGAAGAACGCTTTGCCGTTGCCGTGGGTGTGGCGCGCCATGTAGTAGGCGATCGGAAAAGCCACGATGGCGCTGGCGATCGATACCGCCACGGCCATGACCAGGGTGCGCACGATGATGTCGAAATTGGCCGGGTTGAACAGCGCGGCGAAGTTGGCCAGGGTCAGGTCCGCCGTGACCGCCATGGTGAAGTCGTCGAAGGTGTAGAAGCCTTGCCATAGCAGGTTGAGCAGCGAGCCGAGGTAGATCGCCCCGAACCAGATCAGCGGCGGCACCAGCAGCATCGCCAGGTAGAGGTTGGGCTTGCGGTACAGCAGATTGGAAAAGCGCCGCAATGCTGAAACGCTGGGCGTCGGCAGGTGTTTTTCCAGGGCCAGGGTCATGTCACAGGCCCTCGCTCAGGGCGGTGTCGCGCAGGGCGGTCATGGCCTCGCGGGGCCAGCGCGCGTTGAGGCGCTGGCCGGGCTGCAGAGCGCTGTCGTGAGCCTGCCATTCGCTGTTGGCCTGGCTGATGGCGAGGGTCTGGCCACCGTCGAGCTTGAGTTCGTAGCGGGTCGAACTGCCTTGGTACTGGATGTCGTGCAGCAGGCCGCTGACGCTGACTTCGTGGCTGGCGACGGCGCTGTCGCCCAGACGGATATGTTCCGGGCGGATCGAGAAGGGCAGGTCGCTGCCGCTCAGTTGTCGCGCCAGCTCGCCGCGCAGCACGTTGGAGGTGCCGACGAACTCGGCGACGAAGGTGGTGGCCGGCTTCATGTAGAGGTTGCGCGGGGTGTCGACCTGTTCGATGCGGCCCTTGTTGAACACCGCTACGCGGTCGGACATCGACAGCGCTTCGGTCTGGTCGTGGGTGACGAAAATGAAGGTGATGCCCAGCTGGCGTTGCAGCTTTTTCAGTTCGCCCTGCATCTGCTCGCGCAGCTTGAGGTCAAGGGCGCCGAGGGGTTCGTCCAGCAGCAGTACCCGCGGGCGGTTGACCAGCGCGCGGGCCAGGGCCACGCGCTGGCGCTGGCCGCCGGACAGCTGCACCGGCTTGCGCTCGCCATAGCCATCGAGCGCGACCATGGCCAGGGCTTCCTGGGCACGGGCCAGGCGCTCGGCCTTGCCCACGCCTTTGACTTTCAGGCCGTAAGCCACGTTGTCACGCACGTTCATGTGCGGGAACAGCGCGTAATCCTGGAACACCGTGTTCACGTCGCGCTCGTAGGGTGGCAGGCCCGCGGCCTCTTCGCCATGGATGCGGATGGAACCGGCGCTGGGTTGTTCGAAGCCTGCGATCAGGCGCAGGCAGGTGGTCTTGCCCGAGCCCGACGGGCCCAGCATGGAGAAGAACTCGCCGTCCTGGATATCGATGGAAACCCGGTCAACGGCCTTCACTTCACCGAACAGACGGGAGACGTGGGTGAACTGGACTGCAAGCGTCATGGTGCGGTGCTCCGAAAAGACAAGATGCGATCGCGTGGCTGGGCAACGCTGTGGCGTGCCAATACGGGCCCTTTCGCAGGCAAGCCTTGCTCCCACAGATGTACACCTGTGGGAGCGAGGCATGTATCCCACAGGCGCACACCTGTGGGAGCGAGGCTTGCCCGCGAAGAGGCCGGTAGCGTCGACGCAGGTATTGCAGTTAACCGCAGAGCATTTCAGCGCCCGCCCATGATCGCGATGTAATCCTGGGTCCAGCGGCTATACGGCACGAACTTGCCGCCCTCGGCCTGCGGAGTGGTCCAGAAGGCGAGCTTGTCGAACTGATCGAAGCCGTTGCTCTTGCACCCCTCGGCGCCCAGCAGTTCGCTGCCCTGACAAGCGGCGGGCACTGCGGGCAGGGAGCCGAACCAGGCGGCTACGTCGCCCTGCACCTTGGGCTGCAACGACCAGTCCATCCACTTGTAGGCGCAGTTGGGGTGCTGGGCGTCGGCATGCAGCATGGTGGTGTCGGCCCAGCCGGTGGCGCCTTCCTTGGGAATGGTCGAGGCCACAGGCTGGTTGTCGGCCTTCAGGCCGTTGACCATGTAGCCCCAGGAACTGGACGCCACCACGCCTTCGTTCTTGACGTCGCTCATCTGCACGGTCGCGTCATGCCAGTAGCGATGCACCAGCGGATGCTGGGCGCGCAACAGGTCAAGCACGGCCTTGTACTGGGTTTCGGTCAGCTCGTAAGGGTTGTTGATGCCCAGTTCCGGCTTGGCGCTCTTGAGGTAAAGGGCGGCGTCGGCGATGTAGATCGGCCCGTCGTACGCCTGGACCCGGCCCTTGTTGGGCTTGCCGTCGGGCAGGTCCTGGGGCTCGAACACCACGCCCCAACTGGTGGGTGCGGTCTTGAAAGTATTGGTGTTGTACAGCAGCACGTTGGGGCCCCACTGGTACGGGGTGCCGTAGGTCTGCTTGTTGACCACATACCAGGGGCCGTCCTTGAGGCGCGGATCGAGGTTCTTCCAATTGGGGATCAGCGCGGTGTTGATGGCTTGCACACGCTTGCCGGCGATCAAGCGCAGCGAGGCGTCGCCCGAGGCGGTGACCAGGTCGTAGCCGCCCTTGGCCATGAGGCTGACCATCTCATCGGAGGTGGCGGCGGTCTTGACGTTGACCTTGCAGCCGGTCTCCTTCTCGAACCCGGTGACCCAGTCGTAGGCCTTGTCGCTTTCGCCCCGTTCGATGTACCCGGGCCACGCCACGATATCCAGTTGACCTTCACCGGCGCCGACCGCTTTGAGCGGTTCGGCGGCCTGCAGGCTGACGCTGGTCAGCAGGGCGGTGGTCAATGTGCTGAGCAGTGCCGTCTTGTGCACGTACATGGTTTTCCCTCTTCTTTAATTATGGTCGGGGCAGTGGCGAACGGGTGCGGCGGTGCAGCTCGTTATTGGAATGTGTGCATCAATTCAGGTGATCGCCGTGGCGCGCCATGATGTGGCGCACCACGCTGTAGTCCTGCAACGAATCGCTGGACAGGTCCTTGCCGTAGCCCGAGCGCTTGAGACCGCCATGGGGCATCTCGCTGGTGAGCATGAAGTGGCTGTTGATCCAGGTGCAGCCGTACTGCAGCCGCGCGGCCACCTGCATGGCCTTGTCCAGATTCTGCGTCCAGATCGAGGAGGCCAGGCCGTATTCCGAATCGTTGGCCCAGTCCACTGCCTGGCTCAGCTGCTCGAAGCGGGTCACGGTGACCACTGGGCCGAACACCTCGCGTTGGACGATCTCGTCGCTCTGCCGGCAGCCCGCCAGCAACGTTGGCTGATAGAAGAACCCGGGCCCGGAATGCACCGCCGCGCCGGTGATGCGCTCGATATGGGGCTGGCCCAGCGCGCGCTCGACGAAGCTGGCCACCCGGTCACGCTGGCGCGAGCTGATCAGCGGGCCCAGTTCGTTGTCGGCGTCGCGCTTGCCGGCGAAACGCAGGCTGCTGACCGCCGCGCCGAGTTCGGCCACCAGCTTGTCGTGGATGCCGGCCTGGGCATAGATGCGGCAGGCGGCGGTGCAATCCTGGCCGGCGTTGTAATAGCCGTAGCTGCGCACGCCCTGGACCACCGCGTCGAGATCGGCGTCGTCGCAGACGATTACCGGCGCCTTGCCGCCCAGTTCCAGGTGAGTGCGCTTTACGGTCTTGGCGGCGGCCTGGAGGATTTTCTGCCCGGTGACGATATCGCCGGTCAGCGACACCATGCGCACTTTCGGGTGGCTGACCAGGTGGCTGCCGACGCCTTCGCCGCCGCCACAGACGATGTTCAGCACGCCGCGCGGCAACAACTCGTTAAGGACCGGCGCCAGCGCCAGGATCGACAGCGGGGTGTGTTCGGACGGCTTGAACACCAAAGTGTTGCCGGCGGCCAGGGCCGGTGCGATCTTCCACGCGGCCATCATGATCGGGTAGTTCCAGGGCGCGATGGAGGCGACTACGCCGATTGGATCGCGGCGCACCATGCTGGTGTAGCCCGGCACGTACTCGCCCGCCAGTTGCCCGGTCTGGCAACGCACGGCGCCGGCGAAGAAGCGAAACACGTCGACTGTGGCGTTGAGGTCGTCCTGACGCGCCAGGTGCAGCGGCTTGCCGCAGTTCAGGGCTTCGAGGCGGGCCAGGTGGTCGGCGTGCTTGAGCACCGCGTCGGCGATCGCCAGCAGGATGTTGGCCCGCTGCTGCGGCGTGGTCCGTGACCAGTCGGCGAACGCGCGGTGGGCGGCGAGGATAGCGGTCTCGACCTGCTCGGGGCTGGCCTCGGCGACATGCGTCAGCACCTCGGTGGTGGCCGGGTTGATGATGGCTTCGGCGACACCCTGACCGGCGACCAGTTCGCCATCGATCAGCAACAGGGTGGACAGGGGAGTCGGGGCACCGGCCATTTTGCGTATTCTCTTGGATGCGGTAGGCAAGGTCAGGCTCCTGGAAGCCGCCCTCGCGCCCTGGCGTCTGGATGCACAGAGACTAGTGCGCGAGCGGGCGCTCGACAAATTCTAAATACTGAACGCAGCATTCGATTAAATCGATAGCCGGCGTCCGCCATTGGGTTGTTCGCGTGCCACGGTCAGAAAGGGGTCGACCAGCGCCGGTCGCGCCGTGCCGCGGCGCCAGGCAAGGCCGACGTCCAGTGTCTGGCTCAGGTCGGCCAAAGGCCGCGCCTCGATGATGTCGCCTTCCAGCGACCAGGGCCGGTAGGTCATGTCCGGCTGGATCGAAACCCCCAGCCCCGCCGCCACCAGGCTGCGCACCGCCTCGGTGGACGCCGTGCGCAGGGTGATGCGCGGCGCCAGCCCGGCACCGGCCCAGATGCGCTGGGCGTTGCGGTCCATTTCATCGACGTTGAGCTGGATCAGCGGCTCCCGGGCCACGTCCGCAAGGTTGATGCTGTCGTGTTCCAGCAGCGGATGCTGCGCCGGCAGCCACAGGCGGTGCGGGGAATGGGTCAGCACTTCGGTCTGCAGGGCGTGACGGTCTTCGAGGTTGGAGAGGATCAACACGCCGACATCGATTTCGCCGCTGACCAGCAAGTGCTCGATATAAGGCCGCTCGTCCTCCAGCACGCGAATCTCGACATTGGGATAGGCGCGCTGAAAGCGGGTCACCAGGTCGGCCAGGTAATACCCGGCCACCAGGCTGGTGACGCCGACGATCAACTGCCCGGCCACCTGGTCGGTGCTCTGTTGCAGGCTGCGCTTGGCGTTGTCGACGGTGGCCAGGATCAAGTGTGCCTGGCGCAGAAACTGGTGGCCCTGGTGGGTCAGGGTCATGCCCTTGGCGTGGCGGTTGAACAGGCTGACGCCAATCTCTTCTTCCAGTTGCTGGATGGCCAAGGTCAGGGTCGACTGGGAAATGAACACCGCCTGGGCCGCAGCGGAGATGGAGCCGGTTTCAGCCACGGCGATGAAATGACGGATCTGGCGAAGGGTCATCATGATCGGCGCTACTCGGTGAACGTTTTTATGGATGACCGGGAGTGTATATCTTTTTAATCGATGGGCCTGCCATGAGGCCACGGGCGAGATTTAAATTTCCGTGAGAGGCTGTAATACAATACGATCGCGTTTGCCGGGGCCGAACCATGAAGGTCGCGCCCTGGCCTTCGATCTGGCGGCTTGCGCTCCCCAAGTCCCGCCGTGAATTTTCAGGTCAACAGGAATACAGAATGAAAGTACAACGCCAGGCGTCGTCTTTGCGCCACCAAGTGCAGGATGCATTGCGCAATGAAATCATCTCGGGGCGCTTCAAGCCCGGGGATCGGCTGGTGGAACAGCAGCTGTACACCGCGTTGGATGTCAGCCGCACTTCACTGCGCGAGGCGTTGCGCCAGCTTGAAGCCGAAGGACTGGTGGAGCAGGTGCCGCATCGGGGTGCCTACGTCGCCTCGGTGGATGCCAAGGATGCCATTCAGATCTACGACGTGCGTGGCGCGCTGGAGGTCCTGGCGGTACGCAACTTCGTGCGTTACGCCAGCGACGAAGATATCCGCGAGCTGGATCAAGTGTTCGGCGAGTTCGTCGAGCAGTCCCACACCGAGACCCTTGGCGCCGCGCTGCTGGACATCAAGCGGCGCTTTTACCATGTGCTGCTGGACATCGAACAAAGCCGGGTGGTTGGCGGCATGCTGGAGCAGTTGAACAACCGTGTCAGCCTGTTGCGCGCCTTGTCACTGGGGCGCGAAGGGCGGATGCCGCATACCCTGGCCGAACTCAAGGAGATCGTGCGCAATATCCAGCTGCGCGATGAGGAGGGCGCCTGCGCTGCGGCGCTGCGGCATGTCGAGAATGCCTCGAAGAACGTTCTCGAACTCCTGGCCCTCAGCGATGGACATTCAGTCCGATAGCGCTCAGACGCAAACGAGTGCGCCCGTCCTGAACGGGCGCACTCGGTAGCCATCAGCTCATCAGGCACTTCAGCGCAACGCTGAATAAGCCGTCGGCGTCAGGATCTGGCTCTCGATGCGCTCGACGATGATCGTCTGCGCTTCGCTCGCCGCCCGCTTGGCGATCCATTCGGCATCGCTCTGAAAGGCATTCCACTTGGTTTCCCGCTCCGCCAGGCTTTCCCATTGCAGCAGATAGGTCAGCGAATGGTTGCTGGGGCCGATCAGTGTGGTCCAGAAGCCGATCTGGCGAATGCCGTAAGTTTCGAAAAAGCCCAAGGTGGTGCCGCTGAAGCGCTCGTGCAACGCCGGCAGCCTGCCGGGTGCGCAGTGGTAGGTACGCATTTCAACAATCATTCCGTAACTCCTCGAAGGTGCCGCTGGTAGGAACCTGGAGATTATCCTATTGACCGATTGTATGACAGTAATATAGTTTGATTTCCATTGCAGGCAAGCTCATGTCGCCGTTTTGCATGATGCGCCTCGACCCGAATTTCAAGAATCATAAAAACCAGTAGGGGACAAACATGACGCAACCTCGACGGATCGGCTTCATAGGCCTGGGGATGATGGGCCTGCCGATGACCACCCGCCTCGCCAAGGCCGGCTTCGAACTCTTCCTGGCGGATGCCGACGCCGGTCGTTTGCACGATGTGCAGAGCACCCTGAACGCCGCCGCGCTGACGGCCGACAATGCCGCCGAACTCGACATACTCATTACCATGCTGCCCAATTCGAACATCGTCGAAGCCGTGCTGCTTGGCGCGGATGGTTGGGCTGGGCGGTTGAGCGCCGGCGCTGTGGTGATCGACATGAGCTCCTCGGAGCCCGCGCGTTCTCGCGAACTGGGGCAAAAGCTCAAGGCCGTGGCGCTCGAATACCTCGACGCCCCGGTGTCCGGCGGGGTCAAACGCGCGGTGGATGGCAGCCTGGCGATTCTGGTGGGCGGCAGCGAGGCGGTGATGCAATCCTGCCGCCCGGTGCTGGACGCCATGGGCAAGAACATCCTGCACATTGGCGACGCCGGCGCCGGCCACGCGGCCAAGGCGCTGAACAACTTCGTCTCGGCGGCAGGCTTGATGGCCACGGTCGAAGCGCTGCATGTGGCCAAACGCTTCGGCATCGACCCGGGGGTGATGGTCGATGTACTCAACGCCTCCAGCGGCGGCACCAATACGTCGTTGAACAAGGCCCGCCAATTCATGCTCAGCGGCACCTTCGGCTCGGGCTTTTCCATGCTGCTGATGAACAAGGACCTGAAAATCGCCAAGGGCCTGTCCGACGCGCTGGACTATCCGCTGACGTTCGGTCAGCGCGCGATCGAGGTCTGGGGGCAGGTGGCCGAAGCGGCCACGCCGACCACCGACCACACCGAGATGTACCGCATGCTGGCCAACGAAGGCGAGTGAAGGAGCCTGCCCCATGTCTCACGCCGCCTGTTTTTACATCGATGGTCGCTGGGTCGAGCCGGCGTCGCCAACATGGTTCGAGGTCATCGATCCGGCCACTGAAACGGTGGTCGAGCGCCTGGCCATGGGCGCTGCGACCGACGTCGACGCTGCCGTGGCCGCCGCCCGTGCCGCCTTGCCTGGCTACGCGCGGACCAGCGTTGCCGAGCGCATCGCCTTGCTCGAACGCATCGTCGCCATCTACCGCCGTCGTCAGGAAGAGTTCGCCCAGGCCATACGCATCGAAATGGGCTCGCCGATCAGCTTCGCGCGCAACTTCCAGGTGCCCCGTGGCTGGCTGCATTTGAATCAGATGATCGAGGTGCTGCGTCACTTCGAATTCGAGCAAGCGCTCGGCAGCACCTTGATTCGTCACGAGCCGGTGGGCGTCTGCGGGCTGATCACCCCCTGGAACTGGCCGATCAATCAGATCGTGGTCAAGGTCGGCCCTGCCTTGGCGGCCGGCTGCACCATGGTGCTCAAACCCAGTGAATATTCGCCCCTGAGCAGCCTGCTGTTCGCCGAAGTGCTGGCCGAAGCCGGGGTGCCGAAGGGCGTGTTCAACCTGGTCAACGGCGACGGCCCAGGTGTCGGCGCGGCCTTGGCGGCGCATCCCGACGTCGACATGCTGTCGTTCACCGGTTCGACCCGCGCAGGCGTGCTGGTGGCCAAGACGGCGGCGGACACGGTCAAGCGCGTGGCGCAGGAGCTGGGTGGCAAATCGGCGAACATCCTGCTCGACGATGTCGACCTGCACGATGCTGTGACCCGCGGTGTCGCCGCCAGCTTCACCAACAGCGGCCAATCGTGCTCCATCCCCACCCGCATGCTGGTGCCGCGCGCGCTGATGGCCGAGGCGATGCAGATCGCGAGGACGGCCGCCGAGGGCTACCAGGTCGGCGCGACCAGCGACGAAGCCACTCAGCTCGGCCCGCTGGTCAACCGCGCGCAATTTGATCGCGTGCAGGCCTTGATCCAGAGCGGCATCGAGCAGGGTGCGCAGTTGCTCACCGGTGGCCTCGGCCGCCCGGCCAGCCTGACCACGGGCTACTACGTCAAACCCACAGTGTTCGCCCAGGTGACGCCGGAGATGAGCATTGCCCAGGAAGAAATCTTCGGCCCGGTGCTGTCGATGATCGCCTACGACAGTGAGGCGCAAGCGGTCGCCATCGCCAACGGTACCCACTATGGCCTGGCCGCCTATGTGCAATCGGCCGACCCGCAGCGGGCCCGTGACATGGCCCGGCAACTGGTGGCGGGCACGGTGCACCTGAATTATCCGCCTGCCGACTTTGCCGCGCCCGTGGGCGGTGTCAAACGCTCGGGCAATGGCCGCGAGTGGGGCGAATACGGATTGCGCGAATATCTGGAAGTGAAATCCCTGGTCGGCTATGGCAGCTGACGAAGGCGCGGGCGTCCTGACACAAAAAAATTTACCCGTTTTAGTTGTATGACAATCAGTCGATCGTACGAATGAGGTAACTCCACAATGGAAGACAGCGACCGTTTCAATCAAGGCTTCAACAACCGCAAGGAAGTGCTCGGCGACCGCCACGTCGAGAAATCCTGGGCCGCGGCGGACGACTTCAACCGGCCCATGCAAAAGCTTGTGACCGAGTACTGCTGGGGCGAGATCTGGGGTGACCCGACGCTGTCGTTCAAGACCCGCAGTCTCATCAACATCGCCATGCTCACCGCCATGAGCCAGCACCATGAGCTCGCCGTGCACGTGCGCGGCGCGCTGCGCAACGGCGTGACCACCGAGGAGATTCGCGCGGTACTGATGCAGGCCGCAGTGTATTGCGGCGCGCCCTTGGGCCTGGCGGCCTTTCGGGTGGCCTCGCAAGCGATCAAGGCCTACGAGGACGAAACCGCCGCCACCTGACCCGACTCACCCCTCAACGCTTGCGTCCGACAATAACTATAAGGAAACGTCATGAGCACCTACTCCCCGGCCAGATCGGTGGCTGAAACCGATCAGTCGATCGAGAAGAAAAGAAGAAACGCCATCAAGGGCGCGTTCTTCTCCGAATACATCGATATGTTCGACATCTATTTGCCGGTGGTGGTGTTGTCGCCGGTGCTGTTCTTCTTCCAGCCCGCGCAGCTGTCACCGGGCATGGCGGCGATTCTGGCCTCGCTGGTGTTCATCACCACGCTGCTGGGGCGTCCCATCGGCGCGTTGCTGTTCGGCATGATCGCCGACAAGACCGGGCGGCGCATGGCGTCGATCTACTCGGTTTCCGGCTTCGGCGTGGTGACCCTGCTGATTGCCTTGCTGCCGGGTTACGAGAGCATCGGCATCGCCTCCTATTGGGCGCTGGTGCTGCTGCGTTTCGTCGACGGCATTTTTCTCGGCGGTGGCTATACAGGCGCCATGCCGCTGGCCATCGAGTACTCGAAAAAGCATCAGCGCGGCTTTGTCGGCGGGCTGATCATCGCCGGCTTTCCGCTGGCCTACGTCAGCATCAACCTGGTGGCGATGCTGATGTTCATGCTGTTCCCGCTGGACGGCCCGGGCTCGCCCTACGTGCAATGGGGCTGGCGGATTCCGTTCGTGATCGGCGCGGTGCTGGCGGGCGTGCTGGCGTTGTACTACGTCTACGCGGTATCGGAATCGGAAATCTGGGAGAGCGAAACCGGCAACAAACCGCGGGACAAACTGCCGCTGTCCGATCTGCTCAAGGGCAAGAGCGGACGCAACCTCCTGCAAGTGTTGGTGATGATGACCGGCTTCTGGCTGACCCAGAACATCATCACCATCTTTTTGCCCACCGGCCTGCTGAGGAACACCTTGCACCTGTCCGGGCTGGAGGTCACCGGCACCTTGCTGATCGCGTATGCGGTGCTGTTCTTCAGCTACATCGGCGCGGGGATGATCGGCCAGAAAATCGGCCGACGCCGGTTCTTCCTCATCATCGGGCCGATCATCGCCACCCTGGGCGCGGCGATCATGTACGTGCTGGCCAATGTTCCTGGGCTGTCGCTCCCGGTGGTCATGGCGTTGGTGTGCGTGCTCTCGGTGCTGGTGACCGCGCCCTGGGGCGTGATCGTGACCTACATCAACGAGCGTTTCGTGACCGACGTCCGCGCCACCGGTTTCGGCGTCGGCTTCAGCCTGTCGGTGATCATCCCGTCGTTCTACGCCTTTTACATGGCCTGGTTGGGCAACTTCATGCCGTTCACCGTAACGCCCGTGGTGCTGCTGGTGATCGGCGGGGTGATCGGCACCCTCGGTGCCTACATGGGGCCGGAAACCAAAGACGTGGATTTCTAGCATCCGCCGCCCCACTGCATAGGAGGAGAACATTCGTGAACAACACAACCCTGGGTTTCATCGGGCTCGGCAACATGGGTGGGCGCATGACCCGCTGCCTGGTCAACGCCGGCCTCAACGTGCTCGGTCTTGACACCGACAGCACACGCGTCCAGGCCGCAGGCGCACAGCTGGCAACCTCGCTAGGCCAGGTCGCCGCCGAGGCGGGCGTGGTCTTGCTGTCGTTGCCCGACAGCAAGGTCGTCGAGGCCGTGGTCGAGGGTCCGCACGGGCTGCTGGCGCACTGCCGCGAGGGGCAGGTGGTGGTGGATCTGAGCACCGCAGCGGCCAGTTCGACCATGCGCCTGCACGGCCTGTTCGCCGAGCGTGGCGTGCAGTACATCGACGCCGGAATCTCCGGTGGTGCGGCCGCCGCGGAAAAAGGCGCCTTGACCCTGATGGTCGGCGGTGATGCGGCCACGGTGGAGGCGCTGGCCTGGGTGTTCAAGCCCATTGCCAGCAAGGTGTTCCTCATGGGCCCCAGCGGTGCCGGGCACACCACCAAGCTGCTCAACAACTTTCTCAATGCGGTGAGCCTGGCCGCGACCGCCGAGGTGATGGTAGCGGGCAAAAAGGCCGGGCTCGACCTGCACCGCCTGCTCGATGTGCTCAACAGCAGCAGCGGGGTGAATTTCGCCACGCTCAACCGCTTCCCGCACATCGTCGATGGCAACTACCTCGAAGGCGGCCTGACCGGCAAATTGATGAGCAAGGACGTGGTGCTTTACCTCGACCGCGTGCGCGAACTGGGTGTTGCCTCGCTCAACGCTTCCGGCCCGCTGGCCAGTTTCGGCCTGCAGGTGGCGCTGGGTTACGGCGATCAGATCAGCAACAGAGTGGTGGATGCCATCGGCGATATGTCCGGCGGCGTGCGCCTGCATGAATCGACAGAAGAGGGCAAGCCATGAAGGTCTTTTACGGTAGCGTCGAAGGCGCAGTGTCCGAACAGCGCGGCGCCACTTTTACCGGGGTGGTCTGGGCCGACCCGGTGATGCCGACCACTGACGGGGTGACGATCAACAACGTATCGTTCAACCCAGGCGCACGCACCCACTGGCATCACCATGAGGTGGGCCAGGTGCTGTACGTCACCGCCGGCAGCGGCTGGATCTGCCTGGAGGGCAGCCAGCCACGAGCGATCCGCCAGGGCGACACGGTGTGGATCGGCCCCGGAGAACGCCACTGGCACGGCGCCAACAGCCAGCACTTCATGGTTCACACGGCGACCTCCATCGGCCAGACCGTATGGCAGGAAGCGGTCACCGACGCCGATTATCTGCGCAGCGCAGGTTGAGGAGCGCCATGAACCTTACAGCCAGACAACAACAGGTAAAAGATGCCTTCGAGCACGGTGGCGGCCGCTGGAGTCCGGCCTGGGACAGCCTGCTGCGCCTCGACCCCGGCTTCGTCGCAGCCTATGCCGGCTTCGCGGCCGTGCCGTGGCGCAAGAACCACCTGCCCGACAAGGTCAAGGCGTTCATCGCCCTGGCGGCCAGTGCCGCTGCGACCCACCTGTATCGCCCCGGCATCGACCAGCATCTGCAGGCGGCGCTGGCCCATGGCGCCACCCGTGAAGAGCTGGTGGAGGTGCTGGAATTGATCAGCACCGTCGGCATCCATGCGGCAAATGTCGGCGTGCCGGTGCTGCTCGAAGTGCTCGAAGAGGAGGGCCTGCGCGAAGGGGCTGCGCCACTGGACGCTCGGCGCGAAGCACTGAAGAGCAGCTTTGTCGGCAACCGCGGTTACTGGCATTGCTCGTGGGAGGGTTTGCTGGAGCTGGACCCGGAGCTGTTCGAAGCCTACGTCGAGTTCTCTTCGGTGCCTTGGCGAACCGGCGTGCTGGAACCCATGGTCAAGGAATTGATGTATTGCGCCTTTGATGCCGCCGCCACCCATCTCTACGTGCCGGGCCTCAAATTGCACATGCGCAATGCGCTGCGCTACGGCGCCACCGCAGAGCAAATCATGGAAATGCTCGAGATCGTCAGCGTCATCGGTATCCATGGCGCGCTCGAAGCGGCGCCCTTGCTCGAACAAGCGCTTGATCGGCAACCCCGAGGCGCTCAATAGCGCCGTCCCTTGTCGCCCCGATAACAATAACAATGGAGTTCCGCCCATGAGTACGCCATCCACGGCAGCCAGCCCCGACTGGACCGACGCTGAAGTGATAGTGGTGCGTTACGGCACCCGCCAGACCAGCAAAAGCGAGTGCTACTACAACTTTCGCGCCTACCACGAGCCCGACGCGCAGATCACCATGGATTACTTCTTCTGGATCTTTCGCAACGCCGAACAGACCATCGTCATCGACACCGGCTTCAGCCCCCAGGCCGCCATGGCCCGGCGTCGACAGCCGGTGGTAGCGCCGGCCGATGCACTGACGCGCCTGGGCATCGATCCGCTCGACGTCAAACTGCTGGTGCTGACCCACGCGCACTACGACCATGCCGGCAATCTGGGGCTGTTCCCCAATGCCCAGATCGTCATGTCGCGGCGCGAGTTCGAGTTCTGGAACTCCGACATGGGCCAGCGCCCGCAGTACCTGCACCATGCCGACCCGCTGGACCTGGCGTTCGTTCAAGCGCTGCACCGCGAGGGCCGCGTCACCTTGCTCGACGCGCCGCGCAACACGTTGATCCCGGGTATCGAACTGCATGAGCTCGGCGGCCATACTCCGGGGCAACTGGCGGTGGTCGTGGAGATGCCCCAAGGCCCGGTCATTCTGGCCTCGGACGCCATTCACTATTACGACGAGCTGGAGCAGGACCGGCCCTTCGCGGTCATCGACAGCCTGGCCGACATGTACCGCGGCTACGAGCAGATCCGCGAGTGGCTGCAACGCCCCGGCGCCGTGGTGATCCCCGGCCATGACCCGGACGTGATGCAGCGTTTCGCCGCAGTCGATGCCGGTGATCCCTCGTTCGCCGTGCACATCCAGGCGAGCGGAGCGCAGCCATGAAGGACCGCGTTGCGCTGATCACCGGGTCATCCGACGGCCTCGGCCTGGCCATGGGCAAGGCCCTGGCCGCTGCCGGCTGTGAGGTGGTCCTGCACGGGCTGGCGGCGCCGGACGAGCTGCGCCAGACCTGCGCCGAGTTGATGCAGGCCTACGGCGTAAGGGTGCGCTACGTGCAGGCCGACCTGTCGCAGGCCGCGCAGATCGACGAACTGATCGAGGTAGCGGGCCGGGTCGACGTGCTGGTCAACAACGCCGTGGTCCGGCATTTCGCCCCGCTTGAAGACTTGCCCCTGGCGCGCTGGGAGCAGGCGTTGGCGGTGAACCTCACTGCCGCGTTTCGGGCGAGCCAGTTGGTATTGCCCGGCATGCGTGAACGGCGCTGGGGACGCATCTTCAATCTGTCTTCCGCTTATGGCTCACGGGCCATCGCCAATCGCATCGACTACGTCACCACCAAGACCGCGCTGCTGGGCCTGACCCGGGCGATCGCCGTTGAAACCCTGGGCCAGGGCATCACCTGCAATGCCGTCTGCCCAGGTTCGGTGCTCACGCCCAATATCGACAGCCGCCTGACCGAGCTGATGGCGCAACAGCAGCTGGATCGCGAGACCGCCACACGGGTGTTCCTGCAAGGCAAGCAGGGCACCGGGCGATTCATCGACGCCAACCATGTGGCGGACCTGATCGTGTTTCTGTGCAGCGAGTCGGCGCAGTCGATCACCGGCGCGACCTTGCCGGTGGATGACGGCTGGATGGCCAACTGACGATCGAAGGCCAGCCGAACATCAATGCGTCCCTCCGACGAACAGAATGGACAAGCACCATGACCCAGACCCTGAGCCTGCAGCTGGCCGAGTTCATCCAGGCGACCCGCTGGTCCGACGTGCCCGGCCCGGTGCGCCATGAAGCCCAGCGGGCGCTGATCAATTATTTCGCGGTGGCGCTCGCTGGTTGCAGTGACCCGGACGTGATCAAGGCGATCCGGCTATTCGGCCGTTTCAACGCTGGCGGGCAGGCGCGGGTGATCGGCCGTGGCGAAGCGCTCGACCTGCTCAACGCCGCCGCCTTGAATGCCATGAGCGCCAACGTCTTCGACTACGACGACACCCATATCCCGACCATCCTGCACCCGACGGCGCCGGTGGCCGCCGCGCTGTTCGCCCTGGCACAGACCCGGCCGGTGAGCGGTGAGCAACTGCTGTTGGCATTCGTGCTCGGTGTCGAGATCGAGTGCCGCCTGGCCATGGCGATCTCCCCGGAGCATTACCGCCGTGGCTGGCATATCACTGCCACCTGCGGGGTGTTCGGAGCGGCTGCGGCGGCTGGCAAGATCCTCGGCCTGGATGCCCGGCAACTGGTCTGGGCCTTCGGCAATGCCAGCGCCCAGGCCTCGGGGTTGGTGGAAACCCTGGGCAGTGCGGCGAAAAGCATCGGCGTCGGCAATGCCGCGCGCAATGGCCTGTTGTCGGCATTGCTCGCGCAAGACGGCTTTGCCGGCCCAGACCAGCCGCTGGAGGGCGAGCGCGGCTTTCTCAAGGTCTTCGGCGAAGCGCCGCGCCTTGAACCGCTCGGCGCCGACCTGGGCCAACGTTGGGAATTGCTGGCCAATACCTATAAGCCCTATCCCTGTGGCGTGGTGCTTAATCCGGTGATTCAGGCATGCCTGGAACTGGCCCAGGACCGCGATTGGCAGCTGGACGACATTCAACGCATCGAACTCACCGGCCATCCGTTGCTGCGTCAACGCACCGACCGTCCGGCTATCACGCTTGGTCGGCAGTCCCAGGTCAGCGCGCAGCATGCCGTGGCAGTGAGCCTGGCAACCGGACGCGCCGGGCTGGCCGAATTCAGCGACGCCGCCGTCGCCGATCCGCGCCTGCGGGCGCTCTACGGGCGGGTGCACTTCATCGATGACGCAACCTGCTCGGTGGAGTCGGCGCAGGTGCGCGTTCTGTTCCGCTCGGGCCAGGTCCTCAGCAGTTTCATCGAACGCTGTACCGGCAGCTTGCAGGCGCCTCTGAGTGATCGGCGCCTGGAGGACAAACTGCGTGAACTCTGCGCGTATGGCCGATCCGGTTGTGCCCCCCAACCGCTGATCGATGCGCTGTGGCGGCTTGAACACGCAAACGATGCCGGCGCCCTGATGCGCCTGGCCAGTCTCTGATCAACAGGAGTTCGAACATGGTCGACACACAACTGGGTTTCATTGGCGTGGGCGTCATGGGCCGTCCGATGGCGCGGCGCCTTGTGCAGCAAGGGCATGCGCTGACGATCTACGATACGGATCGCGGTGCACTGGAGGAGCTCGCAGCGCTAGGAGCGCGGGTGGCCGAGAGCGTGCGCGAGGTCGCCGACCACGCCGAGGTGATATTCACCAGCCTGCCGAGCCCGGCGATCTTCAAGGCGGTGACGCTGGGCGCTGAGGGTATCGTCGAGGGCCGCGCGGTACGCATTCTGGTCGACCTGTCCACCGTTGGCTCGCGGGCCGAGCAGGCGGTTGCCACTGGCCTTGCGGTGCGGGGAATCGCCACGGTGGATGCGCCCGTCAGCGGTGGCGCCGCCGGTGCCGAAAAAGGCACCCTGGCGCTGATGGCCGCCGGTAGTCCCGAAGCGATCGAGCGCGTGCGTGGACTGTTGGAGGTATTCGGCAAGGTGTTCATCGTCGGCGAGCAACCGGGGCAGGGACAGTTGCTCAAGCTGCTCAACAACATGCTCTCGACCACCGCCTTCGCCATCACCAGCGAGGCCTTTGTCGCGGGCGTCAAAGGCGGGCTCGACCCGCAGGTGATGCTGTCGGTGATCAACGCCGGCAGCGGCAAGAATGGCGCAACACTGGATAAATTCCCCAGGCACGTGCTGCCCGGCACGTTCGACTTTGGTTTCCCGATGTCCAGCGTGTGCAAGGACATCGGCCTTGCGGTCGAGGAATGCCAGGCGCTGGGCGTGCCCATGTGGCTGGGCAACGCCGCGCGCCAACTGTGGAATGTCGCGGCGCAGCAGGACGGCGCCGGGCGGGATTTGACCGAGCTGGTGCGTACAGTGGAGAGCTGGTCGAATTCCACTTTCGGCGGTTGATCACTGCGCTCGCACGAGCGGCGATCACGCTGGATCGTCGATGCCGGGGCGCCAAGGCCCCGGCATGGTCAGCCACTCACGTACCGGCGCGGGCAGGACCCATCAGTGGCCGATCCAGGCGCGAGCGCCCAGTTCCCCGCGCGCCTTGTGCACCTGCTCGGCACTGACTCTGGACGCGCTGTTGCCCCAGCTGTTGCGGATATAGGTCTGCACCGCGGCGATATCTTCATCGCCTAGCTTCCAGTCGAAGCACGGCATGCCCGCAGCGGTCGGGTTGCCCGCGGTCAGTGGTCCGTCCGCACCCTTGAGCACCACGTTCAGCAGGCTGGAAGGGTCCTTGGCGTTGACCTGCGCGTTGTCGCGCAGTTGCGGGATCATCTGCCGCACACCGGCGCCGCTGGAGGTGTGGCAGGCCTCGCACTGGCTTTCGAACACCAAGCGTCCCTTGATCATCTGCGGGTCGGTTGCCGCAACGGCTGCCGGCACCTCGTTCTTGCTGGCAGGCAGTTGCTGCAAGTAGGCGGTGATGGCGTGCAGGTCATCGTCAGTCAGGTGCTGGGTGGAGTTTTCCACGGCTTCGAGCATCGGCCCGGCAGCGGCGGCCTGGCGGCTGGTGCCGGTTTTCAGGTAGCTGACGATGTCTTCGCTGTTCCATTTACCCAGGCCGGTGTGCGGGTTGGAGGTCAGGTCGGGCGCGTGCCAGCCTTGCAAGGTGCCGCCCTGGAAGGTCTCGGCGACATCGCCGCCGAGCAGGTTCTTCGCGGTGTGACACGCCGCGCAATGGCCTGGGCCGTTGACCAGATAATCCCCGCGCGCCACCAGCGGTGTCACGCCCGGCACGGCACTGAAGCGCTCATCCTTGAAGAACAGCAGGTTCCAGCCGGCCAGCAGCATGCGCTGGTTGAACGGGAAGGGCAGCGCGTTCTCCACCACCTTTTGCTTCACGGCCGGGACGGTCTTGATGTAGGCGTAGAGGTCGGCGATGTCCTGATCGCTCATTTTGCTGTACGCGTTGTAGGGCATGGCCGGGTACAGGTAACCGTGATTGCCGATGCCGTGGCGCACGGCCTTGTCGAACTGCTCCAGGGTCCAGCCGCCGATACCGGTATCGGCATCCTGGGTGATGTTGGAGGCCTTGATGGTGCCAAACGGCGTTTGCAACGCATAGCCACCGGCGTAGCTCTGGCCGCCGGGGGCGGTGTGGCAGGCGGCGCAATCGCCCGCCGCCGCGACGTATTCACCGCGTTTGAGCTGGGCTGCGTCGTTGCTTGTCAGGCGGCTGTCGATGGCAGCGAAGCGCTTGTGTTCGCCGTACTGGGCGAAGCCGATGAAGCCCGCACCGCCGATGATCGCGCAGCCCACAATGGCCGCGGCAATAGTCTTGAACTTGCTCATGGCGATCTCCTTATCGTGTCAGCAAGCCAGGCTGGCGGATGTAGTCGTTGATGATGGCCTTGGCCGTCCAGAGGGTCAGGGCGCTCAGGGTCCCGGTGGGGTTGTAGCCGCCGTTGTTGGGGTACGAAGACGCCCCGCAGACGAACAGGTTGTGCACGTCCCAGCATTGCTGATAGCGGTTGAGCACCGAGGTGGCCGGATCGAGGCCGATGACTGCGCCACCGATGGTGTGCGAGCTGTCGTAGCCGCGCATCGGCGAGTTGGGCTGGTCGGGGAACGACACGGTTTCCCAACTCTTGGCGCCGCTCTTGTGGCAGATCTCGTCGATCTTGCCCCTGACGAAGGTCGACATGCGTCGATCATTGTCGTTGTAGTCGAAGGTCATGCGCAGCAGCGGCTGGCCGTTGGCGTCTTTGTAGGTCGGGTCGAGCGACAGGTAAGAGTCAACGTGGGAGTACGAGGTGCCCTGGCCCTGGATCTTGGCGTAATTCTGGTAGCTCTGCTGGAAGGCTTTCTTCCACTGCGAGCCCCACAACCGGGTGCCGGTCGGTACGCGATCGGTCATGCTGATGGGCGTGCCCTGGTCCGACAACGCCTGGATGCCCGCGCCGCCAATGAAGCCCAGACCGGTGTGATCGAAGTTGTCGCCGTTGAAGTCATCGATCTGGGTCGACAGGGCGCCGGTGGAGATGAACGGGTTCATCTGCTCGTTTTCGTAGTACAGGAACCCGTACGACATGGTCTGGTAGTTGTAGGCACGCCCCACGGTGCCGGTGCGGGTTGCCGGGTCGTAAGGAGTGCCGATCTGCGACAGCAGCAACAGGCGCACGTTGTCCAGCTGATACGCCGAGAACACCACGATGTCAGCGGGTTGAAACCCCAGATTGGCGTCCGAATCCTTGAAAGTCACGCCGGTGACCGTCTTGCCGTCCGGGGCTTTCTCGGCCTTGAGCACGGTGCATTCGGTGAGCAGGGTGAAGTTGCGACGCTGCACCAGAGCCGGGATCACGCAGGCGTTCGGCGAGGATTTCGACCAGTTGCCGCAGCCGTAGAAACCACAGAAGCCGCAGTAGGTGCAGGGGGCGAGGTTGACGCCCAACGGATTGGTATAGGGCGCACCGATGGTGCCGGCCGGGATCGGGAAGGGGTGCAGGCCCATGGTCTCGGTGACCGCGCGGAATTTCTCGTTCCAATGCGAGCGGGCCATGGCCGGGGTCGGGTAGTCGCTGGTACGCGAGCCTTCAAAGGGGTTGCCGCCAGCCTGGACCTGGCCGTTGATGACCCCGGCCTTGCCGGCGATGCCGGCGATTTTTTCCCAGCGATCGTAGTGGGGTTCGAGGTCGTCATAGGTCACGCCCCAGTCCTGCACGATCAAGCCGTCGGCCAGTTTCATGTTGTGGTAACGATCCTTGACTCGGGTGGCCATGGTGAAGTCCGACGGGTTGAACCGCCAGGCGTTGGCCGCCCAGTGCTTGCCGGCGCCGCCGACGCTGAAACCCATCTGCCAGATGTTGAAGTCCCGGCCGGGCAGGGCGGTCTGGCGCGGATTGTTGCGAAAGGTCAGGGTTTCGACGCTCGGCGGCTTGAGCGCCTCGCGCCGGGCGCCGTAGCGCAGTTCGTCGGCGGCGATGCTCGGCGGATAGTTCTTGTTGGCCTCTTCCCAGACGCCGCGCTCGATCGCGACAACGTCGAGGCCGGCGCGAGTGAGTTCTTCGGCCATCAGCGATCCGGCCCAACCCAGGCCGACGATCACGACATCGGCTTTCGGTCTTGTATAGGTCATGTGTGTACTTCCCAATCAGGCTACGCCTTGGTGGCGTTATATGTTTTCACGGGCTAATCAGACTCGGCCGACGATGCTCACCGGGATGATGTTCAGCTTCTGTCCACGCTGTTCGACGTAGTCGCGGTAGTCGTAGCGCGAGCCGGGGAAACCGATCATCTTCCAGCCGACCATGTCCTTGTTGCCACCGTAGAGCGGGTCGGCGAAGTAGCCTTCCTGGACGTTGGCCAGCATCTGCTTGAACAGCAGCTCGGACGGCGTCGAGGCGAGCTTCACCTGGCCGTGCTCCATGCGCTCGAGCAGTGCGTCCTGCTGCTCGGGCGACAAGCTTTCGAAAGCGCCTTGCAGCTCTTTGAGGCAGTAGGCGTCGAGTTCGGCGAGTCCTTTGCGGTAGAGGTCGGCCGGGCCGTCCAGGGATTGGTCGCCTTGGGCGGCGGTACCTTGTTGCTGCGGGCCAGCGCGATAACGCCAGGTGCCTTTGCCGTAGTCGCCGGACAGCTGGTGATCGATGAACACCACGCAGCCGGCCGCGGAGGCACTGACGCTGATCTCGTCGGCGGGAATCAGACGGTCGAAGATGGCCGTGATCTGCGCGACTTCCTTGTCGGTCAGAAACATGCGGCGGCTCGGATCTGCCGGAATCGGTGGCTGGGTTTCTTTGGCCAGCCAGCGGCCGCCACCGTTCAGTACCCGCAAGGCGGCGCCGGCCGGGCGATACACCGCGGCGGCGGCACTGGTGGCGATCAGCACCAGACCTGCCTTGATCACGCTACGTCGTTTCATGTGTGCTCCTGTCGTATGCCCATGGCTGGAGGATTCCAGTCAGCCGCGGCCTCATGCCCATGAGAGCGGTCTCATTTGGCCCGAAAAAAATTCCAGCGATCTCGAGGCACGAGTGCGAGCACCGGCCGTCGGATCCACTGGAAGGGGCGCATGTTATGTGCGGCTATTTGCCACGTCAAATGAATGAATGCGCAGGAATCCCGGGCTAGAGCCTCAGGCAGGTTTGGGCGCGGCGCAGGAACGACGCACGATCAGCTCTGCAGACATGAGTCGGCGCCGTACCGGTTTGACTTTGCCGGCCAGAATCACCTTCAGCGCATCGACGGCTGCCTTGGCTTGCTGATCGGTGTCCTGGCGTAGGGTCGAGAGCGAAAATACCTCGTTGGCGGCCTCGGGAATGTCATCGAAACCAATCACCGACACGTCCTGCGGTACCGCCAGCCCCATGGCCTTGAGACGGTCCATGACGCCCAAAGCGATGAAGTCGTTGGAGGCAAAAATGGCAGTCGGCGGTTGCGCTGCGCTGAACAGTTGATCGACACCCCGGCGCCCGGACGCAGCGTCGTGCGAGCCGCGCAGAAACACCGGCGCCAGCCCGGCTTCGTGCATGACGGTGCAGTACGCCTTGGTCCGCTGGCGCGCCGACGCCTCGGACCCGCCGCCCAGATGGGCGATGCGCGTGTGGCCGAGCGACAGCAGATGGTGCATGGCGGCCCGCACAGCGGACTCGTCATCGACGGCGATCGCCGTGACGTTCGGGTGGGCGATGGTTCGGCTGCCGATATAAACGCAAGGCAGTTTATCGGCGATATTGATGACCGTCCTGGTCGAATGCGGGGTAGCGATCATGATCACTCCGGCCGCACGCAGGCGCAGCAGCCGTTCGGATTCGCGCAGCGCGCTGGCGTCTTCGAGCGAGCGCAACGAGGTCACCGGATCGAAACCGGCATCCGACAATTCGCGATCGACGGCCTGCGCCAGTTGGATATGAAACGGGTTGTTAGGGTCGCCGATGACCAGGCCAACGATCGACGATCGCGCTTCGGCGAGGCTGCGCGCTGCCAGATTGGGGCGGTAATCGAGTTGAGCGGCGATGGCGCTGATGCGTTCGCGGGTCTGCGGGCGCACGCACTTGTCACCGCGCAGGGCTCGCGCTACCTGTGCTCGGGACATGCCGACGGCATCGGCGACGTCTTGCAAGGTAGAAAAATTTTTGCTCATCTCGATCCAATCTCTATACGGGGCATAGGCTGCGTGCGGGGTACAGTTTGACATAGAGCCGTGGGTGGACGTTAACGGCGGGCGGCACGCCGCTGATGAGGTGAAAGCCTTATGCCGGTGTGATAAACGCGCATAGACTTGAATGCGGCCAGCCTATGCTCAAGGCAGTGCCTTCGTTTCCCTACCGGACCCCTTTGCATGCCGGAATACAACTACCGCCTGATTCGCAAGCTGGCCAATACTTCGCTGCGACTCAATGTCGTGCTGGTCTGTGCGATCGCGCTGAACCTGTTGATGGTCGCGGCGTGTTATTGGTCATTGAGTCGGCTGGTCGAGCAACAGCGCAGCAACGTCGACCTGCACTTCAAGCGGCTCATCGGCAGCCTGCATCAGCACGAGGATTTCCTCACGCGTATCGCGCGTCACGGCAACGAGTCGGCGCAGCGCCAAGACATGGGCGCGGTGACCGCCCAGCACCGGCTCGTTATCGATGAGGCCGGTGCGCAGCTTCATGAAGGCAGTCAATACAGCTTCTCGATGCCCTTCACGGTCGCGCAACGGCATGGGCAGTCAGGCCTGCACCCAGGCAATTTCGTCCTTGGCGTGATGCTGGCCGATTTCTACAGCCACTACTGGAGCACATCCTTTTATGTGGCCCCCCAGGTGTTCATCATCGGAGCGCAGGGCAATACCAGCCTGGCGGTGCCCGCGATCGGCCATTTTCCGGGGCAGGGGGCGCTGACTCAACGCAGCTATCTGGCCGTGGTAGATATGATCTACAGCACTGTCCACGACGCCCTGTCGGCCCCCGCTGGCGCGATGGTGCGCTGGCAGCGCGCGCGGCCCCTGGACCCGGGGCAACCCGCCGAGCTGATCGGTTATCTTGGTTTTCAACTGCCGGACGCGCTGTGGTGGGCGCCCGATGCAAAGCGTCAGGTGCTGGCCGTGACCCTGTTGAACCTGGATCGGATCTACGACCCGGAGCAGTTGATCGACAGGCCGGTCTACGACCATCTGCAATTGATGTCGCCGCAAGGGGACTCGTTGATCGAGTCGGTTGGCGCGCCTGATGACTTGCGGCCAGATTTGAATCTCACCACCCACGGCCTGGTGTTCAAGGTCGGTGGAGCCACCGCGGGCGGGTGGACGGCGCTCTATCAAATGGGCTACCAGAGTTTTTTCGGCTATGCCAAATGGCAACTTCTGGGCGCGGTGCTGGTGCTGCTCGCTACGCTGATGGCCAGCTGGGCGGCGATGCGCTGGTATTCGCGCAGGGTGATACTGCCAGCACGCCAGGCGCATCAGGAAATCGTCGAAAGCGATACCTTCAGTCGTGCGGTGCTCCAGACCGCTCCGGTGGCGCTGTGTGTGCTGCGGCGCGCCGACGGGCGACTGCTGATGCACAATCCGCTGGTCGAGCTGTTGCTTGGGGACGCGCAGCGGGTCGAGCAGATGAGCGCCGCCTGGGGCCTGGCAGCGGATCAAGGCCCGCCGCTCACCGAGCTGAACTTCGAAAATCCCGACGGCAACACGTTGCACGCCAGTTTTGCCCTGGCCCGCTATCAAGGTGAGGAAGTTGTACTTTGCGCCTTCAATGACATCAGCGCGCACAAGTCGGCCGAGCGCATATTGGCCGCCGCGAAGCGTGACGCCGACGCCGCCAGCGCGGCCAAGTCGCGGTTCCTGGCGACCATGAGTCACGAGATTCGCACCCCGCTGTACGGCGCCTTGGGCACCTTGGAGCTGTTGGCGCTCACGCCGCTGTCCCGGCAGCAGCGCAACTATCTCGAAACCATCGAGCAGTCCTCGGCGCTACTGCTGCAATTGGTCAGCGATGTGCTCGACGCGTCAAAGATCGAGGCGGGGGAGATGACGCTCAGCGGCTCGGCATTCGATCCGGTGGCGTTGACCCAGACCATCGCCGCGGGATATGCCGGCGTAGCCGAGCGCAAAGGCCTGCGACTGGATGTCTGCATCGATGTGCAAACTGCGAGCAGGGTCGAGGGCGATGCCCTGCGTATTCGTCAGGTGCTCGGCAATCTGCTTGGCAATGCCTTGAAGTTCACCGAGCAGGGCGTGGTGACGGTGTCTCTCGGTACCGAAAGCGTCGGATCCCGTCTGGTACTGAATTGGCAGGTCGCGGATACCGGCCCCGGCATCGCCGCAGACCAGCAGCAGCGTTTGTTCGAACCCTTCTATCAGGCCCATCGCAACGACCACCGCGTCAATGGCACCGGCCTGGGCCTGTCCATCTGTGCGCGGCTGGCCGAGTTGATGCAGGCGCGGTTGCAGGTTGCCAGCGAGCCAGGCGCAGGTAGCTGTTTCAGCTTCTGTGTGAGCCTGCCGGTCTCGCCCCCGCAACTTTCGGAGCCGACCGCGCTCCCCGCACCTGGGCAGGCATCTGTACCCGTGGCGCTGCCGGCGCAACCGCTCATGCCAGGCCAGCTCGCATTGCGCGTGCTGGTGGTGGAGGACAACCCGATCAACCAGGCCTTGCTCGAAGAACAACTGCAGACCCTCGGTTGCCACGTCACTTTGGCGAGCAATGGTCACGAAGCGCTGCAGGGTTGGTGTGGGGATGTCGATGCCGTGCTGACCGATCTCAACATGCCGGTCATGGGCGGGCTCGAGTGGGTGCGGGCGTTGCGAGGGCAGGGCGCTACCGTGCCCATCGTGGGCATCACCGCCAGCGCCGCCTTCGAGCTTGCCGATCCAGCGGCCGGCGCCGGTCTGGACGCCTGGCTGGTCAAACCTGTGAACCTGGCGCAGTTGCATGAAGTGCTGCAACGTCTTTGCCCGGCCGGTGCCTTGCCGCCCCGCAGCGACGGCGCTCAAGACGTTCTCGATGAAATCGACGTTTCACCGCGCATGCGGGCTTTGTTCATCAAGACCCTGCGGGTGGATATCCAACGCTTGCGGGGCGCCCTGCAAGACGGTGACAAAGCGGCAGTCGAAGGCCAGCTGCATCGCCTGAGAGGCGCTCTCGAGGTGGTGCAAGCACGCCATCTCGCCCAGGCCTGCGAACGCCTTGAGCGGCTGATGCCTGGCGAGCACATCGAGCGTGGTTTTGCCAATGAGCTGGCCGGCCTGTTGAATACGCTCGAGGGGTTGCTGGAGCGGCTGATCGGGCGTGATTCTGCGCTCGATATCGATATCGATGACCTGACCTCATGACCCATGACCGAAAGTGGATTGCACAACCTTGAATAAAACGACCGTGGTCATCGCTGACGATCACCCGATAGTGCTGTTGGGTGTTCAGGAAATAATCGAGCGCGACGAGCGCTACCGTGTGCTGGGTACCGCTCAGGGGCCGAGTGATCTGGTTAGGCTCTGCGAGGCCTGCGCGCCTGACGTCGTCATCACGGATTACTACATGCCGGGCGATGAAGCCTATGGCGATGGCCTCAAATTCGTAGAATATCTACGCCGACGTTTCCCTCGCACGCGCCTGCTGATTCTGACCATGCTGTCCAATCCCCTGGTACTCGCCAATCTGTACGACCTGGGAGTGTCTGGGGTCATCCTCAAAAACGGTGACCTCAAGGAAATCATGCTTGCGCTCAGGTCGTTGCCGGGCGGCGGGATCTATCGCGCGCCAGCATTGGCACGGGCCCAGGTGCCGTCCCCTGGTGGCGATGAGGTACAAGCGCGTATCGCCCGCTTGTCCGGCAAGGAGTATGAAGTGCTCAGACACTTTGTGGCAGGCAAGAGCGGGATTGAAATAGCCTGCGCCCTGAACAGAAGTACTAAAACAGTCAGTGCGCAAAAGATCTCGGCACGGCGCAAGCTTGAAGTGGACAGCGATCAGGATCTTTTGGCGTTTTGTGTGCAGGCCAATCTTTTTCAATAACGATCGTCTATTCAAGGGTATGCAGATTGTGCTGGCGGTGGTGGTCAATGGTTGGCGCCGTGGACTCGGAGCGCCATGATTCAATAACTGCAGCGCAGGTGTGGGTGATAAAGCTGCACAGCAAAAAAAGTGCGGTGCTTTCAGATTTATCTCAAAGACAGCACGCCGCGTCGACTGCAAAATGGATCAATACAGGCTCAGCCAATAACAGCGCTGGCGGTCAGCGATGAATCGTCAGGGGCGACCGCAAGTTATAAATGTCACTCAAAGCGTACATCGCTCATACAAGTTGCTGATGAGTGCTGATCACCCGTTTGCTTAAACCACCTGATGCCGTATTTCCGATTGATTTTGTCTCTTGATGACTTGAGGCAATAGCACATTTTGGGTCTATGTCATGCCGCAGTTTCGAAGTAATAATGAATTCCGCCGACACGAGACATGCCTGGCGGATCATCAAGATATCTACCCGATTCGTTCCAGCGAGGGATTGGGCTGGGCGAATGTCTATGCTGAAGTCACCCACGAGCAGCCCCACCAAGCGACTTACCACGCGACCAGGGACATCTGGTTCGTCGTGCCGCTGAGACCGTTGAAGGTCAGGCTGTCCAATGATTACCGCCATCGCTGTGCGTTACTACCGACGGACAGTGTGGTGCTGATCGGCCCCAAGGACGTAGTGCATCTGGAGCTTGGCAATACTACCAAGGTGCTCCATGTGTTCATTCGTGCCGAGTTGTTCCGTGAGGCCGCCTCTAGTGCCATGAGCGTGGGTAAAAACGTGCATTCGCCGATCGTTTCCACTTTTGGCCTGCATGACCGCGGCCTGAGCTTGATGCTGCGCAGCCTGAAACTGGCGTTGGAGCAACCCGGTGCAGTAGCCGCGTTGAAAGCCGATTGCCTGGCGCGGGCGATCGCCTTGCATACATTGGCGCTGCGCGGCGGACGCAAACAGTATACGACCAGCGCGCGGCAGATCCGGGTGTTCGAACCGGTCATTGAACATGTGAAAAGCAACTTGAGCAGCGCGTTGCGCATTGAGGACCTCGCAGCGATCGCCGGGTTGGGGCGATCTGCGTTTATCAATCAGTTCCGCGCCGCCATCGGTCAGACGCCTCATCAGTACGTCATGTTGGAAAGGGTCAACAAGGCCTGCGAACTGCTGCAGCGCAGCGAGTTGGCGCTCAGCGATATCGCCTACAAGTGCGGGTTCTCGGACCACGCGCATATGTGTTCTTGCTTCAAGAGTCTCATAGGCGTCACGCCCTCCAATTACCGTGACGAAGTATGCCTGGATTTGTCACGCGCTGAATCAGACTCAGCATCGATATAAGGCTTGGCGACACATTTTACAAAAGTGGCATTTCTTTAAAGACGTCCGTATTGACGCTGTCGATAATGGGTTCAGCGCTGCAATTAACAGTGCTGCCGGTATCTCTGTCGTGCCGCAGAGAGCTGTTTCAGTTCAGGGAGCCAATCAAAAGGAGGATGCACGACGCCAAATCAGCAAATGAGAGTTGAGTTTGCCTGACGCAGGCAAAGTAGTGTACTTGGATTATCTAAACTGGTTGATGGGTAGGATTTATGAATAAGCGTTTTATGTTGTCTGTAGGGGCAGCCGTCTGGACCACCTTCGGATTGGCAATGATGCCGAACGGTGCCAATGCGGCCGAATCAGGGACTATTACCTTCAACGGCAAAGTCACCGATGAAACCTGTGAAGTCACTACCGGTTCGACCGGGGATTTCACCGTGGACCTGGCCACCGCAAAGGTCGCGGATCTGAGTCAGGCCGGCGCCACCGCCGTGCCCTCGAACTTCCGCATAGCGGTGGATAACTGCTCGGCCTCGGTAAAGAATGTGCGCGCTCAGTTTCTGTATGACGCCAGCCAGGTGGACCTGAGTTCGGGCCTGCTTAAAAATCAGCTGAGTGGTGCGACCGCCGCGACTAACGTCGGTCTGCAACTGTTCAATACTGACGACAACAGTGCCATCAAACCCGGTGATGCTGGCGGGGCAAAAAGCTTCACGGTACAGAATAACGCCGCAGAAATGATCTACGGCGTTCAGTATTACGCGACCGGAACGTCCACTGCGGGCCTGGTAAAGAGCCAGGTAAAATATCAACTGAGCTATAACTGAGAATGACCCTCCGCGCATTCTTTGCGCGGAGGGTATTACCCCTATTATGCGCATTTATAGTCTGTTTATCGGTTGCCTTGCCAGTTATGTACTGAGCTTCAGCGCGCATGCCAACATCGTGCTGGGAGGCACACGCCTGGTGTATCCGCAAGGCGAGCGCGAGGTCACTATTGCACTGTCCAATAAAGGCACCGCCCCGGCGTTGGTGCAAGCCTGGATGGATGACGGATCGACCGGTTCCACGCCGGAGAACAGCACCGCGCCATTCTTGATCAATCCTCCGATCACCCGCATCGAAGGTCAGGGGTCGCAAACCTTGCGGATCTTCTTTGAGGGGGCGGTGCTGCCTGCGGATCGCGAGTCACTGTTCTGGCTGAATGTGCTCGAGATTCCGCCGGTCCCGCAGACGTCGAAAGACAAAAACAATCTGTTGTTGGCGGTGCAGAGCAGGATAAAAGTGTTCTATCGGCCCACAAAGATGGCCACGACCTTGCACGACGCCGCAAAAAACCTGAAGTGGCGTTTGCAAAAGCAGGGGAATGTCTGGCAGTTGCACTGCCGCAATACATCACCGTTTTATATCTCTTTCGCCGAGGTCAACACCCAGGAAGGTGGGGAAACGTTAAGCAACCGCGACGGTACCCATATGATCGCCCCGTCTGGCGAAAAGGTGTTCGATCTCACCCGCGGCAGTGCGTTGCACGATCCGCTGCACGATGGCGAAGTGAGATTCGAATACATCAATGATTACGGCGCACTCAAGGTCGTCGATTCACGGATTGAATAGGGCGGCTCGGCATTGCCTGAGCGCGCTCATCGTCGAAACAATCGCCTGCACACATTGAGATCTGGCTCCGAGAGTCGGTGAAACGCCATCGGTTGGCTTTCTCCGAGCGGGCCAGCCGTGGGCGAAGTTACTGAAGTGGTCAGGGTATATGAGGCACTCTTCAAACAAGTCACGATTGTCGAGGACGTATCTAACGCAGCGGCGGCAAAGCACTATTGTTCGCGCGTGGGCGGTGGTGTGTCTGTTTGTCAGCGGCGCGGAGCAGCGCCTGATGGCCGCAGAGTCGCCGTTGCCACCTGCCGCCGAGCACAACGATCAGCAAGACGCTGAGTTCAACAGTTCATTTCTGGTAGGCAATGCAAAACGCCTGGATATGTCACGCTATCAAAAAGGTAATCCCATCTTGCCCGGCCGTTACGATCTGGATGTGTATATCAATGGCAAACAAGTGACCCGCGCCAAGGTCAAGTTCATCGATGCCGGAAAGAAGAATCTGGCCCAGGCCTGTCTGTCCACCGATGAGTTGCGCCGCTTCGGTGTCGATACCCATCAGTTGCTCGACTACAGTGGCTGTCGCACGGTGGAAAGCGCGATATCAGAGGCGCGTTCCTATGCCGACCTTGCGCAGCAGAAACTCTATCTGCAACTGCCACAGGCGAGTTTGCGTCATATACCCCGTGGCTATGTCGAGCCCGAGTACTGGGATGCCGGTATTTCGGCGGCCAAGGTCGATTACAACTTCAATTATTTCGACAGCAAGAGCGACTATGCCGGCACTCGCGACTCGGCTTACCTGGGCCTGCGCGGCGCATTCAACATAGGTTTATGGCAGTTTCGCCACAACGCCAACATCAGCTGGAACAACGGCTCGAAAGCGCAATGGAACAGATTGTCGACCTATGTTCAGCGGCCGCTGGCAAGTATCAAGAGCCTGGCCACGCTGGGAGAGATCAATACCCAGGGTGCCGGCTTCGACAGCATCGCCGTGCGAGGCGTCAGCCTGGCCTCTGATGAACGTATGTATCCGGACTCGCAAATCGGCTTTGCCCCGACCATCCGCAGTTTCGCGCGAAGCAATGCACGCGTAGAAGTTTGGCAGAACGATATCAAGCTGTATCAAACGACGGTGACGCCGGGGAATTTCGTCATCGATGACCTGTACCCCACCGGCTATGGCGGCGACCTGGATGTGGTAGTGACAGAGGCCGACGGCGATGTGCGGCGGTTCAGCGTTCCCTATGCGTCGGTGAGCAATCTGATGCGGCCGGGGCGCAATAAATACGACGTGGTCGCCGGCAAGCTGTACAACCTTTCGGCGGCGCACGACGCTCATCTTCTGCAAGGCACCTGGTACCACGGCCTCAATAATTACCTTACCGGCTACGGGGGATTCCAGCTCAGCGAGGGCTTCAGGTCCGGGTTGATAGGCGCGGGTTTGAATACCCCGTTAGGGGCTTTTTCGCTGGATCTGATCCAGGAACAAACCGAATTGGCCAGCGGCCTGGGTACGGCAGCCGGCAAAAGCGTCAAGCTCGCCTATAGCAAGCGCCTGGTCGAAACCGGCACCAACTTTACCTTGGCGGCCTATCGCTACTCATCGTCCAGATACATGACCCTCTCGCAAGCGGTCTACACCCGGGAACGGAGCAAGCTGCCAGTGGCGCGCGACGACCTCTGGTATAACAGCGAGCGTGACCGCTTCGACATCAGTATCGATCAGCCGATCGGTACCTATGGCTCCCTGTTCCTCACCGGCTCCACCAGCCAGCGCTGGGGCGGGGAAGACAGCACCAGCCGGCAGTTCGAGTTGGGCTTCAACGGCACTGTCGGCGATGTCAGTTACAGCATCAGCGCCAGTCGTAACAACGATGAAATGATCGGCGCCCAGACCCAATATTTTCTCAGTTTCAACATCCCGCTGGGCAACAGCGCCAGATCGCCGACCTTGAGTACCCAGTACACCACGGCGCGTGGACGCGGCAGCTCGCTGCGCAACTACCTCAGCGGGGTTGCCGATGATGCCGGGCGCTTGAGCTACGGGGTGACCCAAGCCAGCGATACCTCCAGCTCCGACTCGGGCAGCGTCAATGCGCAATATCGCGGGACACGCAGTACGGTGCGCGCGGCCTACGAACAAGGCGGCGATTACAAGTCGTTGTCCCTGGGCAGCGATGGCAGCCTGGTCGCCCACAGCGGCGGCGTGACCTTTTCACCCAATACCGGGGACACCATCGCCCTGGTCTCAGCGCCGGGCGCCGCGGGAGCGAGCGTTGGCGGGTTGTCGGGGCTGGTGCTCGACAAACAGGGCTATGGCGTCATGCCGTACCTTTCGCCGTATCGCATGAACACGGTCAGCCTTGATCCGAAAGGCAGCTCGATGGATGTGGCCTTCCAGAACACCACCCAGCAGGTCGCACCCTTCGCCGGCGCGATAGTGCAGGTCGATTTTGAGACTCGGGTCGGCAAGTCCGCGGTCATTCATATCTCCAACGGCAAAAGCCTGAAATTGCCTTTTGGCGCGGACGTCCGCGATGTCAGCGGCAATGTGGTGGGAGTGGTGGGGCAGGGCGACAACGTGTTTGTACAAGGGATCGGTGACAGCGGCACCCTGAAGGTGAGCCTGGGAGGGGATGGCAGTTGCCAGGTCGATTATCGTCTGGCCGCAATGGTCGACGGCGACGCGATGCAACGCGCGCAAGCACCCTGCGTTCCACGAGGCGGCGCAAGCCTGAGCAGTCGATGAAAAATACAAGTGCACTTCTTTCGTTATATGGGTTGCTGCGCGTCATTGCGCTGATGTTGTTTCCATCTTCGGTCTATGCCGCTTACTGCGGCATGATGCCCAATTATCAGGAAGGCGCTGTGGTCGATATTGCCATGGGCCCGGTATCGGTTCCGTCAGGTACCAGGGTAGGCGAAGTGTTTTATAGCCAGGAATATCCAATCGCCGGTTCGTTCTTTGCGATTCTTTCGTGCAGGCCGGGTGATATCACCGATTGGCGAGTTGCCAAAGGAACACTGACGGCAATACCCCATGTCTATACGACTAATATCGCCGGTGTTGGCATGAGAACATCCTGGATACCCGCCAAGTCCGCCGCACCTTTTTATGCGGGAGAGCAGACGACCTGGCAACTGGGCATGCCTGGCGTGAGCGGCTCCGTTGCGCAGAACACCCTGGTGGTGAATGTTGGCGGCTCGGTGGTGGTGGAACTTGTAAAGCTAAGTGACACTATCGGTTCCGGGGCACTCGCCAGTGGTACCTATACCAACAATATTTCTCAGTCTGTTTATCCCTTCAACAGTGGGATCTTTCTGACTACCCGAATCAGCGGCGGCGGCAGCGAAATAATCCCACAGACGGGTACCTGTTCCATCAGTGATTCGTCTGTGACCCTGGCGCCGGTACCCATTGGCCGATTCCGGGCCCTGGGAGCCACCAGCGGCGATACTGCGTTTCCCATCACCTTCACCTGTTCAGGCGCCAATGGCGCAGTGACCATGAGCATTGATGCCGACAAGTTGTTGGCGGACGGTAGCCAGGGATTGATCAAACCGCAGAGTGGCGCCAACAGCGCTTCCTGCATCGCTTTACAGATAGTGGGCGCCGATAACACGGTCCCGGTGATATTAGGCACGACGAACGTGATCGGATCGGTATTGAACGGTTCCGGATCTTTCAATCTGCCTTATCTGGTCCGATATTATCAGAGCGAAGCGGGCCCCAATTGCGTAACGGCCGGGCTGGTCAAAGGCACTGCAACAGTGACTGTCAGCTATCAATGAATACAACCGATGCATCGATCGACAGTGCCATGGTTTTAATGGGGGCTTCAGAACTTAAAAGACTGAAGCCATCACTATCCTGCATTGTTTGACAGGTTGGCTGGCAAATAAATAACTGCATTTGATGAACTCAAACGCACGCTTCCATGTGGGCGCTGAATCCTGACGACAACTGTGTCGCGATCAGTATTGCCCTGCCATGTTTTTGTCATAGTTGTACAAGGAGTCATGAATGACACGTTTGCGCAAACAGCCGATCAGCCTGGCCATCAGTTATGCGTTAGTGGCGGCGTTATCGCCAGCGGACGCGGCCCAGTATGATCAGATCGACCTGTCGTCCCAGGCGGGCGAGTCGCTCACCCTGAACGGTGACCACGTCACCCATACCGGAAAGGGAGCGGCCATCAGCGTCAGCGGCGAGCGCAATCAATTCGTCGGGCTCGCACTCGGCGTCCGCGCCAACGCTGCCAGCGACAACGACGCTGTCACGGGCGTGCAGGCAGTGTCCGGGGGGCAGGCGCGTTTGGAACATTCCACGATCATCGCCACCGGCTATTTCGGCGATGGAGCGAATGCACGCGGTACAGGCTCGCTGCTCACGCTTCAGGACAGTGACATCGTCGCCAGTGGCAGTCGTGGCCGGGGCGTGCTGGTCGACAGTGGCGCCACGGCGCAACTGGTCGGCGGGACGGTGAGTACCAGCGGCTTGGTCGGTGATGGCTTGTCGGCAATGGGCGCGGGCTCACTGCTGCGCGCCAACGGCACGACGGTCGCCACCACCGGCAACTCGGCCTACGCCGTCAGGGCCCAGAGCGGCGCGGCCTTTGAGTTGGCCAACGTCACCGCGCTGACGTACGGACGGTACGCAGCGGTCTTTGCGATAACCGGCGCCGACAGCCTCATCAACGCTGATGGCGTGACGGCCGAATCCTTCTACTCGCAGGGTGTGGATCTGCAGGACGGCCGGCTGTATTTCAGCAATGGCAGCATCACCGCCAACGCCGACGGCATCTTGATCCGGCCCAGCTCCCAGGCCGTGGGCGGCCAGGCGTTCGTGCGCCAGTCGCGCATCGTCTCGCAGGCTGGCAATGGCATCAACCTCAACGCCAGCGGATCCTTCGCCGATCTTGAGGGCGTTGAGGTCACGACCCAGGGCAAGTATGGTTCGGCGATCTGGATGCCGGGCGATCACAGCCGCGCCGAGGTCCGCGACAGCACCCTTGAAACCTGGGGGGCTCAGGCGCCCGCGGTGGACAACCGTGCGGGCGCGTTCCTGATGCAGGGAGGCAGCGTGATCACCCATGGCGATTCCGCCCACGCCTTGTATGCATCGACCGACATAGTCGGTCAACAGGGCGATGATCCCGCGGCAACTTTCGATGTGCGCAGCGTCGACATCCAGACGTTCGGCACCGGCTCGATGGCGGCGGTGGCACGCTTGCCCAAGGCACGGATCGCCCTGCAGGACAGCCGCGTCACGACCCACGGCGAACTGGGCCATGCCTTGTTCGCCTCCGGCGCAGGCGCCTCGATTCAAACCAGCGCGACAACGGTGCAGACCGAGGGGACCTCGGCCTATGGTCTGTCGATCAGCAACAACGCCGTCGCCAGTCTGGCTGACACGCGCCTGGAGACCAACGGGGCCAAGGCCTATGCGCTGGTCAGCCAGGCGACGGGCGAAGCGGTAGTCAATCAACTGACCATTACCGACAGCCAGGTGCAGGCGCACAACAGCGGTGCGTTGCGGGTCGCGGGTGGCGGCTTGAGCGCAGTGTTGGATAACAGCAGCCTGATCGGTGGCAGCAGCAGTGCCGATCAACCCGCGCTGGCGTTATGGCTCACCGACGCGGCGAATGGCGTCGCCGCCGAGACGGTCGATATCGACAGTCGCCAATCGCGGATCAAGGGCGACATCAAGGTGGACGCAGGTTCGCTGCAGATGAACTTGCGCGAACACTCGCGGCTCGACGGCGCGGTCGAGGATGGCGCTGCGGCGTCGCGCCTTGATATCGACGGCTCCAGTCAGTGGACGCTGCGCGGCGACTCCGCAGTCGGCCAGTTGAGCAACCATGGAAGGGTGCAATTCGCTGCCCCGTCGGGCGATGTCTTCCTGCGCCTCAAGGTCGCTGGCGATTTGCAGGGCGATGGCGACTACCACATGAACACTAACCTGGGCGCCCTGCGCGGCGACCGTCTTGACGTCGGCGGGCAGGTGACGGGCAACAATCGGATTCTGGTGCACGACAGCGGGTCGGAACCGTCCACCAGCGGTGGCCGTTTGACCTTGGTACAGAGCCAAGGTGGCAAGGGCGGCTTCGTTCTGGCCAACCGTGGCCAGGTGGTCGACGCGGGGACTTATCGCTACGCGCTGGAGCGGCTCGATAGCGGCGCCACCGATTCACGCTGGAGCCTGGTGAACGTCGGTCAGACCCCGGTCGTGCCGGATCCGAGCGAACCATCGCCCGCGCCGCAGCCGTCGCCCGAGCCATCATTGCCTGGGCCACAACCGCCCCGGCCTGCGCCAGGGAATCTTTCCACCACCGCCAGCGCGGCGATCGACAGCAGCGCCCTGGCAACCCTGCGCGACACCTGGGACGCCGAACGCAACAGCTTGATCCAGCGCCTCGGTGAGGTGCGCAAGGACAATGGCCAGGCAGGTGTCTGGCTGCGCAGCTACGGGCAGAAACAGCTGATAGACAACGGCGTCGGGCGTAGCTTTTCGCAGCACGTCAATGGTCTGCAACTCGGAGTGGACGGCCGTGCCAGTACCCATGGCGGATCGTGGATCCTCGGTGGCCTGGTCGGCTACAGCCTCAGCGATCGCGATTTCCATGACGAGGGCAGCGGCAGGCTGGAGAGCTACCACTTGGGTGCCTATGCCACCTATCTTGACGACACGGGGTGGTACGCCGACAGCCTGCTGACCCTCAATCGCTGGTCGACGCGCTTCGATGTGCAGACCAGCGATGGTGACCGCGTCAGTGCCCATACGCGCAGCCACGGTGCCGGCCTGTCGGTCGAAGCCGGAAAGCGTCTGCACCTGCGCGATGGTTGGTTTCTCGAGCCTCAGGGGCAGATATCGGCGCTGTATGGCGGCGGCGACAAGTATCAGACCAGCAACGGGCTGCGCGTCGACGCCGGTGAAGGTGTGTCGACGCAGATCCGCGCAGGCACCTTGCTCGGGCGGCAATGGCTGGCGGACGGTCAGACCACTGTGCAGCCTTACCTCAAGCTGGGTTGGAGCCAGGACATCGCGACACGCAATCGGATCAAGACCAACGATATCGCCAGTCATCCCGATGGCAATGGCGGCGGCTGGTATGCCGGCGCCGGGATGACGGCGTCGGTGGGCGGGCATCAGTTGTATGCCGATTTCGAGACCAGCGACAGTCCGGCCCTGAAACGCCCATGGGCATTCAACCTCGGCTATCGCTTGACGTGGTGATGCTCGACGCGGCGGTTCATCCTGTCGGGCTTGTCATCCGACCGGGGGCTGCGCTCTGCTAGAATGCTGCCCCTTTACACACAGAGGCGCATCCCCCATGAGCGAACCGGTCCGCTTGACCCAATACAGCCACGGCGCCGGCTGCGGCTGCAAGATCTCGCCCCAGGTGCTGGAAGTGATCCTGGCCGGCAGCGGCGCCCAGAACCTCGACCCACGCCTGTGGGTCGGCAACGCCTCGCGCGACGACGCCGCGGTGTATGCCATCGATGACGAGCGTGGGGTGGTCTCGACCACCGACTTCTTCATGCCGATCGTCGACGATCCATACGATTTCGGCCGCATCGCCGCCACCAACGCTATCAGCGATATCTACGCCATGGGCGGCGATCCGATCATGGCCATCGCCATTCTCGGCTGGCCGGTCAATCTGCTCGCACCGCAAATCGCCCGCGAAGTCATCCGCGGGGGGCGCGCCGTGTGCGACGCCGCCGGCATCCCGCTGGCGGGCGGCCATTCCATCGACGCCCCGGAGCCGATCTTCGGCCTGGCGGTCACCGGCCTGGTCCAGAAGCGCTTCATGAAACGCAACGACACCGCCACCCTCGGCAGCACCCTGTACCTGACCAAGCCGCTGGGCATCGGCGTGCTCACCACCGCCGAGAAAAAGGGCCTGCTGCGCGAAGCGGACATCGGCCTGGCCCGCGATCAGATGTGTACCCTCAACACCGCCGGCAGCCGCTTCGGCAAGCTGGCCGGGGTCACGGCGATGACCGACGTCACCGGCTTCGGCCTGCTCGGCCACTTGGTGGAAATGGCCGACGGCAGTCAGCTGACCGCACGCCTTGAGGCCGATGCGGTGCCGCGCCTGGCCAGTGTCGATCATTACCTCGAGCAAGGCTGCATTCCGGGCGGCACGCTGCGCAACTTCGACAGCTACGGCGGCCGCATCGGCCAGTTGAGCGAGTGGCAAAAGCATCTGCTCTGCGATCCGCAAACCAGCGGCGGCCTGCTGGTAGCGGTGGCGCCCGAGGGCCAGGCGCAGTTTCTGCAAACCGCCACCGAGCTGGGCCTGGACCTGCGCCCCATCGGCACCCTGGTGGAGCGACAGGCCCACGCCGTCGAGGTGTTCTGATGCGCGACAACAGCGCCGATCTGCGGCATATCTTCTTGAACGACATCCCGCTGATGGACGTGCGCGCGCCGGTGGAGTTCGCCAAGGGCGCATTTGCCCAGTCGCGCAACCTGCCGCTCATGAACGACGCCGAGCGCGAGGCCGTCGGCACCGCCTACAAGCAACAGGGGCAGCAGGCCGCCATCGAGCTGGGGCATCGGCTGGTATCCGGCGCGACCCAGCAGGCGCGGATCGAGGCCTGGGCCGAGTTCGTCCGAGGCGAGCCCGAGGGCTATCTGTATTGCTTTCGTGGCGGGCTGCGCTCGCAGATCACTCAGCAGTGGCTCAAGGACGTCGCCGGTGCCCCGTACCCGCGGGTGCTGGGTGGTTACAAGGCGATGCGCAGCTTCTTGATCGACACCCTCGACGCGGCGGCGCAGGAATGCGAGCTGGTGCTGGTCGGTGGCCTGACCGGTTCCGGCAAGACCGAGGTGCTGGTCGAACTGGACAACGGTGTCGACCTTGAGGGCCATGCCAACCACCGCGGTTCCAGCTTCGGCAAGCGCGTCAGCGGCCAGCCTGGGCAGATCGATTTCGAAAACGCCCTGGCCGTGGACATCCTCAAGAAGCGCCATCGCGGTGCCGAGTCGCTGGTGCTGGAGGACGAAGGCCGGGCCATCGGCAGCCGCGCCGTGCCGCTGTCGCTGTTCCGGCAGATGCAGGCCGCGCCGATGGTGTGGCTGCAGGACAGCGTCGAGCACCGCGTCGAGCGGATTCTCAAGGATTACGTGATCGACCTGTGCGCCGAGTTCGTCGCGGCCCATGGCGCGGAGCAAGGGTTCAACGCCTTCGCCGAGCGTTTGCGCCAGAGCCTGGCGAGCAACCTCAAGCGGCTGGGCGGTGAGCGCTATCAGCGTCTGGCGGCGATCATGGACGATGCCCTGGCCGTGCAGCTCGCCAGCGCACAGGTGGATGCGCATCGGCAGTGGATCGAGCTGCTGCTCAACGAATACTACGATCCGATGTACGCCTATCAGCGCGACAGCAAGGCCAAGCGCATCGAATTTGCCGGTGACCACGCCGCGGTCAGGGACTACCTGCGCCAGCGCCGCCGCACCTGAGCGCGGCGGCGTCTTGCAAGCGCTGCGGTCTAGAGCAGCAGCGCACCGATGGCGCCGCTGACGATGCCCACCAGCATGGTCAGCAGCGCCACGGCCACCAGCACCCGGCGGTCGAACGAGGTGCGCAGCATCAACAGCGACGGCAGGCTGACGCTGGGCAGCGTCATCAACAGCGCCACCGCCGGCGCGGTGCCCAGGCCGAGGCCCATGAGTGTCTGCACGATGGGGATTTCCGCCGCCGTGGGAATCACGAACAACGTGCCGACGATCGCCAGCGGCACCAGCCACAGCCAGCCGTTGCCCATGGCACCATCGACGTGGGGGAATAGCCACACGCGCGCAGCGCCGAGTACCAGCACCGCCAGCACGTAGATCGGAATGGTGGTCCAGAACAGCTGCCACAGCGAGCGCATCCAGCGCGCCAGCAGGCTGCCGGTGTCGGCGCTGCTGGCGACCTGCACGGCGTCCCGCGCCGCTTCTGGCAGGGTCTCGGGCCGCGAGATGCGCTGGGCGAACAACGCCACGCCCAGCACCAGCACCACCCCGGCCACCAGACGCAGCGCAGTGAACTGCCAGCCCAGCACGAAGCCCATGAAGATCAGCGTGGCCGGGTTGAGCACCGGGTTGGCGATCCAGAACGCCAATGCCGCGCCCACCGAGACGTTCTGCCGCCGCAGCCCGGCCGCGACCGGCGCCGCGCAGCAGCTGCACATCATGCCCGGCAACGCGAACAGGCCGCCACGCAGCGTCGAGCCGAAGCCGGCCTTGCCGAACACCCGCAGCAACCAGTCGCGGGGGATCAAGACTTGCACCAGCGAACCGAGAATCACCGCCAGCACCGCGGCTTTCCAGATGGCCAGGAAGTACACCTGGGCGTAGGCGAGGGCGGCGCTCAGCGGTGAATCGGGATGATCGTTGATGATCGAGCCGCCGATGCTGTGGCTGTCGGCGGCGACGAAGGACTTGAGGTAATAGGGTGACCACTTGACGTAGTACAGGCCGATCACGGCCACCAGCACGAACAACGCGGGTTTGCACCAGAATGCCCAGGAGCGGGTCTGGGCGGGGAGGGGTTGGGTGGTCATGACGACTTCCGAGCGATGAGCAAAGCGCGATGATACGCCATCGGGGCCCCGGCTGCGGTGCCGTCCGGCCGGGCAAGGGCGCGGGCCAGCCCCGGCCCGCTGCGGTCAGTGCGCTGACTCAGAGCCGCTCGGCATCGAAGTAATCCGCACGCACGGCCGCGCCGATCAGGTTGACGATCAGGCGTCCGGCGGTGATGCAACTGATGTTGTTGACGTCGATGCTGGGGGTGATCTCGACGATGTCCATGCCCACCACTTTGCCTTTCTTGACCAGACCGTGGATCAGCTTGCGCATCTGCACATAGGTCACGCCACCCAGCGCCGGGCCGGCGACGCCCGGCATGATGGCCGGGTCGAGACCGTCGGCATCGATGGTCAGGTAGTAGTTGCCGCCATCCGGGATGCGCTCGAGCACCGATTGCATGCCTTCGTCGTGCACGTCATAGGCGGTGATCAGGTGCGCGCCATAGTCCACGGCGGCCTGGTAATCGGCGGGGCGGCCGCTGCCCTGGGCACGCAGACCGATCTGGAAGATCTCGCCGATGTGCTCCATTTCCGAAGCGCGGCGGATCGGGCTGGACAGGCCTTCGCGTTCGCCGTTGATCTCTTCGCGCCAGTCCAGGTGAGCGTCGATATGAATCAAGGTGATCTCGCCGCGGCCGGCGTAGGCGCGCAGGATCGGGATCGGAATGCTGTGGTCGCCACCGAGCACGATCGGCAGGGCGCCGGCATCGAGTATCTTGCGCACGGCCTGCTCGGCGCGCTCCGAGGTGGCCCCCAGGTTATTCGGGTCGGCCGGTACGTTGCCGCAGTCCACCACCTTGAGCGCGCGGTTGTCGTAGATCGGCCCGTTCACATCGAAGTCGTAGTGGTGCAGGGCGCGGCAGATGCGATCGCTCATGGCGCGGATAGCGTCCGGCGCCTTGCTTTGGTCGTTGCTGATATGTTCAGCCACATAGGCGCGGCCATAGGGTATGCCGAGAATGGCCACGTGGGCGTCGAGGTTGTCCAGGTCGGTGCAGATGGGCGACCAGAGAAAGCTCTGATGTTTTTTGCTCGGTGCGACGGTCAGCGGGAAGTCCATGGTTGTCTCCTGGGTTCAACGACAAAGAGTGCGATTGGGTAAACGTTCAATTCGAAACAGCGTGCAATTCAAGCAAGGGCTACTGGCCGCTCATTGGTCCAATGACAGGAAGCGCTGCAGCTCGGGAGTCTGCGGCGCGTTGAATAACTGCTCGGGCGGGCCGGCCTCGTGAACGCGGCCCTGGTGCATGAAAATCACCCGATCGCTGACCCGGCGGGCGAAGGCCATTTCGTGGGTCACCATGATCAGGGTCATGCCCTCTTTGGCGAGCCCCTCGACCACCTGCAGCACCTCGCCCACCAGCTCCGGGTCCAGCGCCGAGGTGATCTCGTCGCAGAGCATCACCTGTGGGTTCATGGCCAGCGCTCGGGCGATGGCCACCCGCTGCTGCTGGCCGCCGGACAGTTGCTCCGGGAGTGCGTCGAAGCGCTCGCCCAGGCCGACCCGGGCGAGCAGCTTGCGCGCCTGACTCTGGGCTTCAGGGCGGCCGACTTTCTGGACCAGGCGTGGCGCAAGCATGACGTTCTCGCCGGCGCTCAGGTGCGGGAACAGGTTGAAGTTCTGGAAGATCATGCCGACTTCCTGGCGCAGCGCCCGCAGGGCCGCGCGATCGCCCGGGCGGATCGCCTGGCCGTCGACGCTGACCGAGCCGTGTTCGAAGGTCTCCAGGCCATTGAGGCAGCGCAGCAGGGTGCTTTTGCCGGAGCCGCTCTTGCCGATGATGCTGATCACCTCACGGCGGTTGATCTGCAGGTCGACGCCCTTGAGCACTTCGTTATCGCCAAAGCGCTTGCGCAAGCCCTGGATATCGATCAGCGCGAAGGGCGCCTGGGTGTGTGGTGAAACGGTCATGGCGGGGCCCTCAGCGGCGAAGTCGGTGTTCAAGGCGTCGGCTGTACAGCGACAGCGGGAAGCACAAAGCGAAATACATCAACGCCACGGCGCCGTAGATCGCGAACGGTTGAAAGGTGGCATTGGTGATGATCTGTCCGGCGCGGGTCATCTCGACGAAACCGATGACCGAGGTCAACGCCGTGGCCTTGATGATCTGCACCATGAAGCCGACCGTCGGCGCGATGGCGACACGCAGGGCCTGCGGCACGATCACGTAGCGCAATTGCTCGGTGAAGCTCAGGGCCAGGCTGCTGGCGGCTTCCCATTGGCCTTTGTGGATCGATTCGACGCAGCCGCGCCAGATCTCGGCGAGATAGGCGCTGGCGTACAGCGTCAGGCAGATCGCCGCGGCCATCATCGACGAGGTTTCGAGGCCGAACATGGCCAGGCCGAAGTACACCAGAAACAGCTGCAGCAGCAGTGGCGTGCCCTGGAACAGCTGCACGTAGCCGACCACCAGCAGCCGCAGCCACCTGCCGCCGGACAGTCGGGTCATCACCAGCAAGGCGCCGACCACACCGCCGCCGACGAAAGCGATCAGCGACAGGCCGATGGTCCAGCGCATGGCCAGCAGCAGATTGCGGGCGATGTCCCAGATCGAGAAATCAAACATGCATGCGCCCTCAGCGGCCGAAGATGAAGCGTGGACCGGCCCAGTTCAGGGCGCGACGCAAGGCGATGGCCAGGCCCAGATACAGGGCGGCGACCACGATGTAGGTTTCGAAACTGCGGAACGAGGTGCTGGATATCTGGTTGGCGACGTAGGACAGCTCTTCGGTGGAGATCTGGCTGCACACCGCCGAGCCCAGCATGATGATGATTATCTGGCTCACCAGGGCGGGCCACACGCGCTTGAGAGCCGGCGGCAGAATCACCCGCGTGAAGATCTGCCAGCGATCCAGCGCCAGGCTCTGCGCCGCCTCGATCTGCCCTTGCGGCGTGGCTTCGATCCCCGACCGGGCGATCTCGCTGACGTAGGCGCCCAGGTTGATGACGTTGGCCAGGATGGCCGCGCTCAGGGCGGTCATTTTCAGCCCCAGGCTCGGCAGCCCGAAGAAGATGAAAAACAACTGGATGATGAACGGTGTGTTGCGGATCAACTCGACGTACAACCCCACGCTCCAGCGCAGCCACTGCGGGCCCTTGCTGCGTGCCACGCCGCAGGCGATGCCGATCAGGGTGCCGAGCAGCGCAGCCATCAGGGTGAGGAATATCGTCATTTGCAAGCCATCGAGCAGCTGCGGCCATTGATTGAGTACGGCGGTGAAATCGAGCTTCATGGGGTAATGCCTTCTAGCGGTACGGCGGGGGTAAAGAGCGCGCGGGCACGGGGCAGGTCCTGCAAGCGTTCGAGCCGGTCCAGCAGTGTGCCGACCTCTTCGCTCGCCAATACGCGACCTGCGCAGTGGCGGAATTTGCCTTGCAGCTCGGCGGCGGTCAGCGGCTGGGCAGCACTGCCTCGGGGCCGCGCACAAAACCGCTCGAACATGCGGCCGTCGTGGGTCACGACCGTTACCCAGGCGCCTTCGGGGGCGCTGCGGCGCAATGCCTCGGTCCAGCGCTCGCTGGTGTGCATGACGATGCGGCTCATCAACTGGCGTATCCGCGGGTTTTCGAGGGTCGCGTGGCTCAGGGAGTCCAGCGTCGGGCCGCCGCTGATGCTGCTGCAGGCCAAGGCGAACGGCATGCTGAACTGTGCCTGCTGGGGTGTGGCGGGCCGATCGTGGATCAGGTTCTGGATGACCAGCGCCGGCACGTCACAGACGATCTGGCGAATATCCGCAACCGCCAGGCCCTGGCCTGACAGGATCTCGCCCAGGGCATCGATGGCGGCATGGGACGACAGGCACACCGGGATCCTTTTGATATCGACGCCGGGCGACAGCAGCTTCCAGTCACGCCCCAGGCCCGCAACGGGCGAGACCGCCGCGCCGGCGAACATCGCCGCCAGGCCGCGCGGATGCTCGACGATATCCAGCGGGCCGCTGCAGCCTTGGGCTGCGAGCAATGCCGCGAGCACGCCCGCTTCACTGGCGCGTCCCGCCATCAAGGTCTTGGCGTCGGTGCCGAAACCGGCTTTCAGACCGCCGCTGCCCGCCAGGGCGATGCCCATGGCGTTGGCGCTGCGCTCGGCATCCAGACCCAGCCCATGACAGGCCGCGGCGCAGGCGCCCAGGGTGCCGAGCAGGCCGGTGGTCCACCAGCCACGATCATAGACCGAGCGCGTGAGCAGCTCGGCCAAGGTGTATTGGCACTCGGCGCCCACCACTAAGGCGCTCAACAGCCGAGCACCGTCCAGGTCGCACTGCTGCGCCACGGCCAATGCCGCCGGCCAGATCACCACAGAACCGTGGACGAAGCCGGCATTGCAGTTGTCATCGAAATCCAGCGCGTGGCCTGCGCTGGCATTGACGAAGGCCGCCGCCGGAGCGCAGAGGGCATCGCCGCCACCGATCAGCCAGGCAGCGCCTGCCTGCGCCGTGCTCATCGCTACCGCACGGGCCTGGCGGGCGACCGGGCTGGCGCTACCGGCCAGGGTCACGCCCACCGTGTCGATGGCGCACCGCCGGGCGATGTCGACGACCTCAGGCGGGATGTCTTCGAAGCGCACCGACGCGCTCCAGCGCGCCAGTGAGCTCAGGGTGGTATCGAAGGTGCTCGTCATCACTCAGGCAGATCGCCCATCGGTTGGCCGAGCCACTTCCTGGAGATGCCATCGAGGGTGCCATCGGCCTTGGCGTCGCGAATGATCTGGTTGACCTTGTCACGCAGCTCCGGCTCACCCTTGTTCATGCCGATGTAGTTGGGCGAGTTGGACAGCACCACCTTGAGCTCCATGTCCAGCCCCGGGTTCTTCTGGGTCAGAGCGCTGACTACGGTGGTGCCGACAGCGGCCATTTCGGTCTGCCCGGACATGAACGCGGCGATGGTGCTGTTGTTGTCCTCGAAGCGCTTGGTGATGGCTTGCGGGGCCATGTCGGTCAGCTCCTTGTCCTGCATCGAGCCGCGGGTCACCGACACCGAATGGCCGGCCAGATCGACCATGGATTTCACCGCCAGGGCCTTCTTGCCGAACACCGCGTCGAAGAACGGCGAGTAGGCGATGCTGTAGTCGATGACCTTCTCGCGCTCGGCAGTCTTGCCCAGCGAGGAGATGGTGAAGTCGGCCTTGCCCGATTGCAGATACGCCACGCGGTTAGGTGCAGTCACCGGCACCAGCAGCAGGTTGACCCCGAGTTTTTTCGCCATCAGCCTGGCGACGTCGATGTCCAGGCCCTGAGGCGCCATGTCCGGGCCGACGAATCCATAGGGCGGATAGTCGACGGGCACGGCGATGCGCACCTGGTTGCTCTTGACGATGTGATCGTAGGCCTCGCCGGCCAGGGCGAGTGTGGAGGACAGTGCGGCGAACAGCCCGCTGGCAAGTACCGCGGCCTTAAGGGATTTGCTTGCTAGGTTCATCATGGAGCTCCGCTGATCAAGGTTGGGTCAATGCGTGCGACGGTCGCGGTGAGCAGGGCGGGTCAGCCCAGGTCCCACCATTCGCCGAGGCTGATAAGTTTTTCTTCCGCCTGGGTGACGGCGGTTTCGATATCCGGCTTGGAATTGGCCGACATCAACGCCACCAGGATTTCGCTGACCAGCATGGCCGGCACCACCGTGTCGAAAAACGACGGCGACTGGTTCCTGACGATGATGGTCTGCGCCGCGATGCGCGCCGTGGGCGAGGTCACGCTGTCGGTGATGGTGATGACCTTCACGCCTTGCTGATGCAGGAAGTTGGTCAGGGTGATCAGCCGGCGCGAGTAGCGGGGCAGGCTGCACACCAGGGCGACATCCTTGATCGACGCCTGGTTGATGATCGACATGACGCCACTTTCGCCGGCGCCCTCCACCAGGCGCACGTTGCTGCCGAAATAGGACGCCAGGTGGGAAAACTGAAACGCCACGCCGAACGAGGAGCGCATCCCCAGGCAATACACCTGGCGGGCGCCGGCCAGCAGCTTCACCGCGCGGGAAATGGCGTCCAGGTTGGCCGGGTTGCACATCGCCTGGATGTGTTCGATGGCGTTATTGGCCATGTCTTCGATCACCTGGTGTTCGCCCACGCGCTGCTTGAGTTCCACCAGTTCGTGGGCGCGGCTGCCATAGGCGTTGCTTTGCCCACGCAGGGAATCGATGAACAGCTCGCGCAACTGGTCGTAGCCGGCCAGGCCCGCGCGCTTGGCCAGCCGCGTCATGGTCGAAGGCGGTACGTTGGCCAACCGGGCCAGGTCGCGCATCGACATCACCGCCACTTCATTGATGTTGTCGAGGATAAAGCTCGCGGCCGCCCGCTCCTGACGCGGGAAGGTGTCGAACTGTTGTTGCAGAAGGGTGCAGAAGCCTTCGCGATCCATGGGCGTACCGTCACAAATGCTGAGTCAAGTCAAAGTTTGCAACGCTTGTGCCAGATTTTTTGCGGATGATTCATTTGATTCAGTACGGGGCGGGACGCAGCTGCCCCGATGATGAATCGGGTGGGTCGATTCGGTGGTGTTTCGATTGGTTTGATTCAAATCCAATGCAGTCGCGGGTGTCCGGCCCCCACGTGGCAAGGATGTTCATGCAACGCGAGCGGATGATGGCGCTTTGCTTTGGTGCACTGCACCCTTTCAGCGCCGAGGTACGGTCAGCACCGATGCGCCCGTCAGCGCTGCTCCACCCGATTGAGAAAGCGTCGTGTGCGTTCATCGTCCGGCTCGACCAGTATCTGCTGTGGCGTGCCGTCGGCAAGGATTCGCCCGCCTTCCATGAACAGCACCCGGTCGGCGATTTCTTCGGCGAACTTCATCTCGTGGGTCACCAGCAACAAGGTGGTGTTCTGCGCGTGAGCGATGGCACGGATCACCGCCAGTACCTCACCGACCAGCTCCGGGTCGAGCGCGGAGGTGACTTCGTCGAACAACATCACCTGCGGACGCATCGCCAGCGCCCGAGCGATCGCCACACGTTGTTGCTGGCCGCCGGAAAGCTGCCCCGGATAGGCCGCAGCCTTGTGCTGCAGGCCTACCAGGCCGAGGTATTCATCCGCGCGGGCCTGCGCTTGCTCCTGGCTGAGCTGCAATACGCGCAAGGGGGCTTCGGTGATGTTCTCCTCCACCGTGAGGTGCGGGAACAGGTTGAATTGCTGAAACACCATGCCGACCCGGTGCACCACCGGTGGCTTTTTCGACCCGGGCCAGCGCCAGCCTGGGCGAGCGCCCGGCACTGCGGCACCGGCCACTTCGATACTGCCTTGCTGATAGCTTTCCAGGCCCTTGATCAGGCGCAGCACCGTGGATTTGCCGGAGCCGCTGGGGCCGATCAGCGCGACCTTCTGGCCTTGGGGGATGCTCAGGTCGAGGTGGTCGATGACCCGGGTCTTGCCGAAATTCTTGACCACCTGCTTGAGCAATATCTGCGGCGGCGCCCCTGGAACGTTGTGTGCGAGATCAGACATGACGGCGCCTTTCGAGAAATTTGAACAACAGGGAAGTGGGCAGGCTGATCGCCAGAAACATCAGGGCCATGACCGTGTACGGTTCGTTGTAGCGATAGGTCATGCCGGCGATCTGCTTGGTCGCCTGGAACAGCTCGGGGATGGTGATGACCGCCAGCAGAGGCGTTTCCTTGAACATGCCGATCAGGTAGTTGCCGAGCACCGGCAGCATCGGTTTCAGCGCCTGGGGCAGGATGATCCGTTGCCAGGTGGTGGCGGTGTCGAAGTCCAGCGCCCTTGCGGCTTCCCACTGTCCGGCCGGCACACCGTCAATGGCACCGCGATAGGCTTCGGCAATGTAGGCACCGTAATAGAGACCAAGGCCGATGACCCCGGTGGAAATGGCCGGCAGGGTGATACCGGCCAAGGGCAAGGCGAAAAACAGCACGTACAACTGCACCATCAACGGCGTGTGGCGAAAGAAGCTCAGGTAGCCGCCGCTCAGCCGTTGCAGCCAGACGCTGTTCGAGCGCTGAACGATCGCCAGCACCAGCCCCACCATCACGGCCAGCAGGAACCCCAGCACCACCACCTGCAGGGTCACCAGCAAGCCCTGAAGCAAATCCGGCAGGATCGACCAGGCAAACGCGTAATCGAAACTCATGGGCTCGGCTCCTGACGCCAGGCCGTTATGTGGCGCTCATAGCGGCGCACCAGCCAACTCAACGGCCAGGCCATCAGGAAGTAGCAGACCAGCACGATGCACCAGATCAGCGTCTGCTGGCCCAATGTGGTGATCAACTGCGCGCCGGAGAAGGTCAGGTCGCTCAAGCTGATCAGCGACACCAGGGACGTGGTCTTCAGCAGCTCGACCAGTTGATTGCCCATGGGCGGCAGCATGAACGGCAGGGACTGGGGCAGGATGATCCGCCGCAACGCCGTGAATGCGTCGAAGTCCAGGGCCCGCACCGCATCCCGTTGGCCGCGGCTGACGTTGGCCAGCGCCGAGCGTACGATTTCCGAACCATAGGCTGAAAACGTCAGGCCCAGGCCGATGACCCCGGTGGTCATCGGCGACAGCCTGATACCGAACAGCGGCAGGATGAAGAACAGATAGAACAGCAGGACCAAGGCCGAAATACCCCGCAGGATTTCGACGTAGACCGTAGCGATCCAGCGCAGCGCCCGCCAGGGCGAGAGGCGCATCAAGGCGATGATGAACGACATCACCACCACCACGAGCTGCGCCAGCAGGGTGATTTCCAGCGTCAACAGTGCACCCGATGCCAACTGACGGGCGATAAAGCCCGCCGTGTCTACAACAGAGGGATCGAAAAACATCACGTCAGCTCCAGACCCGCCAGTGTTGGGTGGGTGAAGGTCAGCATTCATTCGCCTGAAACGCCACTCAGGCCCAGGCGCGAGGCGTGCGGGGCAGGCATCGAGAAGTCTCGTCGTGCATCCGCACTACGCCAGGGTCAGAGGCTGCAGCGTTGCTCGGCAGTCACCGAGGTGTCCGGCAGTTCGTTCTCGGTGTAGCCGTATTTTTGCAGGATTTTCAGCAGCTCGCCCGAGGCGCGCAGCTTGGCCAGTTGCGCGTTGAAGGCCGCGGTGAATTCGGGATCGTTCTTGGGCAGTCCGTAGGCGTGGTAATTCCAGGTCGGCTTGCCCTGGGCATCGGCGATCTGCTCGAACGGCAGGGCCCGTTCGATGGCCGGGCTGTCGGCCTTCTTCACCAGGCTGATGATTTCGGCGTCAGGGAAGTACACCACGTCGACGCGACCGGCTTGCAGCGCGGCCAGGGCTTCGGTGTCCTTGTCGAACAGCACCACGTTGGCGTTGGCGATGCCGCTGTCCTTGGCTTCCTGCACCTGATTGCTGCCTGGCTGGGTGGCCAGTCGCGCTTTGCCGTTGGCGGCGACGTCCTTGAGGCTGTGCAGCTTCAGCGGATTGCCGGCCTTGACGATAAAGGCCCCGCCGGAGCGGGTGACCGGGTTCGAGTAACCGATCACCTTGCAGCGCGACGGGTTGATGAACAGCCCGGCGCCGATCAAATCGAAGCGTCCGGCGGCCAGCCCCGGTACCAGCGAACCGAAGTCGGTGATCGGGGTTTCAATCTTGCTGATACCCAGCGGTGCCAGCACGGCTTTCAATATCTCGACGTTGGCGCCGGTGGCCTTGCCGTCCGTGCCGATATAGGCATAAGGCTGCTCGTTGGCGATGCCCGCCGTCAGCCCGTCGGCCCGACCCTTTTCCAGCAACCCGGCCATGGCGGGTAATGAACACAGCGCATTCAACAACACAGCTGAACCCAATACAGCGGGCAAGGTTAACGCTTTGACGGCATTCATGGAGGAAGCTCCGGGATGGGGAGTGACGCGCATTCCTTGCGAACTTGACTCGTCGATGACCAGTGTCTTGTCGACGAACACGGCACCCTGCAGGCGCTGAATACTCGAGGCTATAAAGGGTGCCGATTTTCGATCATATGGTTCTAACGGTTCATGGCTAAATATCGTTTATGCATAACCTTATGCCCACGCGCAGGGATGAACGAGCCGCAGCAGCGTCTGGGGTTGAGTTATCCGTTCATTCCCCATGACCTGGCGACGGTGCGGCGGCTGTCCGATCAGGTGGTGGTGATGGGCGCTGGCAAGGTGGTGGAGCAGGGCCTTGCCAGCAGGTGTTCGAGCAGCCGGCGCATGGGTACACGCGCCAGTTGCTGGGCAGCATTCCCGGAGCCGGGCTGCTGCAGCAGGCGTTCGCCTGGACTGGCGCTCTACGTCCCCTGCGGGGCGCGCTCAGCGCACCAGGCAAGGCGCCTTGTTGTTGAAGCGCCAGCCCGGAATCAGGAACTGCATGGCGACGCTGTCATCCCGCGCCCCCAGGCCCATGCCTTTGTACAGCTCATGGGCCTTGGCCACGGCGTCCATGTCGATGTCCACCCCGAGCCCCGGCTTGGCGGGGACCTTGACCAAACCGTCGACGATTTGCAGCGGCGCCTTGGTCAGGCGCTGGCCGTCCTGCCAGATCCAGTGGGTGTCGATCGCGGTAGTCTCGCCCGGCGCGGCGGCGGCCACCTGGGTGAACATCGCCAGCGAAATGTCGAAGTGGTTGTTGGAGTGCGAGCCCCAGGTCAGGCCCCATTCGTGGCACATCTGCGCGACCCGCACCGAGCCTTGCATGGTCCAGAAGTGCGGGTCGGCCAGCGGGATGTCCACCGATTGCAACTGGATGGCATGGCCCATCTCGCGCCAGTCGGTGGCGATCATGTTGGTCGCGGTGGGCAGGCCGGTGGCGCGGCGGAACTCGGCCATCACCTCACGGCCCGAGTAGCCGTTTTCAGCGCCGCACGGGTCTTCGGCATAGGCCAGCACGTGATGCTGGTCGCGGCACAGGCTGATGGCCTCTTTCAAGGACCAGGCGCCGTTGGGGTCGAGGGTGATGCGCGCGTCCGGGAAGCGTTCGGCCAGGGCGGTGACCGCTTCGATTTCCTCGGCGCCGCGCAGCACGCCACCTTTGAGCTTGAAGTCGTTGAAGCCGTACCTCGCCTTGGCGGCTTCGGCCAGGCGCACGATGGCTTGCGGGGTCATGGCTTGCTCGTGGCGCAGGCGGGTCCAGTCGTCGCTGGCGTCGGCCTCGTTGCGGTAGGCAAGGTCAGTGGCGTTACGGTCGCCGATGTAGAAAAGGTAGCCGAGCATCTTCACCGCATCGCGTTGCTGGCCTTCGCCGAGCAGGGCGGCCACCGGTACTTCGAGGAACTGCCCGAGCAGGTCGAGCAGGGCGGCTTCCATGGCGGTGACGGCGTGGATGGTGATGCGCAGATCGAACGTCTGCAGGCCGCGGCCGCCGGCGTCGCGGGCCGCGAAGGTGCTGCGCATCTGATTGAGGATGCGCTGGTACTGGCCGATGGGCTGGCCGACCACCAGGCTGCGCGCGTCTTCCAGCGTTTCGCGGATGCGCTCGCCACCGGGCACTTCACCCACGCCGGTGTGGCCGGCGCTGTCCTTGAGGATCACGATGTTGCGAGTGAAGAACGGGCCGTGGGCGCCGCTGAGGTTCATCAGCATGCTGTCGTGGCCGGCCACTGGAATGACCTGCAGGCTGGTGACGACGGGGGCGTGGCTGGCGTGGTGCTGGAGTTCCGAATTCATGGTGTCGATTCCTTGTTGTGTCTGTTCAGTGCGACGGGCCCAGCGTCGAAGCGCCGGCGGTGGGTGTGGCGGTGGGGGCGGCGCCTGGCTTGGGCAGGGTGCGGGCGAAGAACACCAGGATCGCGGCTATTACCGAGGTCCCGGCCAAGCCATAGAGGCCACCCTGGATCGAGCCGGTGGACTGTTCCAGAAAGCCGAAAGTAGCCGGGGCAAAGAAGCCGCCCAGGTTGCCGATGGAGTTGATCAGGGCGATGACCGCAGCGGCAATGCGCGCGTCCAGATAGCCCTGCGGGATCGGCCAGAACAGCGACGAGGCCGACTTGAAGCCGATGGCCGCGAAGCAGATGGCGACAAAGGCGAAGATCGGGCCACCGGTGGTCGACAGGAACATGCCCAGCGCCGCCACCAGCAGCGCGGCGGCGACCCAGGCTTGCTGGAACTTGAACTTGCCCGACAGCGCCGCGAAGGCGTACATCGCCACGATCGAGATCAGCCAGGGGATGGAGTTGTAGAAACCCACCTGGATATCGCTGAGGTCGCCCATCTTCTTGATGATGCTGGGCAGCCAGAAGGTGGCGGCGTAGATGGTCAGCTGAATGCAGAAGTACAGCGCGCAGAACAGCAGGATCTGGCGGTCCTTGAGCAGTGTGGCGATCGTCGGCTTGACCGTGGTGGCGGCGTCGCGCGCGCGCTGTTCGCGGTCGATTTCTCCCACCAGGGCATCCTTCTCGTCGCCGCTCAGCCATTTTGCATCATGGGGCCTGGAGTCGAGCCAGAACCACACGAACACGCAGAGCGCCACCGAGGCCAGGCCTTCGATGATGTACATCCACTGCCAACCGTGCAGGCCCAGCCCGGTGATCTGCAGCAGCACACCGGACAGCGGCCCGCTGATCAACGATGCCAGCGCCGAACCGCTGAGGAAGATGGCGATCGCCTTGCCGCGCTCGGCACCCGGCAGCCAGCGGGTGAAGTAGTAGATCACCCCCGGGAAGAACCCGGCTTCGGCCACGCCCAGCAAAAAGCGCAGGATATAGAAGTGGGTTTCGTTCTGGATGAAGGCCATCAACGTCGCGGTGATGCCCCAGGTGAACATGATTCGGGTCAGCCAGATGCGCGCGCCGACCTTCTGCAGCAGCAGGTTGGACGGCACTTCGAACAGTGCATAGCCGATGAAGAACAGCCCGGCGCCAAAGCCGTACGCCGCCGCGCCGATGCCCAGATCGTGCTCCATGTGCGTGCGCACGAAGCCGATGTTGACGCGGTCGAGGTAGTTGACGATGAACATCACCACGAACAGCGGCAAGACGCGGCGCTTGACCTTGGCGATGGCCCGCGCCAGCACGGTGTTACCGGCGGACGCAGTGGGGGCGTTGATTGAATCGTTCACAGTCGGAACTCCCGCTGATTATTTTTATGGGGACTGGATGCGCCTGGGCAGGTTGCCGCTGGCTGTACAGGTCGTCATGGCTAGTCATCGGCGCCTGGATGACAGACATCATACGAGTTGATCTGGATTTACTGCAATAATTGTTGGGTAAAAATTTTACCTATTATTAGTTGTCTGACGAGATAGGCGTTGGCTGGAGCGGCCCCTTCGCGAACAAGCTTTGCTCCCACCAGCTGCTCAGTTCAGAAGCCGTACACCTGTAGGAGCAGGACTTGCCCGCGAAGGGGCCAGCCGGAGCGCCCATCAACCCACAGGCCACAAGTGATAATTTTGCTCCACCAGGTGCTCAGTTCAGAAGCCTTACACCTGTAGGAGCAGGGCTTGCCCGCGAAGGGGCCAGCCGGAGCGCCCATCAACCCACAGGCCACAGGTGCTAATATCCGCCCACCGAAGCCGATGGACTGCGCCATGCAAGACGAAACCCTAGCCCCCAAGCGTTCACCGGGTCTGGCCCACGAAATCGTGGCCGGCCTGACCCAGCGCATCCGCCTCGGTCAGATCGCACCGGGCGAGAAAATGCCCTCCGAGTCCACCCTGGTACGCGAGCATGGCGTCAGCCGCACCGTGGTGCGCGAGGCGATTTCCCAGTTGCAGGCCTCTGGCCTGGTCGAGACGCGCCACGGGATCGGCACCTTCGTGCTGGCGCGCGACGAGCGCCAAGGCCTACACCTGACCCGCGACACCGAACTCAGCGTGCGTGGCATTCTCGAGCTGCGCCTCGGGCTGGAAACCCAGGCAGCGGCACTGGCCGCCGTGCGCCGCAGCGAAGAGCAACTGCTGCAGATGCGTCAGGCGCTGGACGACTACCAGAATTCGCTGGCAAACAATGACAGCAGCGTCGAAGCCGATGTGCGTTTCCATCGGCTGATCGCCGAGGCGACCGGCAATGTGTACTTCACTGACATCATTCATCACCTCGGCAGTTCAGTGATTCCCCGCACCCGGATCAATGCCCAGGAGCGCGGCAGCACGGACTTGATGCCATTCGGGCGGCAGGCCAATCAGGAGCATGAAGCGATCTTGCGAGCCATTCGCCGCCAGGACCCGGAGGCCGCGCGGGCGGCGATGTGGCTGCATTTGAGCAATAGCCTGGAGCGGATGACCGCGTCTTGAGTGATCGCCCAGCGTTTCTTGCCGTGGGCGAAGGCGGCGGTCTCCACTCGGTCCATTTCACTGGCACTGGCGTCAGACCGACACTGGGCTGGTCGATCAGTCGTCAATATCCGGCCTTGAACCTTTCGTAGCTCAAGCGCATGTCCGACGCCCAGCCGTCCAGTACCGGTTTCACATCGTCGAGCGTCAGTTGGGTCTGGGCGTTTTCAAGGGATTTGCCAGCGCCTTTGCGCACGACTTGGGCCAGTACCTTCTGGTTGCCGCCATCGAGAAAGGCGGCCTCGGTGGCGATCTCGACTTCTTGATCGCGGCCACCTGCCGCGCTGTTGACGGCAGAAGCCACCAAGGCGATGGGGAGGATTTCGTAGGGCTGGAAACCTTCATTCCTGGTAGCGACTGCGGTGATTGCCGGGCGCACGACGATGGTCCCGGGGCCAGGCCCTTGCGCCAGCTGGAAGTCCTTGCCGAGCTCGCGTTTGAGCGCCGCATCGTAGTAGCGCGAGATCGATTGCAGGACCTGCACGCTGACCGCTGCGGTCGGCTGCGGCTTGGGATAGAACTGGCTGGGCTCGATGAACACCTGGGAGTATTGCCCAGGCTTGACGTCGGTATCTATCCAGCGCATGACCGGCGCGCCCGTCGCACTCTGCGTCGGCTTGAGCCGGCTGTAGTCCTTGAGAAAACCTGAATACTGGCTCGGATCGACCTGGGAACCGGCGCAGCCGCCAAGACCCAGCAAAGCGCTGCAGAGGAGCGAATTGAGAACGGCAGCTTTTATCATGTGGCTGTTCATCCTGTGTCTTCCTGAATTGAGCTGAATTGCAGTTCGATTGCCCAACGGATTAATGGCACCGCCGAGGACATTGCTCCGCGCCTGCTTGCCGATTGGTTTGCTGATAAATACCGGCCTGTTGGATAAGGCGCCTGCCAATACAAGTGCGCAGGTCACCGGCAAACAGCAATGTGGCCAAATTCGAATTGGTCGATAAAACGTTGCGTAAACGCCAATCCATAGCCATATAAACACCCCGTCATATTGGAATATTCAATCAAGGCACCTGTCATCCGCCGGGCCTTTTAACCGGATATCGATATACCCGCGATACTTTCGCAAGCTTCTAGCTGAATCGGTTAATTCAGGCTTGATGCCTGGCCGTTCATTCCAATACCAGCAGTCGATATTCTCCCGCCTCGCTTTCAATCCCATGAGTGTCATGGGTGAAGCCTGGAAATGACTTGTCGAAGCTTTCCAGTGCACGCAGATAACCCAGCAATGGCCCATCCAGCGGGCCGGCGTTTTCGCCCGGCATCAACAGCGGGATGCCGGGCGGGTAGGGCACGATGCCGGTGGCGACGATGCGCCCGGCGGCCTGTTCCAGGGAGACTTGTTCGACCTGGTTGCGGACCAGCTTTTCGTAGGCCTGCACCGGGCTGAACTGCGCCTCGGGCAGCATGCCGAACGCCTTGGCCATGGTCGAGGTGGTGCGGTGTTGCTTCATGGCGGCGAAAATTTCCTCGGCCAGGTCGCGCAGACCCATGCCGGCGTAGCGCTGCTGATTGGCGGTGAGCAGATCCGGCAGCGCCAGTTCCAGCTCCAGGTTGCTGTCGTAGTCACGTTTGAAGTCCAGCAGCGCATTGACCAGGGTGCCCCATTTGCCTTTGGTGATGCCGATCGAGAACAGGAACAGGATGGTGAAGTCAATGGTCTTTTCGACCACGATGCCCTGGTGCCCCAGATAGGCGCTGAGCACGCAGGCCGGGATGCCGAAGTCGAGCAGTTCGCCGTCGTCGCCCATCCCGGGGCTCAGCACCGAGACCTTGATGGGGTCGAGCATGCAGTAGCCATCTTCGATATTGCCGAAGCCGTGCCACACCTCGTCGGGATGCAGCACCCAACAGTTCGGATCGCTCTTGAGGACCGCCGGATCGGCGCTGTGGAAGGGCACGTCGAGCCCGTCAATCTTGACCGAGGGTGGCTGCCAGCAGGAGAAGAACCAGTCGTCGTGGCTGAGCATTTCGCTCTTCATGCGCGAGATCACCTGGCGAAAGGCGATGGCTTCCTCGATGGACTCGTTGGTCAGGATCTGCCCGCTGGGCGCCTCCATCATGGCCGAGCTGACGTCGCACGAGGCCATGATCGCGTAGTTGGGCGAGGTCGAGGCATGCATCATGAACGACTCGTTGAAACGCCCGTGGGGGATCGGATTGCGGCCATTGCGCACATGGATCATGGACGCCTGGGACAACGCCGCCAGCAGCTTGTGGGTCGACTGGGTGGCGAATACGGTGGGGCGCGAGGCGTCGTGATCGGCCGGATCGCCGTGCATGGCGAAGCGATCGCGGTACAGCGGATTGAACCGCGCGTAGCCATACCAGGCTTCGTCGAAATGCAGGCGGTCGACGCTCTCGCCAAGTAGCTGTTCCACGCGGGTGACGTTGTAGGTCAGGCCGTCATAGGTGGAGTTGGTGACGATGGCATGCACCGGCGTCGGGTCGATACCGTCGTGCACCAGCGGATTGGCGGCAATGGCGGCCTTGATCGCCTCGGCGCTCAGGGTCTGCGGCAGGATCGGCCCGATGATGCCGTAACGGTTGCGGGTCGGCACCAGGTAGGTCGGGATGGCCCCCGACAGGGTCATGGAGTGCTCGGCGGACTTGTGGCAATTGCGGTCGCACAGCGCGATCTGATCGCGGGTGACGCTGGCCATGAGGATGACCCGGTTGGACGTCGACGAACCGTTGGTGACGTAGTACGAACGGTGGGCGCCGAACACCTTGGCGGCGTAGCGCTCGCCTTGGCCGATGGGACCGCTGTGGTCGAGCAGCGAGCCCAGTTCGCCGACCGAAATGGACAGGTCCGAGCGCAGCAGGTTTTCCCCGAAAAACTCGTAGAAGGCGCGGCCGGCGGTGCTTTTCAGAAAGGCCGTACCGCCCGCATGGCCTGGGGTGTGCCAGGAGTATTCGTAGGAGCGAGCGAACTTGAGCAGCGCGCCGAACATCGGCGGCAGTACTGCCTGACGATAGCGCTCGATGGCCGCCAGGATGCGCCCGCTGAGAAAGCGGCTGGTGTCCTCGGGCAGCCAGATGAAGTCGTCGGCGTGCTGCATGACCACCAGCGGGATGCTCGACGCGGTGCTGCGGTCGCTGATCAGGAACACCGGTACGCGGGTGTTGCGTTCGCGCAGGTCGGTGAGCAGCTTGATGCACTCCAGATGACCTTCGCTGGTGTCCATTTCCCAACTGAGCAACACGCACTGAACGGCGGGGTCCGAGTGCAGGATCGAGCTCGCATCCGCCAGGCTTTCGGAGATCAGGATGCTGATGGAGCGCTCCTCGACATCGGTGATCAGCTGGTTCAGCGCGCGGCCGAACACGGTGCGTTTGTCGGGGGCGCTGCTGACCAGCAGCGCCAGCATGCCGAGCAGTTGTCGATGTTCCGTCATGGTCTTGCCTCCTGGGCGACGTGCAGGTTGTTGACCGGTATGGGCTCGCCGCTGATGTGCTGGGCGCTGACCGTCTGGGTGGGGGCACTGTTGTTGACGGCTTCGAGGCGGATCAGGCGGTTATTGACGAAGCCGAACAGGGTGTAGCCGAAGATCGTCGCGACCCCGCCCAGCATCAATGCCTGGGGCCCTGAGCTGTAGAGCGCCAGATAGCTGTAGGCGGCCGCTATCCAGGCCACGATATTGCTGATCAGCGCCTGGCGTGGCGGCACGTTGGAAACCATCTGCAGGGTCATCAGCGCGGCCATGGAGAGGATGTAGGGCACCAGATTGGTGACCACCGCCAAGTTGACGAGGATGTCGAATTGCTTGCTCAGGTCCGGGCTGATTGTCAGAAACCCCAGGGCCGTCTGGCCGGCCAGCAGGATCAGCATGCCGACGATGGGCGTGCCGGCGCGGTTGGCCTTGGCGAAGATCGGCAGGAAGTACCCGGTATCGGCCGAACTCTTGAACACCTGGGCGATGGTGAACTGCCAGCCCAGCAACGAGCCGATGCAGGCCAGCACCATCAGCCCCATGACCACGCTGCCCACCATGGGGTTGAACATTTTCGCGAAGACCAGGCCGAAGGGCGCCGTGGAACTGGCCAGTTCTGGGTTGTCGACGATGCCGGCGATGACGTTGGTGGAGACGATGTAGATCACCGCCGCTCCCAGCGTGCCGCCCAACACCGCGATCGGCACGTTGCGCTCCGGGTTCTCGACCGCATCGGTGTTGGCGCAGGCCGATTCCAGGCCCAGAAAGGCCCAGAGGGTAATGGACACCGATGCCCCGGCAGCCTGGAACCAGCCTTTGCCGTGGGGGTTCCAGCCGGCCGCGTAGACGCTGCTGTCGAACCAGAACCAGCCTAGCGTAGAGACCAGCAGCACCGGGGCGATGACGCCCCATACGGTGATCGCGCCGATCTTGCCGGTGATCCGCGCGCCGCCGAAATTGGCGAACGTGGTGATCCACAGCAACGCAATCGTCGTAAGCCCGACCTGTAGGGAACTAAGTTGTAGATTGAAAAGCACCTGAATATAACCGACCGCGGTGATGCTGATGGCGACATTGGCGATAAGCAGAGAAACGCCATAGGTATAGTTGGTTATATAGTTGCCGCCTTTGCCGAAGGCATATTCGGCGTAGCCACCCATGCCGCCGGTCTTGCGACTGAGCATCCCGCAACGGGCAAATGCATAGGCCAGCGCCAGCGAGCCGGTTGCCGTTACAATCCACGAGAGGATGGAGATAGCGCCCACTTCAGCAAGTTTGGAGGGTAATAACACGATTCCCGAGCCCAGCATATTGACGGCGGTCAACATGGTCAGCTGAGTGACGCTCATTTTTTTTGCGCCCGACATTCCCTTGCCCCTTGTGCGTTATGGATTAGTAGTAATAGCAACGATTCGCGGCAAGGCAAGAAATTAGAGCATTTATTTTAATGGCACCGTGCATGCTATCGATTAACCGGGTTAATTAGTTAGCCTGCTATGGGTAGATCCAAATAATGGCTTTTTGATGTTGCCTCGATAAATTAATCGTACTGACATTCATATCAAGACCATGGACATTTTTGACATGTGCAGGCGGCCCTCACACCGACCCCTTGCTCACGCAGAGACAAACGCGCATCATGCCCGTCAATATAGGGTAGGGGGGTATGCTATGGGCCACATCAGATCGGCCAAAGAGGACCTGCTCAAGCGGGTCAAACGCATCGCCGGGCAAGTCCAGGCCATCGAGCGGGCGCTGGAAAGCGATGCCGACTGCGCCAGGACGCTGCACCTGGTCGCGGCCACGCGCGGCGCCATGAACGGGTTGCTCGACGAAATCATCGAGGACCACGCTCGCGAGCATGTCGCCAAGGCAGGCCTGAGCGACGACGAACGACAGCAGGGCGTCGAGGAACTTCTCGAAGCGATCCGCCGGTACAGCAAGTGAGCGCACGATGAAAACCGACACCTCAGCTTATTCCCACAACCATGACTTCCTCGGCGCGGGCCACGATGACAACGCTCGACGCACCCTGTGGGTGGTGATCCTGACCGTGGTCATGATGGTCGGCGAAATTTTCGCTGGATACCTCACCGGCTCCATGGCGCTGCTGGCCGACGGCTTTCATATGGCGACCCATGCCGGCGCCTTGGGCATCGCCGCCGCGGCCTATCGGTTCGCGCGCATCCATGCGACGAACAGCGCTTATAGCTTTGGCACCGGCAAGGTCGGCGACCTGGGTGGATTCGCTTCGGCGCTGATCCTGGGGCTGATCTCGATCGGTATCGCATTCGAATCGCTTACGCGCCTGTTCGAGCCCACTCAGGTGCAGTTCGGTACGGCCACCTGGATCGCGGTGCTGGGCCTGGCGGTGAACGTCGTCAGCGCGCTGCTGCTGTCCGGCGGAGCAGGGCATGCTCACGGCCACAGCCATGAGCCTGCCCACGATCATCATCACGGCCACGGCCACGGCCACGGCCACGGCGAGGACAATAATTTCCGCTCGGCCTACGTGCATGTGCTGGCCGATGCGGTGACCTCGCTGCTGGCCATCGGCGCATTGCTGGCCGGGAAATTCCTCGGGTGGGTATGGCTGGATCCGCTGATAGGTATCGTCGGCGCGGTGGTCATCGCCAACTGGGCATGGTCGCTGGTCAAGGACACCTCTGCGGTGTTGCTGGACAAGACCGACGAGCACGTGGCGCAAGAGATTCGCGAGCTGCTGGCGCAAACGGGCACCCTGCAGATCAGCGATCTGCATGTGTGGCGCGTCGGGCCGCAGGCGCGCGCGGCGATCGTCAGCGTGTCCGGCTCGGCGCAGCTGTCGGCAGATGATGTACGGCAGGCGCTGCAACCCGTCCATGAGGTCACGCACCTTACCGTGGAATATCGGGTCGCTTGAAACCTGAGGGCGATTCAGCCGCCCGTCAGACTCACCTGTCGCGGCGCCGCGTGTAATGCAGCAACCGATCGGTCTCGGTCTTGACCACCGAATAGCACTCGCAGCTGAGCCGCTCCAACTGCGGGCGATCGAGCACCTTGATCTGCCCGCGGCTGTATTCGATCACGCTCTGGCGCTGCAGCTTGCCGGCCGCTTCGGTGACGCCTTCGCGGCGCACGCCGAGCATGTTGGCGATCAGCTCCTGGGTCATGGTCAGTTGGTTGCCGGGCAACCTGTCCAGGGACAGCAGCAGCCAGCGGCACAGTTGCTGGTCGATGGAGTGGTGCCGGTTGCACAAGGCGGTCTGGGACATCTGGGTGATCAGCGCCTGGGTGTAGCGCAGCATCAGCAACAGCAAGTCGCCATGGCGATTGAATTCATCCTTGAGCTTCTGCCCCGGCAGGCGCAAGGCATTGCCGGCGCTTTGCACCACGGCGCGGCTGGAGGTGCTTTCGCCGCCCATGAACAGGGCGATGCCGACCAGACCTTCATTGCCGACCACGGCGATTTCGGCCGATGCGCCGCTTTCGGTGACGTGCAGCAAGGAAACGATGGAGTCGGTGGGGAAGTACACGTGGCGGGGGATGTCGCCGGGCTCGTACAGCACCTCGCCGAGCGCCAGCGCGACCACTTCAAGGTCGGGCGCCAGGCGTTGCAGTTCTTCATGGGCGAGGGCGGCGAGCAGGTGATTGTCGGACGGTAGCGGTGGATCGGACATGATCGAGTTCCATGGAGGGAAAACAGTCGAGCCGACCCAGCGTACTCCTGTCTGCGCCGCTACAGGGATAAACCCTCGTCCAGTGTGGTCTCGCGGACGGCGGCCACGGGGCAATCCACTCGCACCCACCGCTCGATACCGTCGTCGATCAAATGCACCCGGTTGCCGTCGATGAGCTCGCCGTCAAGCGTCATCGAGCCGCCCGCCGTCGTGCCCCGGCGCACATCGAAGTGATAGGTCGTGGCGCCGAATCGATAGCTCAGCGTGAAACCCGGCCAGTGGGCGGGCAGCAACGGCTCGATGCGCAGCGTATCGCCCACGCGCTGCAGGCCCAGCAGCGACTCGGTGGCCAGGCGATACATCCACCCGGCCGAGCCGGTGTACCAGGTCCAGCCGCCGCGTCCGGCGTGGGGCGCAGCGCCATAGACATCGGCAGCCATCACGTAGGGCTCGACGTTGTAGGTGTCGATGGCGGCGTTGTTGCGCGGGTCGGCAGGGTTGATCAGGTGCAGCAGCTCCCAGGCCTTGGCGCTGTCGCCCAGTTGCGCGAAGGCCATGGCCGCCCACACGGCGGCATGGGTGTATTGCCCGCCGTTCTCGCGCACCCCGGGCACGTAGCCCTTGATATAGCCCGGGTCTTCGGCGCCTTTGTCGAAGGGTGGGTCGAGCAGCAGCACGGCGCGGATCTCGGGTTTGACCAGGTAGCGGCCCAGCGCCTGCATGGCGCGGTGCTGACGGATCGCCGAGCCCGCGCCGGACAGCACCGACCAGCTCTGGGCGATGGAGTCGATGCGGCACTCGCTGTTGCTCGCCGAGCCCAGCGGCTGGCCGTCGTCGAACCAGGCGCGGCGATACCAGGCGCCGTCCCAGGCGGACTTCTCCAGTCGCTGGTTGAGCAGCACGGCGTTTTCATTGCAGCGTAGGGCGAACGCGGCGTCGCCATACTGCCCGGCCACCAGAGCGAAGCGCTTGAGTACATCGCTGCCGAAAAAGCCCAGCCAGACGCTTTCGCCACGGCCCTGATAGCCGACGCGATTCATGCCGTCGTTCCAGTCGCCGCCGCCCATCAGCGGCAAGCCATGCTCGCCGCGCCGCAAGCTGTGTTCGAGGGCGCGTACGCAGTGGCGATAGAGCGATTCACGCAGCGGCGCAATGCTCGGCTGATCGTAATAAGACTCCTCGTGCAGGTTCAGCAGGCGCCCTTGCAGATAGCCCACGGGTTCGTCCAGCACCGCTATATCGCCGGTGACCTCGACATAGCGGGTGGTGGCGGCCACCAACCAGAGGAAGTCGTCGGAGCAATCGGTGCGCACCCCGCGGTCTAGCGGGGGATGCCACCAATGCTGGACATCGCCTTCCTGATACTGATGGCCGGCGCACAGCAGCAAGTGCTTGCGCACCAGCGCCGGGCTGGCATGGATCATCGCCATGCTGTCCTGCAATTGATCGCGAAAGCCGATGGCGCCCCCGGATTGGTAGAACCCGCTGCGCGCGAGGAATCGGCAGGCGATCACTTGATACATGAGCCAGCCGTTGACCATCACGTCGACCTCCGGCGCCGGCGTCTGCACCTGGATCACCGACAGCAGTGAGCGCCAGTGCTCGCGCACCTTGTGCAATTGCTCGGCGGCGGCCTGGGCGCCGCGATAGCGTTGCACCTGGCCGGTAGCGGCCTCGGCGTTGTGCTCGGCGCCCAGGCGCATGATCACTTCCTGGCTTTGCCCGGCGGCCAGTTCCACCGTGACCTGGATTGCCGCGCACGGGTCAAGACCACCGCCGATGCGCCCGGACAGCCCTGCATGCTGCATGGCGGCGGGCGCTTTCAGGCTGCCGCCGCGGCCGATGAACTCGGTGCGGTCGCCGGTGATGCGGTGGTCGATGCCGTCGGTGTCGAAGAACGCCACCCGCTCGCTGAACTCCACCGAATAGGCGTTGCGGGCGAACAGCGCGCCGCTGACCGGGTCCGACTGGGTCACCACGTGCATGGCCGACTTGCTGCGCAGGTCGCCCAGTACCCATTCCACATAACCGGTGACGCTCAAGGTGCGGCTGCGTGGCGACAGGTTGCGCACGATCAGCCGCGAAAACTTGATCGGCGCATCCAGCGCCACGTATACCCACAGCTCGGTATGCAGGCCGTCGCCTTCACGCTCGAACACGCTGTAGCCGAAGCCATGGCGGGTCAGGTAGCGGCCGTTGCCGGGGCAGGGGCTGGGGGTGGCGGACCAGAAGTGCCCGGTCTCTTCGTCGCGCAGGTAGATCACCTCGCCCCCGAGGTCGAGCACCGGGTCGTTGTGCCAAGGCGTGAGGCGGAACTCGTGGGCGTTCTCGGCCCAGCTGTAAGCGCTGCCGGACTCGGACACCACCGAGCCCATCTGTGCGTTGGCGATGACATTGACCCAGGGCGCCGGTGTCGGCCGCGCCGCGCTGGCATCGATCAGGTACTCGCTGCCATCGGCGCTGAAGCCACCGTAGGCATTGCCCAGCAGGCGCGGCAGCTGCGCAGGTTGGGCCGGCGTCGGCACAGGGCGGTATTTTGCCGTCGCCACGAACGGCGCATACACCGGGGCGACGCGACGGCGATGCACCTGCTCGGCGAGCGAGCCCGCGCCTTCGCTGAACACCAGCCGCGCCACGGACAGAATCAGGGTGCGATCCTCGCTCGACAGTTGCTGCGCCGTGCGCACGAAAATCCCTCCGGAGCGATCCACCAGCGCGGCTTCGCTGCCGGAGGTGACCAGGCCCATGATCGCGTCCTGCAACTGCTGGCGATAGCCGACCTTGTCTTCGTTCCAGATCAGCAGGTCCACCACCAGGCCCTTCTGGCGCCAATAGGCGTGGGCCTGAATCATGGTCTGCACCAACTCGATGTTGTCCAGACTGTGCACCTGCAACAGCACGATCGGCAGGTCGCCGGAAATCGACTGCCCCCACAGGCCCTGCTGGTTGCGCCGGTTGCTGATGAGCACGGCGCTGTCCGCGCGCAACGCCGGGTTGGCGTACACCAGGGAGGAGGCCATCTGCTCGAACAGGCGCGCATCGGCCATGGACACGTTGAGCTGGCGCAGCAGCACCTGGCCGTGGGTCCAGGACAGATCGAAGACGCGATCGGCGAGGTGCCGGTCGCGGTATTTATTGATCAGCGCCAGGCACTCGTCGCGGTTGTCCGCGACCCCGGTGACCAGATCGATGGTGGCCTGCTGACCGGGTTGCAGGGTGATACGGCACTGGATCGCGACGATCGGGTCGAGCACCGGCCCGGCGCTGCCCGACAGTTGCTCGCAGCTGGCATCGAGGGCGGCAGGTGCGGCCAGGCTGCGCCCGCGGCCGATGAAGCGGGCGCGGTCGGTTTCGTAGGAAATGGCCTGGATATCGACGCCATGGGCGGCGAGCAGGTGGCACATCCAGGGTGGCCGCTCGTCACTGGCGCGCGGCCGACGGCTGCAGACGATCGCCTGCAAGGCTGGCAGCAGTTCGGTCTGCACGAACAGTTTGCTGAACGCCGGGTGCATGGCATCCGCTACGGCGGGGGCCAGCACCACTTCGGCGTAGGTGGTGATCTCCAGGGTCTTGGCCGCGCTGGCGCGGTTGGTGACGTGCAGGCGACGCAACTCGATGTTGTCCTCCGGCGAGACGACGACCTCCATGTGCGAGTCGAAATCCAGCTCCCGGGCCCGAAACTCCGCACGGGCATTGCTGAAGATCGCCTCGTGCGATTCGGTCTGGCGCAGGGTCGGCTGGAAGGCTGCGGACCAGAAGGCGCCCGTGACGACGTCACGCAGGTAGCAGAAGGTCCCCCAGTTGTCCTGGGTGATGTCCTCGTGCCAACGGCTGATGGCGATATCGTCGCGGCGGCTATAGCCACCGCCGGCGCTGCTGAGCAGCACGTGATAGTGGCCGTTGGAGAGCAGCTGCACGGCAGGACGCTTGTGCCCGGGGTGGGCGAAGACCCGCAGCTGGGTGTCCTGCCCCTCGGCGTTGCTGGCGGGCGCCGATTGCGCGGTTTGCAGATAGGGCGCACTGGCTTTGGGCACCCGTTCCTGCAGCAGGAGCAGGGCGGACTGCAGCGCTGGATCGGATTCGAAACGCCGTTGCATGGGCTGATCGAGCAGCACGCTGGTCAGCGCCAGCAGGCTCATGCCCTGGTGATGCGCCATGAACGACTGCACTAGGGCGAAGGGCTGGCCGGGTGGCAGGCGGGCCTCGGTGTAGTCGACCGCCTCGTACAGCCCGTAGCGGCCCATCGCGCCCTGGCGCGCCAGGCGTTGCAGGTTGCTGCTGGCCGCATCGGCATCGACCATCAACGCCAGGGCGCTGGCGTAAGGCGCAACGACGATTTCATCGCCCAGGCCGCGCTTGAGGCCCAGGCCCTGCACGCCGAACGCTCGGTACTGGTAATTGAACTGGGCGTCGAGGCTGTAGTAGCCGGACTCGGACACGCCCCAGGGGGTGCCCAGGCGGTTGCCTTGTTCGATCTGTACGGTCACGGCGGCGCGGCAGGTCTGGTCGAGCAGGCTGCCGTCATAGTTGGGCATCACCAGCATCGGCATCAGGTATTCGAACATCGAGCCGGACCACGACATCAGCGTGGTCACGCCGCCGCAGTCCCCGGCCAGACGCCCGAGGGTAAACCAGGCGCGCTGCGGGATCTGGCCCTGGGCGATGACGACGAAATTGGTCAGCCGCACCTCGGAGGCCAGCAGGTCGTAGTAACCCGAATCCAGGCGCCGTTCTTCGGGGGTGTAGCCGATGGCGAACAGATCGCGCTTGCGGTCGTACAGTAGGCCGAAGTCCATCTGTGCCAGCTCGCCGGCCAGGCCGCTGAGCGTGTCGAGGCGTGCGAGGGCGTCCAGTGCGCAACTGCGCACGCTGGCGACGCGGCTGTGATGTTCGGTGGGCCAGTCGTCCTGAGTCAACTGCGCAAGGTCGCGCAGGGTCCGGCGGGCAGGACTGTGGTCGATGAGGCAAGGCGGCAGTTGGTAGCGTTCGAGTTCGTCGATCCAGTCGCTGCATTGGGCGCTGAATGCCTGTTGCCAATAGCCGCTGTCAGTACTGGCTGTTTCGCGGGCAGAGCCCGCTCCCACAGGGCGTGGTCTGTCACTGTGGGAGCGGGCTGTGCCCGCGAAGCTCTCCAAGGCTTGCGTCTGGGCGTTGCGCAGCAGGGCCAGCAGCTCATCGGGGTCGAGCGGCGCTTGGGCGTCGTCCAGGCGTTGACGCAATGATGATAGCTGGTCCGCACCCTGGCCCTCGAGCAACGTGTCCAAGGTATCGCGCAGGCCGCTGCGGATGGCCGGGCCGAACAGTATCGAGTCCGGGATCTGCATCAGGCCCGCGCGCAGGGTCAGCAGGAGGCCCGCCAGGTTGCCGCTGTCGACGGTGGAGATGTAATGCGGGCGCAGCGGTTGCAGGGTCTGGGTGTCATACCAGTTGTAGAAGTGCCGCTGGTAGCGCTCGAGCCCGTTCATGCTGTCCAGCGACGCCGCCAGCCGGCTGGCCAACCGCTGCGTGCTCAGGTAGCCGAAGTCGTGGGCGGCCAGGTGGGCGAGCAGGGCCATGCCCATGTTGGTGGGCGAGGTGCGGTGGGCGATGCTGGCCTTGGGTTCTTCCTGGATGTTGTCCGGTGGCAACCAGTTGTCCTTAGGGCCGACGAAATCATCGAAAAATGCCCAGGTGCGGCGGCTCAGCACGCGCAGGAAGCGCAGCCCCTCGGCCGTGGGTTCGAAACGCCGGTGCTGCGGTGCCGAACTCAGGCGCCAGGCTACCCAGGGTCCGGCTGCCCAGCACAGCAGCAGCGGCAAGGCGATGACCAGGGTCAGCGGCGCCGGGATCAGGGCCACCAGCAACGCCGCAGCGAACGAGGGGCCGATCCACATCTCGCGGTAACGCCGGGCCAGGCGGTTTTCCGAGTGTCGCTCGACCTCCCGCGAGGGCTGCCATTGCAGCATCAGGCGGCGGCTGAAGCTGATGCGCCACAGCGAGCGGGCGATGGCGTCGGTGCTGTAGTACATCTCGTGTGGCAACCAGCTGAGGGTCGCCGCGACTCGGGCCAGGTCCTGCAACAGGCTGGCGCCAAGGTCGCGCAGGTAGTGCCAGTAAGGCACCTTGACCGGCGGGTGCAGGGCATCGGTGAGGGTCTTGAGCAGCGGTTGCACCACCAGCAGGCCGAGCACCGTGAGGGTCCAGGCCAGCGGCTCGCTGCTGGCGAACCAGCCCCAGGCGAGAATCGCCAAAGATGCCAGTGGCTCCAGGCTGCGGCGCAGATTATCGAAGAGTTTCCAGTGGGCCATGATGCCCAGACGGTTGTGCGACCAGTCACCGTGCAGGTTGCGGGTCCAGGGCAAGGTCCAGGGCAGCAGTTGCCAGTCGCCGCGTATCCAGCGATGGCGGCGTTTGACGTCGGCGCTGTAATGGGAGGGGTATTGCTCGTACAGCTCGACGTCGCTCAACAGCCCCGAGCGGGCGAAACTGCCCTCGATCAGGTCATGGCTGAGGATGCGGTTGTCGGGCAGGCGACCGTCCAGCGCCTGGGCAAAGGCGTCCACGTCGTAGATGCCTTTGCCGATGAACGAGCCTTGCTGGAACAGGTCCTGGTAGATGTCCGACACCGCGCGGGTGTAGGGGTCGACTCCGCCGCCATTGCCGAACAGGCGCGAGTACAGCGAGCGCGGAGTGCTGGTCAGGCTGATGCCCACCCGCGGTTGCAGCAAGGCATAGCCAGCGATGATGCGCGCGTGTTCGGCATCGAAAATCGGTCGGTTCAGCGGGTGCATCATGGCCCCGGTGCATTGGCGAGCGACGTCTCGGGGCAATTGCGTATCGGTGTCGAGGGTGATCACGTAGCGCACCGATCGCAGCGCCCGGGTGTCGCCGATAACGCTGCTGAAACGCTCGGCACCCTGGCCACGCAGCAATTCATTGAGGTCGTTCAACTTGCCGCGCTTGCGCTCGTGGCCCATCCACACGTTTTCGCCGGGGTTCCAGCGCCGCGGGCGATGCAGCAGGAAGAAGCGGTCGGTCGCTCCTTCGGCGTACTGGCGATTGAGCAGGCCGATCGCCAGTGACGCGTGTTCGAGCAATTCGGCATCCTGGACCTGCACCTGGGTCGGGGCGTCGAGGAAGTCGGTGAGTAGGGCGAAGAACAGGTTATCGTCGCGGTTGGCCAAAAAACGCACTTGCAGCCCCTCGACCAACTCGTCGACATCGAGACGCGTAGCGATCAAAGTCGGGATCACCACCAGGGTGCGGGCCTGCTCGGGAATGCCATCGCTGTAGTCCATTTTCGGCAGCATGGCCGGCGCCAGGCTGAAGGTCGCCCACCAGTTGACCAGGCTGAACGCCAGCCGGCTGGTCATCACCAGGCAGGGTGCGGCCAGCCCCAGGAGCGCGGCATAGGACAGCCCGTCGCGGCCAGCCGAGGCCAGCAATGGCAGGGCCAGGACCACCGTCAGCAAGGACGCCGGTGCCAGGTAGAACGCCAGCGGCGAGCGTTGCAACAGGCGCTTCCAGCGTTCATGGAAGGGCAACCGGGCCTTGAGCCGCCGCTCGAGTTCCGCGATGCCCGCGCCAATCAGAAAGTAGCCGATATGCTCGGTGGGCGTGCCGACGGGCACCTGCGGGTGCTGCTCGGCGGACAGCTCGACGGCCCGCTGCGCCACCTGGATTTCCGAATGCCCGCTGCGCCGGGCGAGGCGCTCGATCATGTGCCGGTAGTTGTCGCGGGTGGCGAAGTCCATGGCCGGGTAGACGGCGGCGGGATCGTTGTTGAGGGTGTGCTCGACATGGCTCACGGATTCGACGAAATCCCGCCAGTTGGTCGCCGACAGCAAGCGCAGGCTGCCGATGCTGTTACCGATGGACACCTGGTCGGCGGATTGCTGCTGGGCGTCGAGCTGCACCTGGCGCTCGATGCTCGAGCCACTTTCGCCGAGCATTTGCTCGATCCAGTTCAGCGCCAGCGCCAGGGCCGCGCTTTGCCCTTGCAGGCGGCGGGTCAGTTCGGCGACAAAGGCGGCCGTCAATGGCGGCGCTGAACGGGCCATGTCGGCCACGGTCAGCACCACGCTTTTGACGTCGCGCTCGGAGACTTCGATCAGGCGCTCGGCCCAGTCATCGGCCAGGTTGCGGTCGTCCCAGTTGGCCATGACCCGCGAGGCCACCCGGCGCAGATTCTCGATCAGCGCCAGGCGCAACATGATGGGGATCGCCCAGAGCTCGCCGAGGGCCAGCGGCATGACGGTCTGGTAGGCGACGATAAATTGCTGCAGGCTTTGTTCGTCGAAGCGGCCGTCGCCGTGGGAGATGGTTTCCAGGGCGATGTCATAGACCCGCGGCAGGCCGTTGACCAGGCGGGGCAGTTCGCGACTGTAGCCTTTGGGCAGGTGCGTTCTGGCGGTGCGGATGTTCTCCTCGACCAGAAAGTAATTGTCCAGCAGCCACTCGGCGGCGGGGGTGACACGGCGGTTGCTGCGCTGGGCCTGGGTCAGTGCGCTGCAACTGCGGTTGAGCAGCCGTTCGTTGTCATCCAGTCGGCCCAGCAGCGAGTCTCGGGATGACAAGGCGCTGAGCCGATGCTGCCCGGCCAGGGCAATGCCGTGATCGGCCATCTGGTCGGCATTGAACAGCTCGGCGCGCAGTATCTGCTCGTAGGCGAATTTGACCGGGGGGTAGTTGCCGGTTCGGTAAAACACAGCCAGCCGGGACAGCAGCAACCGGGTAGGAGCCCATATGCTCGACATAAAATCCTAGGTCTGACACTCGCGCCAGCAGTCTCGCCAACGCAGGCGGAGTGCACAGCATGGCGGGGTGCGCAGCGGGGATGCCGGCACCGGTACGTGCCTGGGTGAGCGGAGCTTTGCACCGTCAGTGTGGGTACGGGCGTCGATGGCTGTCTGTTCGGTAGCGCACATAGTGGGGTTATCCCTGTGCAGCGGCCTTTTCGGCATTGTCCCTCCGTCAGCCTCGTGGTGTGAGGATGATGGTGATCTGGTGGCGGTGCGGGCGGTCATTTTGCGGCGGCGCTTTAGGGCCGGGCACTTTGGGGGCTGGGGATTGGGGTGTGGCCCTGCTTGCGCTCCAGCCTGGGCGGCGCCCCACATTGGCCCCTCGCTGGCGCTCGGGGTTCCCGCGTTCCGGCTTCTGAATCGGTGGCACGCCGCGAATCGCCGTCCATGGCTCAGCGCGGCTCCC